>JAPLJI010000127.1 GCA_026388655.1 Pseudomonadota bacterium
GGACGGCGGCCTGAAATGCTTCGGCCACCCGATCGGGGCTTCCGGCCTCCGGATGCTCTACGAGATGTACAAGCAGCTCCAGGGCAAGGCGGGCGACCGCCAGATCAAGAACCCACGCTACGGCCTGACCCACAACCTGGGCGGCTTCCCGGCGGCTTCCGTCTGCAGCGTGGCGATTGTGGGACTATAGCAGAAAATAGTTTCGAGTTTCGGGTTGCGAGTTTCGAGTCAAATCAAACGAACCGGGAAGACCGGCAAACCAGATCGATAGCGGGTAGCCGGTAAACGGGACAATCGTCACCCCTGCGGAAGCAGGGGTCCAGTTTAAATTCTGGATTCCCGCTTTCGCGGGAATGACGTTTTTATAAAAACATAGGGCGGCCATCATGGCCGCCCTTTTTTTGGATTTTTACTTTATTCCCGGCTTGATATAATGACCCGGGGTAAGGAAGGGGACCCGGATCCATGTCCAAGGCCAAGATTCTTCTCGTCGACGATACGGAAAAAGCCATTATTAATGAAGAAGAGGATATCCGTTTGAATCCGGTTAAATCCGTCTGAATCCTTCTATCGGAGTTACCTGATGAAGACCAGAATTACGGAGATGCTGGGGATCAAGTACCCAATCTTCCAGGGGGGGATGGCCTGGGTAGCCGACTACCAGCTGGTGGCGGCGGTTTCCAACGCCGGGGGGCTCGGGATCCTGGGGGGGACGATTTATACCCCCGACGTTCTCCGCGAGGGCCTGGGTAGCCGACTACCAGCTGGTGGCGGCGGTTTCCAACGCCGGGGGGCTCGGGATCCTGGGGGGGACGATTTATACCCCCGACGTTCTCCGCGAGCAGATCCAGAAGATCCGGGAGAATACCGATAAGCCCTTCGGGGTAAATTTTCTCGCCCGTTCACCCTTTATCGATCAGGTCCTGGAAGTGATCAAGGAAGAAAAGGTCAAGATGGTGACCTACGGGGTGGGAAACCCGGAGAAGATCATCCGGGCCTGCAAGCCCCATGGGATCAAGTGCATCCCGGTTATCCCCCAGGTCCGGCTGGCGGTCCAGGCCGAGAAGGACGGGGCCGACGCCATTATTATTTCCGGAATGGAAGCCGGCGGACACGTCGGGAAACTGACTTCGATGATCCTGATCCCGCAGACGGTGGACCGGGTCAAGGTGCCGGTGGTGGCCGCCGGGGGCATCGCCGACGGCCGGGGAATGGCGGCGGCGTTCCTTTTGGGGGCGGAGGGGATTCAGATGGGGACCCGTTTCATCTGCGTGGAGGAATGCCCGGTGCCGCTTTCGACCAAACAGTTCATCCTGAAAGCCCAGGCCGAGGACACCATCGTGACCGGGAACATCACCGGGATGCCGGTCCGCTGCCTCCGGAACCGCATGTCGGAGACCTTCGCGAAGATGGAGATGGAAAAGAAGGACCCCCTGGAGATGGCCATGTTCGGCTCGGGGAAGATGTATAAAGCTTTCGTCGAAGGCGACCCGGAAGAAGGCTCGGTGATGGCCGGCCAGATCGTCGGATTGCTGGAGGACATCCCCACCTGCCAGGAATTGATCGAGCGAACCATGAGAGAGGCCGAAGAAGTCCTCGCCAAAACCACATTAAGATTCAAGCACCAATAACCAAGCTCCAATTACCAAACGACTTGTAGTTGCCCGATTTATCGGGCGATTTTGAAAGACGTGAGTCCGTCTTCCATTTTGTCATCCTGAGCACATTCGCTTCACTCAGTGTAAACTCCGCGAAGGATCTCGCTTTTCCGGGTTTCCCTAGGGATTTTGTAAATTTATATCGTCATTGCGAGCAGACCTGTCCTCCGACCTGTCCTCCGAAGCCTTGGCGTAGGAGGAAGCCTTGGCGAAGGGGGAAAGCGCGGCAATCTAATCACCTTTCTTTCTTATTTTATTTTTGAAATCTAATCCTCCGATTTTTTCAATTTAGAAACCTATCGGTTTTTCTTTGTTATGTTTTTCAGGTATCATTAATTATGGGAATTAGGGGTTATTGGATAATTTGTATTTAGGAAGGGCAGAGGGCGCGGGTGGATTCGCAGAAAAGATCGAATCTATCCAAGTGTCAAGAAGTAAAGTCCCATAAATCGCACGTATGAAACAAAAAGCGACCATCCGCCCATTCGGGTCGCGCGAGGGCCTGGCCTTGGAATTCAAGGAAGCCGCCGAGGCTCTCCCTCGCGGCCTTTTCGAGACGGTTTGCGCATTTCTGAACCTTGATGGCGGGCTGATTGTTCTGGGTATGGCTGATGATGGAACCGTGACCGGGGTTTCTCCGGAAGCGGTGGATCGGATGAAAACCGAGATTGCCAACCTATCAAATAACCCGAACAAACTGGATCCGCCGTTCCTGCTCTTCCCCCATGCGGTGGAAATCGGCGGCAAGTTGGTCATCAAGGTTCAAGTCCCGGCGAGTTCCCAGGTGCATAAGACAGGGGGTGTCGTATTTCTCCGCGGCGAGGATGGCGATTACCGGATCAGTGATCTGAACCGCATTGCCGGGCTCGTTAACCGCAAGCTCAGTTTCTTTACCGAGCAGCACGTCCTGCCCCACCTGGAGATGGCCGACCTCCGACCCGATCTTTTCGATAAGGCCAGGCGGCTGATGCAGGGGCGCGCCCCCCAGCATCCCTGGGCCGCTCTCGCTCCGAAAGAGCTGCTGGCCATTGCCGGGTTCGTGCGTAAAGACATGTTCACCGGTAAGACGGGCTACACCCTGGCCGCTGCTTTGATGTTCGGCACCGACGAGATTATTCAGAGCGCCGCGCCCGGCTACAAATTCGACGCGCTCCTTCGCCGCCGCGACCTGGATCGTTATGACGATCGGTTGATCGTGCGCACCAACCTGATTGACGCCTTCGATCTGCTCATGGGTTTTATCGAAAAGCACCTCGAAGACCCGTTTTACCTGGAAGGAACCGCCAGCGTCAGCCTGCGCTCCCGCATTTTCCGCGAATTAGTGGCCAATATCATTGCCCATCGCGAATACACGAGCGCCGCTCCGGCCACGATGGTGATTTACAAAGAAAAAGTGGAGTTTAAAAATCCGAATGTTCCTCACGGCCGCGGACCTATTGATCCCCTGAACTTCACGCCCTATCCGAAAAATCCGACCATATGCAAGTTTCTGATCCAGTTGGGTCGTTATGAGGAACTCGGTTCCGGCGTCAACAACGTCACAAAGTATCTTCCCTTTTACGCCCCCGGAGCCGGCGCTCCGACCTTTAACGAAGATGATATGTTCACCACGGTCGTTCCTCTGGCCCCGATTGCTCCTGAAGTGACCCCGAAAGTGAAAGGTGAAGTCACGGGTGAAGTCACAGGTGAAGTCACAGGTGAAGTTGCCCAGTTACTTAGAATCCTGACCGAACCTAAGACCAGGGCGGAACTACAGCGAGACCTTGGACTAAAGAGTCAGGCCAACTTCCGCGACCGTTATCTCATGCCGGCCTTAGCTAGCGGTCTAATCGAAATGACTATCCCAGACAAGCCGCGGAGTTCTAAACAGCGTTATAAAATAACGAATCTCGGGCTTAAAATGCTGAACCAATTGAAGGGAAAAAAGTCGGAATGAATTCGCAATCCGGGGACGGGAAAAGCCATTGGTGTTATTGTTAGGACAACAAAGGGCAGGGGGCGCGGGCGGATTTGCAGGAAAGATTGAATCTATCCAAATGTCAGGAAGTAAAGAACATCCTAAAATAAAATGAGCAAAGAGATAATCCCTGTTGAGCATATCGAGAGCAAGATCCTATTTATCCGGGGACAGAGGGTTATGCTCGATTCCGACCTGGCCGCTATTTACGGTGTGCCGACCAGGAGACTGAATGAACAGGTCAAACGAAACATAAGGAAGTTCCCACCTGACTTTGTTTTTCGCCTTACAAATCAAGAGGTTAAGCATTTGAAATCACAAATTGTGATTTCAAAAGGAGCAGGCAACCGATCGCAAATTGCGACCGGTTCTCAAAAGCACCGTGATCCCCGATTCCTTCCTTATGCCTTTACCGAACACGGGGCGATTATGGCTGCCAATGTTCTGAGAGATTTGGCTCGAAAGCTGGCGGAATTGGAACGAAAGCTGACGACGCGTTTGAATGTGCATGAGACGGCTATAACCGAGGTTCTCCAGCAGATTATGCGGTTGCTTAACCCACCCGAGGAGCCGGAACCTCAGCCAACGCCCAGGAAGAGAATTGGGTTTACCGCTCAGGAAAAATCCGTAAAATATTCTGTTCAGTGATGTTTTAATCCAAAGCGGAAGATATAATGAATCCCAAATGCCAAAGTAAAGACCTGACCCTAGGTTTTAGATGTCTAATTAAAAAAATCGGGACTACACCTTTCCTAAAATTAATTGATTGGTTGACTGCAGTATTCTGGGTTCTCAATTATAGTACAGAAATTGATAATATTATTACTAAAAATCCTGATTTAAAAGATATTTACGATAAATTTACTAAGCAAAATCCATGGAAGGACGAACTCAAAACATTCCTGAGAGAGCACAAAGAGGATTTATATTAAGAAGGGCAGGGGGCGCGGGCGGATTTGCAGGAAAGATTGAATCTATTCAAATGTCATGAAGTAAAGTACGTCATATTTTGTCATATACACTAAATCTTTAAATTTTCAATTATGATTAAACATTGTGTTTTTTGCGGTAAAAAGATTCATTCTAAAGAAAGAAATCTGGAACATGTTATTCCATATTGGCTTCTAGAATTAACAGGTGATCCAAATAGAGTTGTATATCTTGGTTATAATTGGAATTCAAGAAAGAAAATTACATTTGCTTTTGATCAATTAGTATTTCCGTCTTGTCTTGATTGCAACTCTAATTATTCAAGTAAAGAAGGCATAACAAAAGGGATAATTTTAAATATTTTGAATGAAGGGAATGTATCGTGTGAATCATTTGATAAATTATTAGGTTGGTTTGATAAAGTTAGAGTTGGATTATGGTTAGGTTATAGGTATTTATACAATAATTATTTTGATTTTACTCCTCATTATTACATATCAGATAGAATAGGATTGTCAGATAGAATGCTTCTAATATATAAAACAAATAGTAATAAAAAAGGAATACAATTATTTGGAGTTGATTCGCCATTTTTCTCATATAATCCATCTTGTTTTGGGTTAGTGATTAATAAATATTATTTTTTAAACGTTTCAACACATTATTTATTTTCTAGAAGGCTTGGTCTTCCATTTCCGCAAAAAATAATATTGAACGATAAATGTCAACTTGGTATTGATAAGATATCTGCAGGAATGGGAAGAGTATTATTACCGTTGATAAAAATGTCATATGATAGAAGATGCGCAGAGATCTACCAACCTATTTATTTGAAAGAGCTTTTAAATGATGATGAAAATAATGTTTTCAAGAGTGATTATTGTAAAAAATATTTTAATTATTTTAAAAATAATAAAGGTAATATTTTACTTCTCATAAATGGTAAAATAACAAATTATTCAGATATAAAAGAGAATTGCTGGATACCTGATTTTGAGATTAGTAGGCATGAATTGAGTAAAATTCTTTATAACCAAATATTATTAATTCATTTGTATTTGTTAAAATTATGTCCCAAATATGAAGGAGATAATAAAATGTTTTCTGCAATACAAAAAAGGCAAACAAGCTTTATATTAAATTTTATACATATTATGCTAAATAATATAAACAACAAAAAATTAATTTATTAATTACCGAAACATAGAAAAGGTATACAGGGAGTATTTAATGGAAAGTTCAGGAATAAACTGGAAACAGATAGTTGTAACTGCCATTATTACTGGAATCATTGCCATTCTTGTAGGAATGATTCTGTATTATTTACAAAAGCGCGAGCCTAAACTTACTTATTTATTATCAGATACAATTCCGTTTTCCGGAGATAAAGAGACGCTGGCAATTTACCATATTATTATTAGGAATGAAGGTCGTAATATAGTTGATGATGTGGATTTCCATATTGATTCTACTCCGGCATTAATCAAAAATCACCGAATTACTGGAGCTTCTGCGATGAATTATACGGAAAATATTTATGAAAATTCATATAAGGTGCATTTTGCAGATTTAAATCCTGGAGAAAGCGTAACAGTATCTATTCTTACTTCCTCAAAATTAAATGCTTCTGACCATCCTCGAGTTACATTACGAGGTAAAGGCATTCTTGGTGAAGCTGCAAATAATGAAGAAACAAAAAAAAATAAAATATTGGGTAGCCCAATATTCTCCGCCATTATTTCTGCATATTCAGTTTTATTTGCATTATATTTTTTAATTAAAACAAGGAGACTCCCTTCCTCTAAGATTGGACGGTTTTTTGATACTGACACACATAGCGATCACCAAAATGAAATAATTGCCTATTTGTTTAATATGCATGGTTTAACAGAAATAGCAGAAGAATATCTCAAACGACAACGAATTCCTTCCTACTGGTCGGAAGCTGATTATATTGCAGCAGTTGCGGTAGAATCAGATGACCCCAATATAAAAGAAAAGAGAAAGCGAATATTAATAGATCTATTGTCATATGCAGTAATCTCTCCGTCTAGTAAAGGTATTATTCATTACGATATTGCTCGAATTGCAAAAAGCCAAAAAAGAAACGAAGAATGTGATGAACATATAAATGCAGCAAAAGATATTATCCCTAAATTATTAAAAAAACGTTTGAGCCTAGACCCAATTTTTAAATAATTATTCTAGACAAGCGGGACGTAGGTCCGTTAGTTCCGTTATTTTTATTTAGTTTTATTAAGATCAAATACAGGTTAATCGAATCATTTTGAGGATCAGAGTCTACGAAACATGTTTTTCCTCGGTTTTCTGCGGAGGCGGATAACCACCCATGCGGAATCCAGAATTTATTGAATTACGAAATCTGGATTCCCACTTTCGTGGGAATGACAAGCATGGAAAAGGGAATTTAAATTGATCCTTCCACCGACTGAGAATATAATCTGGCCCATCTAAGGGAACCCACCGATGCCTATTAAGAAATCTGAACTATATAGCTCGCTCTGGAGCAGTTGCGATGAACTCCGGGGCGGTATGGACGCCTCCCAATATAAGAACTACGTCCTAGTCCTCCTATTCATGAAATATGTCTCGGATAAAGCTGGCAAGAAAGACGCTCAAGTCGATGTACCCAAGGGTTGCACTTTCGCCGACATGGTCGCGCTTAAGGGAGACAAGGAGATCGGTGAGAAAATCAACAAGATCATCGATAAGCTCCTCGATGCTAATGGTTTAAGTACAATTCAAGAGGCTGATTTTAATGACGAAGGCAAACTTGGCAAGGGAAAGGAGATGGTGGACCGCCTTTCTAACCTCATTGCCATCTTTGAGGGCCTCGATTTCGGAAGCAACCGGGCCGAGGGCGACGACCTGCTCGGCGATGCTTACGAATACCTGATGCGCCATTTCGCCACCGAGTCGGGCAAGAGTAAGGGACAGTTTTACACCCCAGCAGAAGTCTCTCGCACCATGGCCCAAGTAATCGGTGTCGGTGGAGCTAAATCAACCAGCCAGACCATTCACGATCCAACTTGCGGGTCCGGCTCCCTGCTATTGAAAGCCCATGATGAGGCAAAGGGGCGCACGGGCCTCGACCTTGCTCTCTACGGCCAGGAGAAGGACAAAACCACCACCATCTTGGCTAAGATGAACATGATCCTCCACGATTGTAGCGCCGCCGCACTTGATATTCTGGACGGAAATACACTATCGAATCCGCGGCATAAGGGCTCTGACGGCCGGCTCAAATTATTTGACTTCGTGGTTGCCAATCCGCCGTTTTCCGATAAGGCCTGGAGCAATGGTTTCAATCCCGAGAACGATGAATTCAAACGCTTCGAGTTCGGCATCCCGCCCAAGAAGAACGGCGACTACGCCTTTTTGCTTCATCTCCTCACCTGCCTCAAAAGCACCGGCAAAGGGGCGATCATTCTCCCGCACGGCGTGCTTTTCCGTGGAGGCGCCGAGTCCAACATCCGCCGGGAGATTGTTAAGCGGGGATATATCAAGGGCATCATCGGCCTGCCTGCCAACCTCTTCTATGGCACCGGTATCCCCGCCTGCATCGTCGTGCTCGACAAAGAAAACGCCCTCGCCCGCAAGGGCATTTTCATGATCGATACCTCCAAGGGCTTTATAAAGGATGGAAATAAAAACCGCCTGCGCGCCCAGGATATCCACAAGATCGTGGACACCTTCACGCGCCAGGCCGAGGTGCCGCGCTACTCCCGCATGGTGTTGCTTGCCGAGATCAGCGATCCGAAAAACGATTTCAACCTTAACCTTCCGCGCTATATCGACAGCACCGAGCCGGAAGACCTGCAGGATATAGACGCCCACCTGTGCGGCGGCATTCCGACCCGCGACATCGACGCGCTGGAGCGCTACTGGCAGGTATTTCCTGCAGTTCGTACCATTCTCTTCGCTCCCGGGGAGCGCCCTGGATACTGCAAACTCAAGGTGGCGATTGGCGATCTAAAAACAACCATCTTCGGCCATTCGGAATTCACTACCTTCAATCAGTCCGTGACCGCCCTGTTCGAAAAATGGAAGACGGCCACTGTCCCGCGCTTGAAAACCATCACGGTTGGCAGTAAACCCAAGGCGCTGATCGAGAAGATTTCCGAAGATCTGCTCGCCACCTTCGGCAAAGCCCCGTTGATTGATGCCTATGACGTATACCAACACCTGATGGACTACTGGGCCGAGACCATGCAGGACGATGTATATCTCATCGCCTACGCCGGTTGGGTAGAGGCGGCCAAACCAAGATTGATCGTCGAGACCAAAGAAAAGAAGAACAAGGAACAGCCCGATTTCACCATAGGCAAAAAGAAATTCAAGTCGGACCTGATCCCGGCCGCGCTCCTGACCGCCCGCTACTTCGCCACCGAGCAAGCAGCCATCGAGGCGTTGGAAACTGAACTGGGCACCTTGGAACAGCAGATCGACGAACTTAAAGAGGAACACGGCGTCGAGGATGGCCTTCTCGAAGAAGTGATGGACGATAAAGGCAAAATTTCCAAAAAGACTTTGACCAACCGGCTGGAGGAGATCGCCCAGGACAAGGAATCCGCTGATGAACGGAAGATGCTCAAGGAATACGCCGGTCTGCTCGACCGCCAAGCCGACGCCAAGAGCCGCCTGAAGGCCGCGCAGGAAGCGCTAGAGACCAAGGTCGCCGCGAAGTATGGCAAGCTCACCGAAGCCGAGATCAAGATCATCGACGTGGACGATAAGTGGATGGCCACGCTAACTGCTTCCGTCCAGACCGAGCTTGACCGCATCTCGCAGGCACTCACCGGTCGCATTCGCGAACTCGCCGAACGCTACGCCAGCCCTATGCCTCAGCTCACCGAGGAATTGAAATCACTCTCCGCCCGCGTGGATGAGCACCTAAAGAAGATGGGGGCGGTATGGAAGTAAGACCCGGGTACAAGCAGACCGAGGTAGGTGTGATTCCGGAGGATTGGGATGTAAAGCCGTTGGGTGAACTCGGACAGTTCAAGAATGGTATCAACAAGGGCAAGGAAGATTTTGGCTACGGCTTCCCCTTCGTGAACCTGATGGACATCTTTGGAATCCCGAAGATCTCATCTGAAGCCAACTTTGGACTCGTAGATTCTTCGCCGGCGGAAAGGAAGCTCTACGAATTGCGAGGAGGCGACGTTCTGTTTGTCCGCTCTTCTGTGAAGCCAGAAGGGGTCGGATTGACCGCTCTGGTTCCAGAAGACTTGCCTGATACGGTATTCAGCGGCTTTCTTATTCGTTTTAGAGATCAAGGCCAGTTTGCCCTTGAGTTCAAGGAACACTGCTTCTGGGAGACTGGCTTTCGAAGCCGGATAATTGCGAACAGCACAGTTAGTGCGAATACAAACATAAATCAAAATGCCCTAAAGGCGATTCAAATCGCATTTCCACCCAAGAAGGACGAACAACGCGCCATCGCGGGGGCGCTGGGGGATGTGGATGCGCTGATCGGCTCGCTGGAGAAATTAATTGCCAAAAAGCGCGACCTCAAACAGGCCGCCATGCAGCAGCTTCTTACCGGTCAAAAACGCCTGCCAGGGTTTAGCGGGGAGTGGGAGGTGAAGAAGCTGGGGGAGGTGGTGGAGATTGTGAGCGGAGGCACCCCGAAAACAAGTGTTCCTACGTATTGGGATGGTGACATCAAGTGGTGCACGCCTACAGACATCACGGGAACTGCCGGCAAGTATTTATCCGAAACGGAAAGGACGATCTCCGCACTTGGCTTGGCGAGTTGTTCCGCACGGTTATTGCCTGCTGGGGCATTACTCTTGTGCAGCCGTGCGACGATTGGGGAGGTCAAGATTGCCGCTGGTGCGGTATGCACCAACCAAGGGTTCAAATCGCTGATCTGCGGCAAAAACGTGAATAACGAATTTCTTTACTACCTGCTGCTAACGATGAAGGCGCAAATGGTGGAGAAAGCTATTGGCTCAACGTTCCTTGAAATATCAAAAAAGGACTCTTTCCTGCTAGAAATATTACTGCCCCCCCTCCCTGAACAAACCGCCATCGCCACCGTCCTCTCCGACATGGACGCTGAGATCGCCGCTTTGGAACAGCGGCTGGCCAAGACCCGCGACCTCAAGCAGGGGATGATGCAGGAACTGCTGACGGGAAAGACAAGGCTGGTATGAGCAAACCGGAACACCATGGAGCACCGGGCGGCGGGCAGCGGACCGATCCGTCGGATAAGTCGGATCGGACTAATCGGTCGGAAAATCCTGCCCGCCCGAAGACCCTCCGCCCGAACAGCGGCTGGCCAAGACCCGCGACCTCAAGCAAGGAATGATGCAGGAACTGCTTACCGGGAGGATTCGGCTGGCATGAGCAAACCGGAACACCATGGAGCACCGGGCGGCGGGCAGCGGACCGATCCGACCGAAAAAGCTGACCGCCCAGCACGTCTCCGCCCGAGCGGCGGCTACCGCAAGTTGCGGTCGTTCCAGGCGACCACCATCATCTACGACGCCACGGTGTCGTTCTGCGATCGCTTCATGAATCCGCGGTCGCGCACAGTGGACCAGATGGTCCAGGCAGCGCGGAGCGGGCGGCAGAACATCGCAGAGGGCAGTCGGGCCTCGGCCGCCTCCAGCCAGACCGAATTGCGCCTGGTCAATGTCGCCCGTGCCAGCCTCGACGAGCTGCTGCTGGATTTCGAGGACTTTCTGCGGCAACACGGCTTGCCGCAATGGGCCAAAGACGATCCCCAGGCGCAAGCCGTCCGAGAGGTGGGGAAAAAGCATAGGACGGATCGATCGGAGCTGTCGGAGCCGACGGATCAGACTGATGCTGAAGCCTACACCCCTTGGCTGGCCCACGCCGATTCGGCGGTGGTTGCCAATGCCATTATCTGCCTGATTCACCAGGCCAACTACCTGCTCGACCGGCAGGTGGCGGGGCTGGAGCGGCAATTCATTGAGGAAGGCGGCTATAGCGAACGCCTGGCCGCGGCGCGGATCGCGCAGCGCCAGAAGAAAGATCGGACCGATTTGTCGGATCGGACGGGTCAGTCGGATAAAACCCTTCCCGCCTGCCCCCTTTGCGGCAAGCCCATGGCCCTGCGTACCGCCCGCAAAGGGCAGAATACCGGCTCGCAGTTTTGGGGATGCTCGGGTTATCCCGAGTGCAAGGGCACGAAAAAATTGGACGGATCGGCCTAATCGGGCTGATCCGACGGATGAGAAGCATGACCACTGTTGGCCAGATTAAAAAGAAGGCCCAAGTGAAGGCCCAAGAGGCCCAAGTCGAGGCAGTGCTGAATGCATCCCGCAAGGGAGTGCAAAGGATATGAGCGCAGTCGGCCAAAAAGAAAAAGAAACCCAGGAGCGCGTCGTGAAGCTGTTCCGCGACACGCTGAAGTATGAATACCTCGGCAACTGGGAAGATCGCGAAGACAACCGCAATATCAAGCCGGACCTGCTGAGGGCCTACCTTAATAAGCAGGGTTACGCCGAGGTGCTGATCAACCGCGCCCTGCACCAACTCGAAAGGGCGGCGGGCGATACCAGCATAAGTCTCTACGACCGCAACCGGGCTGTTTATGAACTACTGCGCTATAGCGTAAAGGTAAAACCAGATGTGGGGGAGAACACTGAGAATGTCTGGCTGATCAACTGGAAAGAACCGCTCAAGAATGATTTTGGCATCGCCGAAGAAGTCACCATCCTGGGGGCGGATGCCAAGGCCCATACCAAGCGCCCGGATATCGTGCTCTATGTGAACGGAATCGCGCTGGGCGTGCTGGAATTGAAGCGATCGATAGTTTCGGTGGCTGAAGGCATCCGCCAGAACCTGGACAACCAGAAAAAGGTTTTCATCCAGCATTTCTTTTCCACGATGCAATGGGTAATGGCGGGCAACGATACCGAAGGCCTCCGCTACGGGACGATCGAGACGCCGGAGAAATATTATCTGAAGTGGAAGGAAGAAAGCCCGGTGGAGAACCCGTTGGATCGGGCTTTGACCCAGCTCTGCGGCAAGGCGCGTTTCCTCGAACTCCTCCATGATTTTATCGTCTTCGACGCCGGGGTGAAGAAACTTTGCCGGCACCACCAGTATTTCGCCGTCCGCGCGTCGCAGGAATCCGTGCGCCGCCGCGAGGGCGGGATCATCTGGCACGCGCAGGGCTCGGGCAAAAGCCTGGTTATGGTATGGCTTGCGAAATGGATCCGCGAAAACGCGAAAGACGCGCGGGTTCTGATCATTACCGACCGCACGGAGCTGGATGAACAGATTGAGAGGGTTTATGGAGGCGTCAATGAAACGATCTACCGCACCAAGGACGGAGCGGATCTGATTGCCAGGCTCAACGCCATCACGCCGTGGCTGATGTGCTCGCTCATTTTTAAATTCGGCGGTAAGAAGGAAGGGAAAGAGGGCGAATATATCTCCGACTTTATCCAGGAACTGAAGAGGGCGATCCCGCCCGGATTCAAGGCCAAGGGCAACCTCTTCGTCTTCGTGGACGAGTGCCACCGCACCCAGTCCGGCGAACTGCACGATGCCATGACGGCCATTTTGCCGAGCGCGATATTCATCGGTTTTACCGGCACGCCGCTCCTGAAAACGGACAAGAAAAAGAGCCTTGAGGTCTTCGGCCGTTATATCCACACCTACAAATTCGATGAGGCGGTAAAAGATGGTGTGGTTCTGGACCTACGCTACGAGGCGCGGGACATTGACCAGCGCATCACCTCGCAGGCCAAGATTGACCAGTGGTTCGAAGCCAAGACCAAAGCGTTGACCGATTTGGCCAAGGCCCAGCTTAAACAGCGCTGGGGCACGATGAAGAAGGTGATGTCCAGCCAGTCGAGGTTGGGGCAGATAGTAGCCAATATCATGATCGACATGGAAACCCGCGACCGGCTTAAGAGCGGACGCGGCAATGCCATGCTTGTCTCGGGCAGTATCTACCAGGCGTGCAAGTTCTACGAGCTGTTCGCCCGAACCGATCTCAAGGGCAAGTGCGCCATTGTCACCTCCTATCAGCCGACCCAGGCTGATCTAAAAGGCGAAGAAAGCGGCGAAGGGGAGACCGAGCACCTGCATCAATATGCCATCTACCAGAACATGCTCGCCGATTGGTTCAATGAACCGCCCGAGACCGCGGTGAATAGGATTGAGGACTTCGAGAAGCAGGTGAAGAAAATGTTTATTAACGAGCCGGGGCGGATGAAGCTCCTGATCGTGGTGGATAAACTGCTCACCGGCTTTGACGCCCCGCCCGCGACCTACCTCTATATCGACAAGCAGATGCGCGATCATGGACTGTTCCAAGCCATCTGCCGGGTGAACCGGCTGGACGGAGACGACAAGGAATACGGCTATATCGTCGACTATAAAGACCTCTTCAAAAGCCTCGAAGGCGCGGTGCAGGACTACACCTCCGGCGCGCTTGACGGATATGACAAGGAAGACGTGGCCGGGCTCCTGCAGGACCGCCTGGTCAAAGCCCGCGAGCGGCTGGAGGAAATCCGGGAGGCGGTGAAGGCCCTCTGCGAACCGGTCGAGGTCCCGAAGGACACGGCGGCTTACCTCCGCTACTTCTGCGCGAAGGATTCCGGGAACGCCGAGCAGATCAAGGCCAACGAGCCGAACCGGGCCGCCCTCTATAAACACGTCGCGGCTTTCGTGCGGGCGTACGCCAATATCGCCAACGAGCTTACGGAAGCGGGCTATTCCCCCGCCGACATTGATAAGCTGAAGGCCGAGGTGGACCACTTCGAAAAGGTCCGCAACGAGGTGAAGCTGGCGAGCGGCGACTATATCGACCTCAAAATGTATGAGCCCGCCATGCGCCATCTGATCGATACCTACATCCAGGCCGAAGCCAGCGAGAAGGTTTCGGCGTTCGATGATATGACGCTGATCCAGCTCATTGTCGAGCGGGGGGCCAAGGCCGTGGATGCCCTGCCGGAGGGAATCCGGAGGAACCAGGAAGCCGTAGCCGAAGCCATCGAGAACAACGTCCGCAAGCTGATCATCGACGAACAGCCGATCAACCCGAAGTATTATGAAAAGATGTCGGAGTTGCTCGACACCCTGATCGAACAGCGCCGGAAGGAGGCGCTGGACTATCAGGAATATCTAAAAAAGATAGTTGAACTGACCAAGAAGGTGGCCGATCCCGAGGTGGGCGGTGCATATCCCAAGGCAATGAACACCCGGGGCAAGCGCGCGCTCTTCGATAACCTCGGCAGGAACGAAGCCCTGGCGCTCGCCGTTGATCAGGCCGTTCTCGGAAGCCGGCAGGACGACTGGCGCGGCAATCTGTTCAAGGTGAAGAAAGTAAAAAACGCTATCCGGGCCACTCTCGACATGGCCGGGACGCATGGATATGGAGCCGACTCACGTTACCCCGTTGGGGGGGATAGTTTAGCTGACTATCCCGCGGAAGCGCCGGAATCATTGGAAGACCGGGTAGATAGAATCCTTACCCTGGTAAAGAATCAGGATGAATACTGAGCACCACGAGATCCATGTGAATGGCCTGGCCGTGCAGATTGTCCGTAAGGATATCAAGAATCTGCACCTCGGAGTGTATCCGCCGAACGGCCGGGTGCGGGTGGCGGCGCCTTTGGCCGTCAACGACGGCGCGGTCCGCCTGGCGGTGATCGGCAAGCTGGGCTGGATCAAAAAACGGCGAGCGTCTTTTACAGCCCAGGCCCGGCAATCAGAACGCGAGATGGTCAGCGGGGAAAGTCATTACTACCTTGGCCATCGCTATCGATTGCGCGTAATACCATCCGATGGTCCCGCCCGGGTTATGCTGAAAGGCCGAACCACCATTGAACTGCATGTCCGCGCCGGTGCTGACAAAGAAGCGCGTGCTCTGGTCTTAAACCGCTGGTATCGGGAACGCCTGCGAGAACTTATCCCGCCGTTGTTGGCGAAATGGGAGGAGATTCTCGGCGTTCATACATCGAACTGGGGCATTAAAAAGATGAAGACAAAGTGGGGTTCATGCAACCACGACAAACGGCGCATCTGGCTTAATCTCGAACTGGCCAAGAAGCCCGTGCAGTGCCTTGAGTATCTGATTGTCCACGAGCTCGCGCATTTGATCGAGTGGAACCATAATAATCGGTTCATCGCCCTGATGGATCGGCATCTGCCCGGCTGGCGCCTGCACCGCCAAGAACTGAACTCCGCCCCCCTCGCCAAGGAAACCTGGAACTACTAAAATATTCCGGGGCCAGGTCTTAAACTTGGCATTTGCTGAAGATAACCCATGGTTTAGATCTTTTTCGTTTTTCCCACCGGTTACCTGACGACTTGCGTCTGAAGGGAAATCTTAATAATAATTCCGAATATCTGACCCCCTCACCTCAGTCCTCTCCCGCGAGGGGAGAGGATATTGGACAGGGACGAAATATAAAAATGATCGACGAAAGCCATTTCCGGAAGCTGGAAAATATGATGCATTCGGCCCCCATCGTAAAAATGGTCGGGGCCCGGGTGAAAATCAGCGAAGGCCAAGCGGAAATAACCCTGCCGGATTAATCTCTCTCCCGAAATCGGATATCGGTAAACGCTTCTGCCGAGTTCCTAATAATCCCGAAATATTCATTTAATATTTTCGAATGATTTGTAGCTGCCCGATTTATCGGGCGCTTTTTAAAACCGCCGATAAATCGGCAAACTACAAAAAAATCCGCACATGAAGGACGGAAGTAGGGGCGGCCTTCCACGGCCGCCCGAAGAAGGGAGCCCGCGGAGGGGCTCCCCTACTGTAAAGGAATTTACGACGCACGACACTAGTTCCTTATATTAATAGACCGCCAGTATTGAGTAGATAACTTTTACCCTTTCCCCAAAGGGGAGGGGGCGTACTTGACTTTACTCGCAATCCCCCGGATAATATTTCGTATAAGTGTTATTTATAGCATTAATACGAAATATATGACCTTACTCGGTTTAAAGCAAGCTTTCGGCAATTATTCGGTCTTTTCCCTGGCCGAGATTAAAATGATCGACGGTAATTTCCACCGCCGGAGGCTTTCCGAGTGGCAGGAAAGGGGACTGATCAAAAAGGTGATCAAGGGCTGGTATGTTTTTTCCGATCTTGAGCTCGACGAGGAAACCCTTTTCGAGATCGCCAACTGGATATATAAGCCGTCCTACGTTTCTTTCGAAATGGCGCTGGCTTATTATCATCTGATCCCGGAGAGCATATACGGGATAACCTCGGCTTCCACCCGGAGAACCTACAGCTTTAAGACCCCCCTCGCCGGATTCAGTTACCGGACCCTGAAGCCGGGTTTGTTTTTCGGCTATAACCTGGTAAACCACCGGGGCCGGGGGTTTAAGATCGCGGCTCCGGAAAAGGCGGTCCTGGACTATTTCTACCTAAATCCCGGAATCGAGGGGAAGTCGGATTTCGAAAGCCTGAGGATAAACCGGGAGGCGTTTTTGGACCAGGTGGATCAAAGAAAGCTTTCCAGTTGCCTCGAAAGGGTTTCCCAGAAGTCTTTAAGCCGAAGGATCAGATCCTTCCTGCGGTTCATTAAAAATGCTTGATTTGAAGCAGATCGAATCTTTCTATCCAGAGCCGCTCCGGCCTTTCCGGAAAAACCTCCTGCGGGAATACCTCCAGTATAAAATCCTGGAGATTATTTTCGATTCCCCTTGGGGGAGCCGTTTGTGCTTCATGGGCGGGACGGCCGGCAGGATTGTTTATTCCAATACCCGTTTTTCCGAGGACCTGGTTTTTGACAACCTCGGTCTCAACGCCAGGGAATTCGGTCAGCTATCCGGCCTGGTTAAGCGTAAGCTGGAGCGGGAAGGCTACCGGACCGAAGCCAGGAATGTATTCAAGGGCGCCTACCGCGCCTACATAAAAATATCAGATATCCTTATGACCTTGGGCCTCTCCGGTCACCGGGAGGAAAAACTGTTCATCCAGCTCGATGCCGAGCCCCAGGGATTCGCCTACCGACCGGAAAAGGTGATTTTGAATAAATTCGACGTTTTCCTGCGGATCAACGTTGTCCCCATCGACATCCTGCTGGCCCAAAAACTCGCCGCGATCCTGAATCGACGGCGGGACCTGGGAAGGGATTTCTTCGACGTGGTTTTTCTCTTCGGACGAACCAAGCCCAATTTTGATTACCTGGACCGGAAGTCGGGCATTAAGGATATGACGGTATTGAAGGAGAAATTGACCCGAAAATGCGGGGGGCTGGATTTCAAGCGCCTGGCCCGGGAAGTGGAACCTTTCCTGTTTGATCCCCACGATTCCAAGAAGGTATTATATTTCCGGGATTACCTGGAAAACCTCTCTTGAGCATGGGACGGCGCCCAAACCCCAACTTTTAGGGCGGGGTGAAAAGGCGCCGCTCAGGATGGCTTCGCCTGCCCTCAGCCGAATATCCAACCCTGAGCGTACCTGGGTTTTATACCGGGGAAGTCGAAGCGCTGATTCTAGATTTCCTCTTTATTAAAATCTCAGGGTTGATAATAATATCTCTGGGTTTTCGGACCTGAAAATCAAATCAAATCCGGAGGGTTGAAATGATCGAACTTCCTTACGGCAGCAAACCCATGCAGATCAAGGATCCGCCCAATCTCAAGGCGGTGGTTTTGCCCAACGACAAGCCCGGGATGCCGGACTTCCAGGCCGAGCTCCGGAAGGTTCTGGACAACCCGATCGGTCAGAAGCCCCTCCGGGAGATGTCTAAAAACGCCAAAAAGGTGGCGGTCATCATCAGCGACCCGGCCCGGAGGTTCCCCAAGACGGAAACCTTTAATGTCGTCCGCGAATACCTGCCCCAGCCGGATTCGGACATTACGATAATCATCGCCTACGCCAAGCATCCGGTCCTGCCGCAGGAAAGATGGGGATTGAGCGACGAGATTATCAAGCGGTACAAGATAATAAATCACACCTGCAACGATCTCGGGGCGATGAAAAAGATCGGCACTACCCCGCACCGGTTGAAGGATTTTTATGTTGATTACGCCCAGGAGGAGATTAAGCGGTCGCTGAAAAACGCCCCCGCGACCCTGGGAAGATTTCTCCAGAACCTGTTCACCCTCGATTTTAAAGCCCTCCGCCAGATGATTCGTCTCGGGATCATCGGGCGGCTTCTTTTCGCTTTCCTGGCCTCCCGGAAAAAGATGGTTTTTATCAATAAAGCCGTCGCGGAGGCCGACCTGGTGATCGGGCTCGGGCAGATCAAACCCCATTACTTCGCGGGTTACTCGGGGGGGGCCAAGTCCATTTTGCCGGGGGTGGCCCATATCGCCACCATCGGGCCCAACCATTTCATGAAGACGCATCCCAAGGCCAAGCTGGGGATCATCGAGGAAAACGTCGTCCGGCAGGACATGGAGGCGGCCGCCGCCCTGGTACCCAATTTTTTCATCGTGAACGTGGTGGTCAGCAGCAAGGGGGAGCCGGTCAAGGTGGTGGCCGGGGATTACATCAAGGCGCACCGCGAAGGGGTGAAGACGGCCCGGGAGATGTTCGAGGTCAAGTTCCCGGCACGCTCGGCGGAGATCGTGATCGTCTCGGATTCCCTTCCGGTGACGATGAATATCTACCAGACCACCAAGACTATCGCCCCGGCGGCCATTATCGTGAAGCCCGGGGGGGTGATCATCGCCGTGGCCGAGTGCCCGGACGGGGTAGGGGGGGCATTGGTTATTAACGAGGTGATCTACCAGCTCGGGCTGACCCGCTATCTTCCTGAGAACGTGGATTGCCTGCTGGTTTCGGGTCTCGCGGACAAGGATGTCTGCACGACCTTCTGCCGGCCGGCCCATACGGTTGAAGAAGCCCTGGCTTTCGCTTTCAAGAAGTGCGGGAGCAAAGCCGAGGTGGTGGTTCTGCCGAGGGCGACTTTCATCGTGCCGATCTCTGGATAGAAAAAAGTAGATAGTAGATAGGAGATAGGAGATAGTAAAAAAGACCGGCAGATCCTAAGTTTTCCCCCCATCTACCACCTACTATCTACCGTTTACGATCATTTAAATGAAATCCATCCTCCCCGATCCCGATCCTAAAGACACCGCCTTTTCTTCCGCCAGGAAGATCAGCGGGATAGCAGCCAACGTGGGGTTTGACTGGCCCACGCTGGAGGGAATCCTGAAAAAATGCGTGGAGGAGATCGGGGAACTCGAAGAGGCAATTAATTCAAAATCCGGGGAGGAAATTTTCAAGGAATTCGGAGACATCCTTTTCGCGCTGAGCAACCTCGGCCGTCATCTCGGCCTGGATCCGGAAGAAGCCCTCAATGAATCCACCCGGCGGTTTATCCAGAGATTCCGGATAGTTGAGGAACAGGTTAAAAAATCCCGAAGAAAATGGAAGGATTTCACCATGGAAGAACTGGATGAGAGGTGGGAAAAGGCCAAGAGAAAGGAAGTTCAAAGTTCAAAGTTCAAGTTTCAAAGTCGGAAACCAAAAACAAAGAAATTTGATAAGAAATACAAAGGCAAAAGTCCTAAGTCGCTAGTCAATAAAACTAAAGTCAAAAAAACCTCCGGTAAAAAACCCAAAATCCGAAAATAATCTCCGAAATCTCTTCATTACTTTTAAAATTCATTCTTTTGTTTTTGTAGTGGCAGGGTTTGCCCTGCTATTTTTTTCGAGAAAGCATCAGAATTTTTTCGGCGGTCTTAAAACACACTTTTTTGGAGTGCAATAGCTTGCTATTGCAGAGCATCAGCAAGCTGATGCAGTCCATAAAAAGATTTTTTGGAGATGATGACGCCCGCTTCGCGGGCTATGCACAGGAACTGTGGAGAATCTGTTTATAACCCTGTGTATGAAGGCGCTGACAGCCCGTACTTTCGGCCTCTCGACCTATTTGACTCACTTTTAAGCATATATAGGCAAGTTCTTTAGATTCTAATTAGTTACGTGAAAAAGATGCGGCGTTAGCCCATTCCTCGACGGTAGTTTTAGCATTTGGTTTTTGTTTTGATTTTCCGGCTACCTGCTACTGGCTACTAGCAACCGTTTTATTTCACCTTTCGCCCCAAAAGCGCAGGCCATTTTCCCGCTTCATTTGATCTCTTCCTGAATTTTTTTCAGGGCAAAACTTCTCCGGGTAAAATTTCCCTTCCCTGCCATCTGCTATACGCCATCTGCATGAATCTTGTCATTGCGAGGCCCTGAAGGGCCGAAGCAATCTATCATCGCCTGCCCGCATTTCTCGCTTTAAGACGCAGCCTAAAGGCTGCGGCTACCGAACCTTGCCTCCGGCCCCGCCAAGGCTTCGTCGGATAGGTTGGCGAAGTCTGGGCCACCTTTGAACTTTGAACTTTGAACTTTGAACCTGGAACTATTTAGGTGTGTATCTCCACCACATCCCCATCCTTGAGCTCGTAATCCCTGGCGATACGGATGCCGTCCGGGCTGGATCCTTCTGATTTTTCCCCGCCCGCATGGCTTTTTCGCCAGAGGCGGGCGTATTTGAATTTCTCCTGGAGGTCTTTATGAATGGTTTCGGAGAAGTCCAAAGCCGTGCTCCCGGATTTCAGGACGGTGGGGGTGGAGAGATCGGCCGGTTTGCCCGGGGTTTTGCAATACACCCTGATTTTTCCCAGGAGCCGGAATATTTTTGCCGGCAGGGCAGACAGGCTGTTTTCATCCAGGATGGAAACCGGCATCAGGGAAAGACCCTGGCTGAGCGAATCGGCGAGGATTTGCCGGCGCACCCCGTCATCGTCAAGGTCAAATTTGTTTCCGACCAGGAAGCCTGGAATGGAAACCCAGCCCGGTTCCGGCTGAGCCGGGGGGCCGGTTTCCAACCTGATTTTGCACTGGGTTAAGTATTTAAAAACCTCTTCGGAATCCTCGATTATCTCATCAGATCCCAGGTCTAAGACCACCAAGATTCCATCCGCGTTTCGGAGGAGGCTGGAGAGCCAGGTCTTGGTATGCTCGGGCGATATGGCCGGGGTATCCACCAACTGGACCTGGGCGTCCTCAAACTGCAGCATCCCCGGGATCAAGGTCTGGGTGGTGAAGGAATATTCGCCGATTTCCGGGGTGGCTTTGGTCAGGTTGGCCAGGAGGGAGGATTTCCCGGAGTTGGGGGAGCCAATGATGAACACCTGGCCGGCGCCTTCCCGCTTGAGGGTCGGGACCGTGCCCCGGAAGGAGGTGGCGGATTTCTTCTGGAGGGATTCCCTGAGCTTGGAGATCTTGGTCTTGAGCTCTTTCTGGAGTTTTTCACTGGCCTTGTGCTTGGGCATGACCGACAGCATTTCCTCAAGCGCGGCGATCTTGTCGGGAACGGTCTTGGCTTCGCGATATTTTTCTTCCGCCGCGAAATACGCGGGGGTAAGGTTTGCTGCCATCAGCTATATTCTATAGAAATTCCGTAAATCCCCCAAATTTTTATTGCGGAGGGGAGGAATAAGTCTTGTTCGGATAAAGTATCGCCGATGAATCGGCAGACTACATAAACGGGGATATCCATGTAGTTGCCCGATTTATCGGGCTGCCTTTCTTTGAAATGAGATCGAAGTTGGAATATTATGAAATAGAGCAAATTCAGAAATTTAACGGTTTCGAAAATAAATGGATCCAAAACTCGAAAAATACCGGGACTCGTTCATTAAAGAAATGAACAGCAGGCTCGAGGTTCTGAAAGAATATGTTCCAAAATTGAAGGGCAAGCCGGCCAACATTAAATTGACCGTTGAGGAGATTTACCGGGCCTACCATTCCATCAAGGGGACGGCGGCTTTCATGGGGTGCGTGGAGATAGCCAATCAAATCCGTCCCCTGGAAAAATATCTATATCAGGTTCGGGCTTCGGTGACGGAAGGAAAAGACATCCGCGAAGCTATCGCCGGCGTGGAATTCCCCCCGGACCAGGAGGGCGGGGGGAAAATTATCGGTGGTCCTCGGGAATTGGCGAGTCTGCTTTCACAATCAACCGCCGATCTGGAACAACTGGTCAAAAAGGTCTGAGATTACATGATATTAAATAACTACTCAGGTTCACGGTTCAATCCTCCTACGCCAAGGCTTCGGAGGACATGGGTTCAGAATTCCCTCCGGGCCGTAGGCCCATACCCTCCGGCCTGTAAGCCCTACGGGCTGGAAGCGGGGCCGGAGGCAAGGTTCAGAGATTTAGGAGCTTTGAAAACGGAGTCAGGAATCCAGAAAAAAACAACTGGATTCCGCATCAAGTGCGGAATGACGGAAATGAGTTGACCCCATTTTTCGTATTCAACGTTTCTGGTCTCTAGTTTCGAGTTTCGAGTTAAGAAAGACCAAAAAGACCAAATAGACCAGATAGACCAAAGAAGCCAGATGAACCAACATTATTTGCTAAAGCTATTTGGCGATTCGAGGAGGAATGATGAAACCCAAAGTTTTCGTCGTTGACCAGCAGGAATATGAAATGGAGGAGATCCGGAAGAAGACCCGCCGGATTTTCGAGGAATCCGGGTTTGACCCCAGAGGCAAATCGGTTTTCGTGAAGCCGAGCTTTGTTTACCCGGCCCGGCCACCACTGAACATCGGGGTGGTGACCCAGCCCAAACTGATCGGGGGGGTGGTCCGGGCCCTGCACGATCTCAAGGCGGGGGAGATCGAGGTGGCCGAGGATACCCTGATCGGTCCCTCCCAGATCTTCTTCGGGGTAATGGGGGTGAACGCGGTGTTGAAAGGGTATGCCCGTCCGCTTTATCTCTCCAGCGCCCCGCGGATTTCGGTGGAGGTCAAGAATCCCTTGATCCAGCCCCGTTTTCTCGTCCCCAAGCGCTGGCTGGAGGCGGATTTGTTCGTGTCCCTGCCGAAGATCAAGGTGAATATGTTCACCCACGTGACCCTTTCGGTGAAAAATAACCTGGGGCTCCTGCGCCCCCGGGCCCGTCTTCTCCACCATCACTACGATATTCACAAGAAGATCGCCGACCTCTACAAGGTGCGGAAGCCCGATTTCGTGATTGCCGATTCGATTTACGCCGGGGAAGGGCAGGGGCCGATGAACGCGGACGCGGTTCATTACGGCCTGATGGTGGGTGGGGCCAACGGGCTCGCGGTGGACGCGGTTTCCTGCCACCTGATGGGATTCGATCCCCGGGAAATCGAACATTTGAAATATCTCCACGAGATCGGCTTCGGCCCCCTGGATCTTTCCCAGATTGAAATCCAGGGGAAAGAGCTCCTGGATTCCAGGAAGAGGGCCTTGAAACGGCCCCGGACCGATTTTTCCGATCTGCCCGATTCGGTCCGGGTTTTTGTCGGCCGGGAGCTGGCCTGCGTGGGAGGCTGCGTGGGGATGGTTCGCAATTCCGTGGACCAGTGGACGACCCACGGGATAGCCGACAAGCTGGCCGGCTACAATTTTATCGTCGGAAAGCCGGTTAATAATCTTCCCTTTAACCTGGATCCGAAGAAGACTTTCGTGGTGGGGGATTGCGCGATCGAGCACCGGAACCGGGGCATTTTCATCGCCGGTTGTCCCGTTCCGCCCCTGCGCGTCACCATGCTCCTGACCGCGAAAGGGCGGATTCCCCCCCTGAAAATGCGGTTGAGGGATTATATAAAAGGAAGCCTGGGATTTTAAAATCAGTTTAGAGTTGCGAGTTTCGAGTTAAAAAAACTGGAGACCGGAAAAATCTAGATCCTTCGCCCTTCGATAAGCTCAGGGCTCAGGATGACATAACAATGTTTCTCTTCCCCCATCTACCGTATGCCGTCTACCTTCTACTATATAATTCCAGTTTCCAATTGACAGGAAAGCGGGTCAAAGTATATATTTGCGGCACCATCAGATCTTTAGGCTTGCTGGCCGGGCCGAAAGCTTCGCCAGCCGAAACGGATAAAGGAGGCAATAATGGGAGTTTTTGAAACCAGGATTACCAAGATATTCGGGATCAAGTACCCGATCATGCAGGGTGGAATGGGCGCCGGTTACGTAAGCACCGCCGAGCTCGTCGCGGCGGTGGGAAACGCCGGGGGGCTCGGTTTCATGTCGGCGATCCAGTGGGAGCACGACATTAAAGGCCTGGAAGACAATATTAAAAAGGCCAAGGACCTGACCGACAAGCCCTTCGGCCTGAACGTGACCCTCTTCGAGGAGATCGAGGCGGGATTCTTCCATAAAGTCGTGGACCTGGTGGCCAAATACAAGGTTACGGCCATCGAGACCTCGGCCCGGAAGCCCGATCCCTGGCTCAAGCTCCTGAAACAGGCCGGCGCCAAGGTCATCCACAAGGTGGCCCGGATCCGGGACGGCCTGACCGCCGAGCGGCTGGGTGCCGACGCCCTCTGCATCATCGGGTCGGAAGAGGGAGGCCATCCGGGGGCCGAGCGCAATCCCACGATCGTGGTGGGACCGCTCCTCGTTGACCTGGTGAAGATCCCGGTTTCGATCGGCGGCGGGTTATGCGACGGGCGCGGGCTGGTGGCGGCCCTGGCCCTCGGGGGCGAGGCCATCACCATGGGGACGCGGTTTGTCGCTTCCAAGGAATGCACCGTGCACGAAAACTACAAGCAGGCGATCGTCAACATGCAGTACAACGAGACCGATTTCATCCTGATGTCGATGGGCGACCCGGTGCGGTGCATCCGCGGGCCGATGTCCCAGGCCATCCTGAAGACCGAGTTCAAAGAAGATAAGACCGAGCTCTTGAAAGTCCTGGCCCGGCTCAAACAGCAGAATGACACCGGCAACATGGCTTCCAACACCGGAAAACTGGACGATGGCATTCTCCCGGCCGGCGTCGTCGGCGGGCGGATCCACGAGATCAAGACCTGCAAGCAGATTATCGACGACATCATGGCCGAGGCCGACGTGATCCTCCAGAAACTTTCCCAGAGAAAATACTGGAAGGCCTAATAAGAATATTGCGGAATGCGGATTTCGGATTGCGGAATGAAAGACGCGAGAAGAAGAACGATTGCGGAATGCGGATTTCGGATTGCGGAATTATTTTTTTAATAAACGGTAGCCGCAGGCTTTAGCCTGCGTGGTGGTGCCCGATTCATTTATCCCGAAATATGAGGGATCGGGCTAAATTATGGAGGTTATGAATTTATGAAAACCAGGATGACTGAACTTTTCGGAATTGAATACCCGATCATGTGCGGGGGGATGTTCACCCTCGCCGTCCCCAAACTTTGCGCCGCCATCTCCGAAGCCGGGGCGCTGGGGAACCTGACCGCGGCCACCTATCCG
>JAPLJI010000013.1 GCA_026388655.1 Pseudomonadota bacterium
ACGGTGTCACCGACCACGACGGCGGTATGGAGGGGGGTGCCCTTCTCTTTCAGCTCGGTCTCGACCAGCTTCTTGGCGTTGTCCCAGGCCCCGCCCGCGTCGGCCATGAAGATCGCCTCGTAAAGACCGAAGATGGCAATCGAAATCAGGTAGCCGATGAAAAAATACTCATCCAAGCAGGCGAAGGCCAGGGTCCCGAAGAAAACGGCCAGGAAGATGTTGAACATCCCCTTCTGGGCGTACTGGGTGCAGATCTCCACCACCCGCTTACTGTCCGCCATCGAAGCCCGCTCGGTATCGAGATTGATGTTCTTCCGGATGAACTCCACCGCCCGGTAGGAGCCCGTGACCACCGCCTGGATGGAGGCGCCGGCGAACCAGAAGATCACCGCGCCGCCGGTGATGAGCCCGAGCAGGAAGGGGGCGTGGAGGATCGAGATGTTCTCGAGTCCCTCGGTCAGGCGGTTGGTCAGGAGCATGATCAGGGAGAAGATCAGGGTGGTGGCCCCGACCACCGCGGTCCCGATCAGCACCGGCTTGGCCGTGGCTTTGAAGGTGTTGCCCGCCGAGTCATTCTCCTCCAGCCAGCCCTTGGCCCGTTCGAAATCGGGGTCGAAGCCGAATTCCTTCTTGATCTCGGCCTTGATGTTCGGAATCTTCTCGATGTTGGAAAGCTCGTAGACGGACTGTGCGTTGTCGGTCACCGGCCCGTAGGAATCCACCGCGATCGTGACCGGCCCCATCCCCAGGAAGCCGAAGGCCACCAGCCCGAAGGCGAAGACCGCGGGGGCTATCATCAGGACGGAAAGCCCGGTGGTGCTGACCCCGTAGGCGATGGCCATCAGGGCCACGATCGAGATCCCCATCCAGTAGGCGCTGTAATTGCCCGCCACCAGCCCGGAGAGGATGTCCAGGGAAGCCCCGCCCTCCTTGGCGGAGTCGAGGATCTCGCGGACATGCCGGGAATGCATCGAGGTGAAGATCTTGACCAGCTCGGGGATAATCGCCCCGGCCAGGGTTCCGCAGGTAATGATCAGGGAGAGTTTCCACCACATCGTCCCGTCTCCGACAGTGGGGATCAGGAGGTAGGAAAGCACGAAGGTCATGCCGATCGAGCTGATCGAGGTCAGCCAGACCAGCTTGGTCAGGGGAGTCTCGAAATTGAACTTGTCCAGGTTCCCGTAGGTGGCCTTGGCCCAGGCCTTGTTGATGTAATAGGCCAGGACACTGGTTACGATCATGCCGATGCGCATGACGAAGATCCAGACCAGGAGCTGGACCTGGATGATCGGATCGCTCACCGCCAGGAGAATAAAGGTGATCAGGGCGACCCCGGTGACGCCGTAGGTCTCGAAGCCGTCGGCGGTGGGGCCGACCGAGTCGCCGGCGTTGTCGCCGGTGCAGTCGGCGATCACGCCCGGGTTACGGATGTCGTCTTCCTTGATCTTGAAGATGATCTTCATCAGGTCGGAGCCGATGTCCGCGATCTTGGTGAAGATCCCGCCCGCGATCCTAAGGGCGGCGGCGCCTAGGGACTCGCCGATGGCAAACCCGATGAAGCAGGGCCCGGCATAATCCCCGGGGACCCAGATCAGGATGAAAAGCATGATCACCAGCTCGACGCTGATGAGGAGCATCCCGACGCTGATCCCGGCCTGGATGGGAATCGCGTAGGTCGGGAAGGGCTTGCCCCCCAGGCTCGAGAAGGCGGAGCGGGAATTGGCGAAGGTGTTGATCCGGATCCCGAACCAGGCCACCGAGTAGCTGCCCAGGATCCCGACGATGCTGAAGATCACGATGATCATGACCTTGAAGGCGGGTAAGTCTTGCAGGAAGCCGAAGTAGACCACCATGATCACCGCGATGAAGGCCCAGAGGAGGGCGATGAATTTACCCTGGGTGATCAGGTAGGTCTTGCAGGTCTCGAAGATGAGCTCCGAGACCTCCCGCATCGACTTGTGCACCGGCAGATCCCGGAGCTGGGTGTACTGCCACATCCCGAAGGCCATCCCCAGGATACAGACCACCAGGCCCCCGATGAGGAGACTTGAGCCTTTTATCCCCAGGAAGGTCACCGAACCCATGTCCGGGAGAATCAGCTCGGCCTCGCTGGCCCGGGCCACGGTGCTTAAAAGCAGGGTGAGCACCGGCACCCCCAGCATGGCCAACCAGGTGGCCAGCCGGCTTTTTTGGACCTTTTTCTCCATCATCCCCTCCTTATTATATTAGTCCGGGCGCGGAACCTTCCGCGCTTCCTTATCTTAATGACCTTAATCAGGTTCCGGCGAAGCTACCCCTTTCCCCGAAAACCTGAGGGATGCCAATTTCGAGCATCCTAAACAACATCCCGGCCGATGTCAATTGTATACAAATAGCATGGCGCAGAGGGCAGAGAGCAGAGCGTTAAGAACAAGAGATTATGGATTGATTAATTGTCCGAAGTCCTAAGTCAAAGAAAAAACTCGTACATGTCCAAATTAGAAAATGACTATCGACAGTCCAAGTATTAAAAGATTTGATTTTGAGATCGCCACGCCCTGCGGGCTCGCGACGACAAAATGGCTGTCATTGCGAGGAGCCAACGCGACGACGCAATCTCAGTTTTCGAAAGCCACGGTTAATTTGGACAGCTATGGAAAAAACTGATAGCTGAGAGCTTATTACTGATAACTGAATGGGATAGAAGCAATCATCGCGCTCTGCGCTCTGCGCTTTGCCCTTTGCCCTTTGCTCTATGCGCTATGCTACTTATATTCGGTCTCGATCCGGTCTTTGAACTTCTGGAAGACAAACATCCGCTTCAATTTCATCGTCTGGGTCAGGAGCCCGTTTTCCAGGGTAAAACCCTCGGTCAGGAAGACGAATCTCTGGGGGATTTCGTATCCGCCGAATTTCCCCTTGAGGCCCCCGAGGATTTCCCGGGTGAGCAGGTCCGCGATCTCCTTGCTTTTAACCAGTCCCTTGGGGTCCGCGGGCAGGCCGTGCTTCTCCGCGTAACCGGCCAGGGCCGGGAAGTTGGGGACGACCAGGCAGACATTGTAGGGGCGGTTCGACCCGTAGATCATCGCGTTCTCGATCAGGGGGTTCAGCTTGATTTCCTCTTCAATGGCGGAGGGGAAGACATACTTCCCGTTCTCGAGCTTGTATTGCTCCTTGATCCGGCCGGTGATGAATAAAAACCCGTCTTTATCGATCCGTCCGATGTCCCCGGTCCGGAAGCCCCCGTCCGGGGTCATCACCTCCGCGGTTTCCTTGGGCTTGTTGTGGTAGCCGACCATCACGTTGGGGCCGTAAACCACGATCTCGCCCTCCGTGGGATCGCCGGTCACGGATTTATCAATCACCACCTTCACCTTTTCGATCACCCGGCCCACGCTCCCCGGCCGGTGGGCCAGGGGGGAATTGACCGTGACCGCAGGCGAGGTCTCGGTCAGGCCGTAGGCGTCGTAAAGGGGAATCCCCACGTCCTCGAAGAAATGCTGGATCTGGACATTGGTGGCCGCGCTCCCGGTCAGCGAGCCCCAGAGTCGGCCCCCGAACCTTTGCCGGATTTTTTTGAAGACAATGGCATCGGCCAGTTTGAACTTGAGGTTGACGAGCAGGCTGGCCTGGCCTTTCTCCTTGAGTTCCCTTCTCCGCTTGCCAGCTTCCACCCCCATCTGGAAAAGTTTTTTCGGCAGGCCCCCTTCCGTATCCATCTTGGTCTGGATCCCGGAATAAACCTTGTTGAAAATCCGGGGAACGGCAATCAGGAAAGTGGGCTTGACCAGCCCCATGTCGTCGGCGAGGGTGGCGACGCTTTCCATGAACCCGACCGATCCCCCGATCTGGATGAAACAGTAGAGTTCCGCGGTCTGGCCGAAGGCGTGGGCCCAGGGCAGGATGGAGAGGCTTCGCTCCTGGTCGGAAAGACGGGGAAAATTCTTCTTGGCCGCGAGGACGTTGCTGGTGAAATTCCCGTGGGTCAGGAGCACCCCCTTGGGGTCGCCGGTGGTTCCCGAGGTGTAAAGCAGGACCGCGATGTCTTCGGGGCCCGGCCGGATTGACGGCGCCGGCTGGGCCACGCCCAATTTCTCCAGGGCCGCCAGGCTGTTTTCCCCCTCCCCGTCCAGCAGAACGATTTTCTCCAGGGTTTTAATCTCCGCGGGAAAATCCTTGATCTTCTCCCGGATCTCCGGCTTGGAAACGAAAAGCACCTTGATCGTGCTGTCGGCGATGATGTATTTCCAGACCTTTAAGAGTTCCTGCTCGTACATCGGAACGAAGCGGGCCCCCAGGCCGAAGGTGGCGAAGGCGACCACCGCGAACTCCACCCGGTTGTTGGCGATGATCCCGACCGAGTCCCCTTTCTTAACCCCCAGCCGGGCCAAACCGACCCGGAGGTGGTCCACCCTTTGCCCCACCTCCCGGTAGGTGACCCATTCGTATTCCTTCTGGGGGTTTTTCTTCCCGAACAGCAGGTTGTCGGGGTACTTGGCCACGCTGGCTTCCAGGAGCTCAACGAGATTGTCAGGTTTTTCGTACTGGTAATTCATCTTTCCCTTCCTGGTTAAATGGTTATAATCGCTTCGCAAACCGGGTCACCGGTGTTACTATAATAATAGAGTTTTCTAAACCCTAAAAGCCTAAAAAATGAAATTCAGCGGATCAGAAAACCATCTAGAGGAATGGAAAAAAAGGTGTCCGGAAAAATTTGCGCCGGAGGAAACCATCTTCAAGCGCATCCACCGGGGCAACCATATTTTCATCGGGACCGGTTGCGGCGAGCCGCAGTACCTCATCCAGGCGTTGATTAGCTATGTCAGCTCCCACCCCAAGGTCATCTTCGACGCCGAGGTGATCCACATCTGGACCCTGGGGGTGGCCCCCTACGCCGAGAAAAAATTTCAGGACAACTTCCGCCACAACTCCTTTTTTATCGGGAAAAATACCCGGGAATCGGTCAACCAGGGCCTGGCCGATTACACCCCGATCTTCCTCTCCGAGCTGCCCGATTTGTTTTACCGGAGAATCATCCCGATCGACGTGGCCCTGATCCAGACCTCGCTCCCGGACCGCCACGGGTACTTATCCCTGGGGGTAAGCGTGGACGTGGTCAAGGCCGCCACCGAAGTAGCCCCCCTGGTCATCGCCCAGGTGAACTCTTATATGCCCCGGGTCCACGGGGACGGCTTTCTTCCGATTAGCGATGTGGATTTCCTCCTTCACCACGACGAACCGATCCTGGAATTTCATGGTGAGCCTGATGATGAGGTCGTCCGGAAGATCGGCCATTACGTTTCCCGCCTGGTCCAAGACGGAGACACCATCCAGGTGGGCTATGGCTCGATTCCCAACGCCATTCTCGCCAACCTCAAGGAGAAAAAACACCTGGGGATCCATACCGAGCTTTTAAGCGACGGGATCGCGGAACTCCTCCAGAATGGCGCGGTGGACAACTCGAAAAAGACCATCAACCGGGGCAAAACCGTGACGGCCTTCTGCATGGGCAACCAGGAAACCTACGCATACATCCATGACAACCCGGCCATCGAGTTCCGGACGATCGATTACACCAATAACCCGCTGATTATCGCGCAGCATGACAACATGGTCGCGATCAACAGCACCCTGGACGTGGACCTGACCGGCCAGGCCACCGCCGAATCCCTGGGTCATGTGTTTTACAGCGGGATCGGGGGCCAGGCCGACTTCATGCGGGGCGCGATGCTCGCCCGGAACGGGAAAACCATCCTGGCCCTCCCCTCCACCGCGGAAAAGGGAACCCTCTCCCGGATCGTGCCCTACCTGAAAGAAGGCTCCGGGGTCACCCTGAACCGGGGCGACGTCCATTACGTGGTCACCGAGTATGGGATCGCTTACCTCCACGGGAAGAACATCCGGGAACGGGCGATGGAACTGATCGCGATCGCCCACCCGAAATTCCGCCCCGGGTTGATCGAGGAAGCCAAAAGACTCCACCTGATCTATTCGGACCAGGCCTTCATCCCCGGCGAAAAAGGCGAGTACCCGGAAGAGCTCGAAACCTACCGCACCACCAAGACCGGCCAGGAAATCCTCCTCCGGCCGGTCAAGATCAGCGACGAAACGCTCCTGAAGGATCTCTTCTACTCCCTCTCCGACAAGAGCCTGGAACGCCGATTTCTCTCGATGCGCAAGGACATGCACCATGACCGCCTCCAGAAATACGTCGTGGTGGACTATTCCCGCGAGATGTTCATCGTAGCCCTGAAAAAACTCGAGAAAAAGGAAGAAATCGTGGGCTTGGGGCAGTACATCCTCGAAGCCGACGCCCAGACCGCCGAGGCCGCCTTCATCACCCGGGATGACTGCCAGGGGCAGGGGATCGGGCGGGAACTGCTCTCCTACCTGACCCTGCTGGCCAAGAAGAAAGGCCTGCTCGGCTTCACCGCCACCGTCCTGGCCGAAAACCGGCCCATGCTCCACCTATTTGAAACCATGGGATTTGACCTTACCAAGCACATCGAGGACGGGGTTTATGAATTGAAAATGGGGTTCAAGCCGGGGCCGTAATAAAAACAGGTAAAAGGTGAAAAGTGAAAGGTAGTAGATAGTAGGTAGCAAAGGAAAATCAAAACACGAATCCAAATATCAAAGTGACAATGCAAAATTCAAAATTGTAAATGTTATCCACCTAAAAATATTCTGGACATTTTGGGTTTTGGAATGTCATTTTGCATTTTGATATTTAAATTTTGATATATGTTCCCTGCGCGTCTGAAAAAAACCCTGTTTACCCTTGTTATCCCCGGGCTCCTCGGTTTGCTCCTGGCCTCCGGCCCGGCTGCCGGGAAAGAAAAAGCCCTCCCGGGCGAGACCTCCTTTCCCCGCGTCGCTTCCGAAACCATCAACTTCCCCGTCAAGGTAAAGCCCCGACCGGTCGCCCCCCTCCCCGGCCACGGCGACGGGAAAAAACTCGAGGTGCTGATTGACCCCGGCCACGGCGGAAAAGACTGGGGGACGGTGGGTGTCTGCCCGATCCTGGAAAAAACCCTGGTGCTCGAAATCGGAAGGTTGCTCTTTGAAATCCTGAACTCCGACCCCCATTTCGAAGCCGCGCTTACCCGCGATATCGACGTCTACCTGAACCTGGCCGAACGCAAGCGCCTGGCCCGGGAACTGGCCCCCGATTTCTTCGTCAGCATCCACGCCAACTGGGGTAAACGGGTCGCCGCCGAAGGGCCCGAAGTGTATTTCCTGAATATCAAACCCACCGACGAAGCGGCCCTGCAGCTGGCGATCCAGGAAAACCGGGAGATCAAAACCGAGGAAAAGCTCCTCGACCGCGAGCCCATTCTCGAAGCCATCCTGAAGGATCTCTCGGAAACCGCTCACCTGAAAAAAAGCAGCGAGCTGGCTGAAATCACCTTCCGGGAACTCCGCCAGGTGCTCCCGGGCGAGTTCCGGGGCGTGAAACAGGCCCCCTTCGTGGTCCTGAACGGCGTCGGCCGGCCCGCGATCCTGATCGAAGTCGGCTTCCTCTCCAATCAGGAAGACTGCTACTTCCTGAATACCGATTACGGGAAAAGGATAATCGCCGAGAAAATCGCGGAAGGAATCCGGAGCTTCGGCCTGATCCTCCTGGAAGAGCGAAATCTGAAAGAGCTCCAGCAAAAACCGGCCGCCCAAGTCAAATGATATGGAAGCGGGGCCGGAAGTCTAAAGTTTCCCGCGACCCCGAACGGGGATCTCGGGACGAGGACCCCGGAGGGGCAAAATCCCAATGCCAAATTTGCTTAGCGTCTCTATACACAACATCTTTAATAATTTCGTATTAATCGTCATTCCCGTGAAAACGGGAATCCAGAAAAACAGACTGGATTCCGCATCAAGTGCGGAATGACAGAAAAAGTTGATTCCAGAGTTACGCGCTTGGGAATTACCAATTAATTTTTTTCGGCATTCTGATTTAAAATATTCCACCGGTTATTGGTTACCTGCTACCGGTCACTAACAAAATGAAGATCCTGATTGCCACCACCAACCGCGGAAAGCAGAAAGAATACGCCGAGCTCCTGGCCGACCTCCCCTGGGAACTCAGCTTCCCCGCCCCGGAAAAGGACAACCCGGACCTGGAAAACGGCCTGACCTTCCGGGAAAACGCGGTCAGCAAGGCCCACCTCTACGCGCGGACGGAAAAGATTCTCACCCTCGCCGATGATTCCGGCCTGGAGGTAGACGCCCTGAACGGCCAGCCCGGGGTGTTCTCCGCCCGCTACGCCGGTCATACCCGGAAAAAGGGTAAAGACGAGGCCAACAACGCCAGGCTCCTCCGGGAGCTCGGGAGCCTCCCCCGGGAAAAACGGGGAGCGGCCTTCCGCTGCGTGATCTGCGTGACCGACCCGGCCGGCCGCCTGCTGGTTGTCGAGGGGATTTTAAGAGGGTATATTAATTTCGAACCCCGGGGACACAATGGATTCGGCTATGATCCCTTGTTTATAATTCCGGAGATTGACAAAAGTCTGGCCGAGCTTCCGCCCGGGGAAAAAAACCGGATGAGCCACCGGGGACGGGCCGTGGCGGAGCTGAAGAAAAAGTGGCCCGAATTTATCCGGACGCTGGAAGAAGGGAAGCAGTAGAAAGGTTCAGGGTTCGGGGCGTAGCGCAGCCTGGTTAGCGCGCCTGCCTTGGGAGCAGGAGGTCGGCGGTTCAAATCCGCCCGCCCCGACCATTATGAAAAGCTACTCTACCGTTCGCGCATTCAATTATGAGATGTTGAATAAGTCGGCGGTTTTTATCCCGATCACAAGGATCATCGGGACAAATCCGCCCGCCCCGACCATAATTTCTTGATTTCTAAAGTTTTATACTTAATTTGAAAGCCAATTGGAATAGAATAAAATCCAGCAATATCTGTTGAAAATCAAATGGGTTATGCCCAGAAACCGACTGCAAAACGAATGAGAAAAAGAAGGACTTTTCTATCCGGAAGTAAGGAAGGAGGTTCTTGACAAAATGAACCCTAAAAGTTTTAACTTTGTAGCAACTAAGTCCCGGATTAATGGAAGGATAATGAGAACCGGAAAAGAAAAGGGCATAACTATCGCGGTCTTTACCGGCCTGTTCCTTCTTGCCTTTTCCGTCAGCCTCGCCTCCGCGGCCGAGCTGACCGGGGAAGAAATCATAAAAAAGGCCCGGGACCGGGAAACCCCCCAGACCAGCTACACCAAAATCAAGATGACCCTGATTAACAAGAAAGGCGGGACCCGCCTGCGCGAGATGTTAATCTGGGGCAAGAAATTCGGGAAAGCTACCCGGAGCGTAACCCGCTTCCTGTCGCCTCCGGATGTCCGGGACACCGGCTTCCTTTACCGGGAGGTCCCGGGGGGAAAGGACGAGCAGTTTGTCTACCTCCCCTCGCTCCAGCAGGCCCGCCGGATCGCGGTGGAGGAGCGGACCTCAAGTTTCATGGGATCGGACTTTACCTATCAGGACATGGAGCGCCGGGAGCCCGAAGAAGACACCCACACACTCCTGGGGGAAGAAGATATCAAAGGAAACGCCTGTTACCGGATCGAAAGCAAGGCCAAGGACCCCGAGAGTTCCCCTTACAGCAAGGTAATCCATTGGATCCGGAAGGACATCCTGGTCCCGGTGAAGGCGGATTTCTACGACCGGCATGACCAGCTCCAGAAACAGCTCAACGTGGAAAACCTGGAGAAGGTTGAAAAGTACTGGATTTCCAAAAAGAGCGTGATGGAAGACGTCCAGAAAAAGCACAAGACGGTGATGGAGATGGTGGAAATCAAGTTCGACCAGCCTATCCCGGATGACCATTTCACCGAGCGGTTTTTGCAGAAGCCTTAAACAAACATGGTCCTGATTCAAATCGTCTGGAAGAATCTCCTGCGCCGCAAGATCCGCAGCGTCCTGACCGTGATCGGGATCGCCGTCGGGATCGGCGCGGTGGTTTCCCTGGTTTCGATCACCGATGGATTCGTCCACGGCTGGAAGAACATGATCAAAGGCCACGGGACCGACCTGACCATCGTCAAGGCCGGGACCGAGGCCAACCTCCTTTTAAACATCCTGGATGAATCCCTGGGCGACGGGCTTCGCCAGGTCCCGGGGCTGGAGGCGGTGACGGAATCCCTGGTGGACATCGCCACGATCGAGGATAAGCCCTCGATCATGCTTTTCGGGTATGCCGCGGGCGGGGATTACATGAACCGCCTCAAGTTCCAGACCGGCGGCCCGATCACCTTGGACGACAAAGACGAAATTATCCTCGGGAGCGTCCTGGCCAAGAGCCTGAAAATCAAGGTCGGCGACGAAATCGAGGTCGAGCGGGAATTCATGACCGTGGTGGGAACCTGCGAGTCGAGCAACGTCCTCGAAAACGGGGCCGGGATCATGTCGATCAAGCGCCTGCAGAAGCTGATGGACCGGGAAGGCAAGGTCACCACTTTCGGCATCCGTCTCGTCAATCCCAGCCAGATGCCGGAGATCAAGAAGGAAATCGAGACCAGATTCCCCAGCATCTCGGCCTTAAGCACCCGTGAGTTCGTGGATGAGAACGAGGGGGTCAAGATGGCCCAGGCCCTTTCCTGGGGGATCTCCCTGATCGTCCTCCTGGTCGGGGCCATCGCCACGATGAATACCATGTTCATGTCCGTATTCGAACGAACCCGGGAGATCGGAATCCTCCGGGCCCTGGGCTGGAGGAAGGGCCGGATCATTAACATGATCATGCAAGAATCCATCATCCTTTCCCTCTGCGGAGGCATTCTCGGGATTTTCTTTGGGATGGGAGCGGTGCGGATGCTGAATCTTTTCCGCCAGCTCCGGGGCCTGGTCCAGGCCGAATACACCACTTTTCTTTTCGCGGAGGCGATTATCCTGGCCCTGATTCTCGGGGTCCTGGGGGGCATGCTCCCCGCCTGGCGCGGTTCCCGGATGCCCCCCGTCGAAGCGCTCCGGTATGAATAGAATATGTATTACTGGAACCCTGAAACCCTTGAACCCTTGAACCCTTTTGTTTATTTAAGGAGATAGCTTTTGGCGATACCGGTAGTCGAGCTCAGAAACGTGACCAAATCCTTCGTCGAGGGCGATGTCCAGGCCCTCCGGGGGGTGAACCTGACCATCTACAAGGGCGAGTTGATGTGCATCATGGGCCCGAGCGGATGCGGGAAATCCACCCTCCTGAACCTGGTCGGGGCCCTCGACCGCCCCACTAGCGGGGAGATCCTGATTGACGGGGTCAACCTGAACGACGTCGAGAATCTCGACACTTTCCGCTCCCGCAAAATCGGCTTCATTTTCCAGGCCTTTTTCCTGGTCCCCACCCTGACCGCCCTCGAGAATGTTGAGATCCCCATGTTCGACTCCGGCTTCGTCCTCCCCCAGGAAAAGACCCAGAAGGCCCGCCAGCTCCTGAAAGACGTGGGCCTGGAGAAAAAAATCAACCAGGTTCCCACCCGCCTCTCCGGGGGGGAAAAACAGCGGGTGGCCATCGCCCGGAGCCTGGCCAACGACCCGGCCATCATCCTGGCCGACGAGCCCACCGGGAACGTGGATTCCAAGACCAGCGCCATGCTGATTGAGCTCCTCCGCCGGATCAACCAGGAAAAGAACGCCACCCTCATCGTGGTCACCCACGACCCGCTGATCGCCGCCGCGACCAACCGGGTGGTCCAGATGCTCGATGGCCAGATCGTCGGCGAAAAAGACCCGAAAAGCCTGCTGAAATAAATTCAACGCTCAGCCTCTTTTTCAAATCCCTTCACAAAAAAATCAATTGCCAAACCGGCGGCCGTCGATTTATGCTTTCCTTCCATGAAGAAACCTGACCCCCCCCGGGAAGAGAAAAGGAAAATGGACGCCCCGGGCGCTCCCGCCCCCGCCTCGAATTTCATCAAGGACATCATCAACACCGACCGGGAGCGGGGAAAAAACGACGGCCGGGTGGCCACCCGCTTTCCCCCGGAACCGAACGGCTACCTCCATATCGGCCACGCCAAGTCGATCTGCCTGAATTTCGGGATCGCCGCCGAATACCACGGGACCTGCAACCTGCGCCTGGACGACACCAACCCCGTGACCGAGGAGGTGGAATACGTCGAGTCGATCAAGGACAACATCAAGTGGCTGGGGTTCGACTGGGAAGACCGGCTTTACTACGCCTCCGACTATTTCGAAAAGTTCTACCAGTTCGCCGTGGACCTCATCAAGATGGGCAAAGCCTACGTCTGCAGCCTGAGCGAAGAGGAAATCAAGAAATACCGGGGCAACTTTTACCAGCCGGGCCAGGCCAGCCCCGACCGGAACCGCTCGGTGGAGGAAAACCTGGATCTTTTCGCCCGGATGCGGGCGGGGGAATTTCCCGACGGCGCGCACGTCCTCCGGGCCAAGATCGACCTGGAGTCCTCGAACATGAACCTGCGGGACCCGATCATGTACCGGATCAAGAAGGCCCGCCACCACCGGACCGGGGACCGGTGGTGCATCTATCCCATGTATGACTTCGCCCATTGCCTTTCCGATTCGGTCGAGGGGATAACCCATTCGATCTGCACGCTCGAATTCGAGGACCACCGCCCGCTCTATGACTGGTTCCTGGATGAATTGAAGGTCCCCTCCCATCCCCAGCAGATCGAGTTCGCCCGCCTGAACCTGAGCTACACCGTGATGAGCAAGCGCAAGCTCCTGGAGCTGGTGGAAAAAGGGATTGTCCGGGGCTGGGACGACCCCCGGATCCCGACCATCTCGGGCCTCCGCCGGAGGGGCTATACCCCCGAGTCCATCCGGGAATTCTGCGAACGCATCGGGGTGGCCAAGGCCGAGGGCATCGTGGACGTGGCCCTGCTCGAGCACTGCGTCCGCCAGGACCTGGAAAACCGGACCCCGCGGGTCATGGTGGTCCTGAATCCCTTGCGGGTGGTGGTCGACAACCTCCCCGCGGGGCAGGTGGAGGAATTTGATGCCCCCTACCACCCCACCGACCCGGGCTTCGGCAGCCGGAAGGTCCCCTTCTCACGGGTCATTTATATTGAAAAGGATGACTTCCGAGAGGACCCGCCCCCGAAATGGTTTCGCCTCTCACCCGGCCGGGAGGTCAGGCTCCGCTACGCCTGCATCATCAAATGCGTGAAGGTGTTAAAGGATGAAAAAACCGGAGAGGTGAAAGAGCTTCACTGCACCTGGGACCCGGCCACCCGCGGCGGCGACACCCCGGACGGGCGCAAGATCAAAGGCACCCTGCACTGGGTTTCGGCGGATCATTCGCTTCCCGCCGAGGTCCGGCTTTACGACCGGCTTTTCCACCAGCCCAATCCCCTGGAGGGGGAAGAAGGGGCCGATTTCACGAAAACCCTCAATCCGGATTCGCTCAAGATTCTGATTTCCTGCCGGATCGAGCCCAGCCTGGGAAAGGCGGCACCGGAAAACCGTTACCAGTTTGAAAGGCTGGGTTATTTCTGCGTCGACCCCGATTCGACTCCCGGGCACCTGCTGGTGTTTAACCGGACCGTCTCCCTCCGCGATTCCTGGGCCAAGATCGAAAAATCCCAGGAAAAATAAATCAGAAAGTTGGAGAGTTGGTAAGTTAGTAATGGGCCGGAGGCCGTAATCGCCAATTCTCTTGGTTTCTTCCGTTACCTGATATCCTTTCTTTTTGTCAATTCCGCATTCCGCAACTTGTCCTTCGACCTGTCCTACGAAGCTCATGTCCTTCGTAGCTTCAGCGAAGGAGGATTAGCGTAGTTGGAAGCCTATGGCGGAGGAGGATCTGCAATCCGCAATTCCCCATGACCTATTAGAGGGTGTTAGGGGGGGTTTCATAACGTTTTTTATTTGGACTGCATCGGCTTGCCGATGCATTGCATTAGCAAGCTAATGCACTCCATATAAAACAACCGTATTAGACGATATCAAAATTTTTCGTTTTTTCATTTAATTTCAAATGTTTAAATCAAAACCCCTAACACCCTCTATTACCCTTTGTTTATTTGTCGCTATACTCATAATGTCATTATAAAAATTTTCTGATTTAATCGCTAAACCAAGAATGAAAATCCCCTCTCACCCCCCTTTGGCAAAGGGGGGAATGGGGGGATTCGATGGTTATGGAAACCTGCGAACTGAAAATAACCGGGCTGGCGGATTCCGGGGACGGCGTGGGGCGCGCGGAGGGAATGGTTCACTTCGTGCCGTTTTCCGTGCCGGGCGACGAGCTGATCGTGGAAGTGGTCTCGCGCAAGAAGAATTTCATCCGTTCCCGGATCTGGGAAATTACCAGGCCGTCAGCCGACCGGGTCGAGCCGCTCTGCTTTTACTTCGGCAAGTGCGGGGGCTGTTCCTGGCAGAACATAAGCTATCCGGCCCAGCTGGCGGCCAAAAGGCAGATTGTCCAGGATGCCCTTCTCCGGATCGGCCGGTTCGCCGGGGCGGAGGTGGAGCCGACCGTGCCCTCCCCCCGGGAGCTCGGATACCGACACCGGGCGCGTTTTAACCTGGACTCGGGCCGGTTCGGTTTTTCCATCCGGGGCTCCCATAAGTTCGTCCCGGTCGGGGATTGTCTCCTCCTCGAACCGGAACTCAAGCCGGGGGTCCATTTCGTCCGGGACTTTTTGAAGGAAATCCGCCCCCGCTCCTTCGCTTTCACCTCCTGTGAGATGACCCGGGATGAAGACGGGGTGGTCAGCGTGGAGTTTACCCCTCCCGCCTCCCGGAAAGACCGGGAAGAGCTCAAGCAGCTGGCGCAGATGGCCGGCCTGAAGATCGAGGTGGACAGCCGCAGACGGGCCTTCGTCCAGGCTAACCGGCAGCTGAATGAAATCCTGGTTCAGGCGGTGGCCCGGGAGTTGAAACCAGGAGAGGGCGAACGGGTGCTCGAGCTGTTTTCCGGGAGCGGGAATTTCAGCTTCGCCCTGACGGCCGCGGCCGGTTCAATCCTGGCGATTGAAAGGAATCCCGCCGCCGTCCGCGAGGCCGAAAAAAGACGGGCGGAACTCGGGCTGGACCGGATGACTTTTTCCCAGGGAGACGCGGCCTCGGAAATGAAAAAGCTGGCGGAGAGCGGGGAAAAATTCGAGCAGGTTCTCCTGAACCCGCCCCGGGAAGGGGGCCAAGAGGAACTCGGCTTGGCGATGCGGCTCAACCCCCGGCGGATTGTTTACATCTCCTGCAACCCGGCGATCCTGGCGCGGGACTTGAGCCTCCCGTCGGAGTCGGGATACCGGCTATCGAAAGTAACGCCCTTCGACATGTTCCCCCAGACCCCCCACATCGAGGTTCTGGCCGTAATCACCCGGCTCTAGTCTTTTTGGTTTTTTTGGTCTTTCTAGTTTCTCTGGTTTGATTCGAAACCAGAAACCCGAGACTAGAAACGCTTTTTTTTAGGTTGGGACCGTGCCGGCCCTCAGCGCCTGCAGGAATTTTTTCAAATCCGAATAATCCCGGATCACCTGGTCTGCTCCCTCCCGAAGAAGTTTTTTCGTCCCCGCCCCCACCCCCAGAAAGGCGATTTTCATTTCCCGGGCCGCCCACACATCCCAGACCCCGTCCCCGACATAAACAACCTTGGAAAAACGTTTCGTTCTTTCGCTTTTCCCCATCGCCTGAACCGCTATTTTCAAAATCCCCGGCCGGGAGATCGAATCGTTGGCGGAAAAAATGGGAAGATCGCCCGCCGCCAGGCCCGCGTTTCGCAGCTTGACCTCCGCCGACTCCCGCCAGCCCCCCGTGGCCAGGGCCACCACCCACCGGTCCGATTGTTTCAAGGCTCGCAGAGCCTCGCCGGCGCCCCGTAAGGGTTTTAATTTAATGTTTTCGGATTTTAGACGGCTTTTGACGATCCGGACGAAGCTCTCTTTGACTTCCCGGGCCGGGACCCTGCCGATCTCCCGGCGAAAATTCATTCGATAGATCTCGGCCAGGATCCCCGCGTCGGTCACATCGTGATAATGGGACCATTCGGTATCCACCTGTTCCACTCCCAGGACTTGCCTGACCGCCTCCACATAACAATCGGCATCGAACTCCATCGATTCGATGAGCGTTCCATCGACGTCAAAAAGCGCCAGGCATTTCATGATTCGTTGAGATTGCTGGAAGGGTCTGATAATTCGAGCTTTGATCATTTGAATTTATTTTCCCGATATACTATCTACCAACTACTACTTCCTGACAAACTTATTTTGATAATTTTTTATATTTTATAATAATAATGGAAGGGAGATAGTCCATGCTGATCATCGGAGAAAAAATCAACGGCACCCTGAAAGGCATCGCCGCGGCCATCAATATAAGAGACGCGGAGGCTATTGCCGCGGCCGTGCGTGGACAGGATCAGGCCGGCGCGGACGTGATCGACGTCAACGCCGGCACCGGCAAAACCCAGGCCGCGGCCGAGATCGAGGACATGAAATGGCTGGTGGAGGTCGTCCGGAAAGCCACCTCCAAGCCGCTGGCGATCGACTCGGAAAATTCCGAGGTGATCGCAGCCGGGCTCAAGCTGGTCCACGGTCCCACCCCCTGGATCAATTCCGCGAGCGCCGCCCCCGCCCGCCTGGAGAGCATGCTCGCGCTGGCCCAGGGCACGGGCGGTCCGATCATCGCCCTCTGCATGGATGAAAAGGGCATCCCCACCTCGAGGGAGGGAAGGCTGAATGCCGCCGAAAGAATTTATCTGGCCGCCCGGGAAAAAGGCATCAAGCCGGAGTGCCTGTATTTCGATCCCCTGGTTATGCCGATCTGCGCCAATGATAAAGCCGGGGCGATGAACCTTGAGCTGATCAGCTCGATCAAGACCCGCTTTCCCGGCGCCCGGACCGTAGTGGGGCTGAGCAATATCAGTTTCGGCCTGCCCCAGCGAGAGGTAGTCAATCACACGTTCTTAACGCTCTGCCTGCAGGCGGGCCTGGACGCGGCGATCATGGATCCCACCCGGGTCAACACCCTGATGGCCCTCCGGGCCGCCGACGCCATCCTGGGCCACGACCGCATCTGCCGCCGATACATGCAGACCTACCGGACGATTTCTCAGAAAAAATAAGGCTTCCGCGGAGGTGAAAAAAAACGACCCAGCCACCTGGTCAGGTGAACTGGGTCTTATCGTTCAGCGTAAATAAGTAGGGGGAAAAACTATTTCTTTCTGGCCATCTTAGCCCGGGAAATATCTCCCTGCTTGTCGATGAAATAGAGGAATCCGTCTTCCCTCTTGATCCCGGTCTTGGAGACCACCTCGGCCTTGCCTAGGTTCTGCTTCTTGGCGCCGCCCCGGGCCATTCTCTTGCGGGCGACATTCCCCTGCTTGTCGATGTAATAAAGCCAGCCTTTCTCGCGCTTAACCCCAACCTTTGTCACCTTTTGAGCCATTCTTCCTCCTTGTTATTAAAGGTTAAAAATTTGGATATCCTGGTCTCTATTCTCCCTCATTTTCCGAGGATGTCAAGCGAATATTAGAAATATTTTTCAACCTCCTCCCCCACTCCCCGTTATGCAAAAAGCGGGCCCGGCTTTTTTTTCAATGATTTTTTTCCGGCACCAACCCCCACACGTTCACGGGAACGTTCCGGTTGTCCCGGGTTCCGTCGCCCAGCTGGCCGGATTGGTTGGCCCCCCAGCATTTCACCGCGCCTCCGGAAATCAAGGCGCAGGTGTGATTCCACCCGGCGGAAATGGCGATCGCTTTCTGGTTGGCCGGCTTAACCTCCCCCGGTTTTCCCCCGGCATAGACCTTCCCGGTCAAAACCAGGGCCAAGCAAATCATCAACCCGCTTAAAAATTTCTGTTTTTTTTCTTCGTTCAAGCCGCCCTCGGTAGAGGTGGATATCTGAAATCCGACCCTTGGCCGGGGGTGAGGTTGAGGAGATAATTTTCTTCCTCTAGCTCTTGGTCTCAAGGCTTTTACGGATCTTCTCCACCTCCAGATCCTGGATGAACTTGACCAGGCTTTTCCACATGGGATGGAACCCGTATCCGCCTTCGGTCATTTCCTTGATCGCCTCCTCCTTGGACCACCCCTGCACGACGACTCGATAGGCCGCGATCATCGCGCCGGTCCGGTCGGAGCCGTGATGGCAATGGACGAAAACCGGCTGATTGCCGGGGTCGGTGACCATCCGGAGGAAGGCGATCACGTCCTGGTTTTTCTCATCCCAGGTTATTTCCGGAAGGCGCACGTAACGCAATCCATTCTTTTCGGTTTTCTCCCTTTCCGAATGCAGCAGCCGGAGATCCACCACCGTCTTGATCCCCATCGCCTTCAGCTGGGCGAAGCCTTTATTTTTCGGCTGAGCGCCGCGGTAGAGGACGTCGTTGACCTTAAACAGGTTCGGCAAACCTTTCTTGTCGATGATGGGAACGGCCCATGGCGCGGGACGGCTGCTCCCCGCCGCCTGGAGCTCGGCCTCGGCTTTATCCGGCGGGGGTTGAGAACCGGAGTCCGCGATCGCCGGGCCGGCCAGAGCCACCGCCCCGAAGAATAAAATCCACCCCCACTTCAAAGATTTAACAATCAATCTGGAATTCATGGTTGAATTTTAAATGCTCCCGGGAGATTAATACAATATCGGGCCAGCCGCTGAAGCTTGCCATCGCCTGCCGAATATATCGCAGGCCGGAATCTTCGAGCCGCCAGTTTATGCAGAGAACGCCATTTTTTTATCCCGGCGGGCTTGAATTGGCCTCCGGCCGGTACCAGATGGGGGAGGTCCAAGCCCGCTCCTGGATCACCTTGGGAATCAGCGGGTCATCGCACGGATCCGGGCGCAGGTCCGGAGCCAGACTGTTGCACTGAAGGGTGTTCCAGCGGCAGGTGGGGTTCTCGATCACCCGGACATAATAAAAAGCCCGCTGCCCGGGGTTGAATTCCGGATCGGTCCAGACGGTGCAGAGCGTATCGAAACCGGCTCCCGCGGTTTCGCAGGTGGTGAGGTCTACGGACGCGCCGTTATCGGGATCGCCGGCAACCTCGTAGACCCGGTAAGCCGGTTGGGTGGCGGTTTCGAGCCACCCCTTGATGACCTGAACACGCTGCAAGGGAGTACCTGTTCTTCCGCCCCCGCCCGGATCCCGGGCCGCCAGGATTCCAAAGGTGGGAGCCGAGACTCCTTCCGGCATCGGCGGCAGGTCTCCGCCCATCGGCACGCCCTCCCGGGAGCCGATCTCCGCCAAGTTGGAAGCGCCGCACCTGGTGGGTAAATTCCAGCCCCCGAAAAACCGCACGGAAATCCGGGGACCGCTGGTTGCATAGGTCTCCCGCCGGAGCAGGGCGTTGAAGATCGAGTCGCGGGAATTCTCTTCCGCCCAAACGGCGGTCAATCCTCCCGGATTGGAAACGATCATTAACGGCCCGTAAGTGATCAGGGTGAGCCGCTTCTGAACGCTGTCTTCATTCCATCCCGCGTGGCCTTCGTAGCGGTTTTCCTCCACCGCGCCGGGCGTGGCATTGTGGGTGTCGGTGGAGGCGATGATCCCAAGCTTGTAGGGGTTTACCCCCAGGCGTTCCTCTTCCTGTAAACCTTTCAGCAGGGCGTTGCGGATAAAATCCCACCGGGAAACGCACCCTTGCCCCATCATTCCCCCCGAGCCGACGCCTTCTCCGCAATCCTCCGGGGAAAACCAGTTTGCTTTCTCAAAACCACAGAGCTCATCGTTTTGGCCCCGGATCCCGGAAAGGTTATTCAGGCATTCCGAATCCCCCTTGTGCTGGAAAATCTCGGCCAAGGGCTCCATCCGCGCCCGGAGCGCGGCCTGCGCCTTTTCCTCCTCCCGGTTTTGCGCTCCCGGGTATTCGACCGAGAACATCCTTCCGTTGCTGAGGTTCGAGTTGTGGGGGATAGAAATAGCTTCGCAGCCTTCCCGGGAATCGGGACAAATTCTTTTGAGCTCGCTTATAAATCCTAGGGGCGTTATTTGCTCCAGGTAACTCACCGGCAGGTCAGGGACCGCGGCGTTCCGGAAGATCACGTTTCGATGCAGGTTGCTGATCCCCGCGGTGTCGGTGTACTCATAGGCGACAAAAGAGGTGAAGGAACAATCCGCGGAGCGGTCGTAGGCGCCTTCCGCCGCCGCCTGGGTTCTTTGCCACACGACCTGGGCCTGTTCCGCGCAGTTTATTCCCGCCGGACCGCAGATGTCCGGAAAGCGCGCCGGGTTCGCGCTGAAGATAACATTGGAGAAGATCAGCATGCTCACGTCGTTTCCGGCCCGGATGAGCGAACACGACTGGGAGTCATAGACACTCAAACCGGGTGCCGTGCAGGCGTCGGTCTCGCCGAAAAATTCCGAATGGTCGGTGACCGCGGCGAAATCGAGCGGGCGCTCGAGCTTGAGCGTCCGGGTGGGCTCTCCTTCCGGATTGAACGGCTCCAGGCCGATCCGCTCGCCCCGGGCGAAACGGTAGGCATCCTCCGGGGTCGCCCGGCTGCCCCAGATCCACGCGTCATAGGAATAGGAGGAGTGGGAGTGCAAATCGCCGAAGTAAAGATTCTTGAGGGGATTGAATTTCAAACAGGGGGAACGCTCTTCGGTATAGGAAACGCCGTGACCGCCCGGACTGGGTTTGTGGTTACAACCGAAAGGTCCTCCGGTGGTGCAAACAAGTAAAGCGGCAATCAAACAAACTGGCGCTGCCGTTTTTCCTGAGTTTCTTTTAATTTGAGCAATCCTTGACACGGAACCTCATCTTCTGAATCTTCTTCTCCACCTGCCATTTTTCATTACTCGCCCTGGATAAAAACTCTCAGGCTCTTAAACAAGAAATGAATTTAAGGAGAATTGGAATTTGGGGTCTCATCCCTATTGGCTTTCTTTCAACTGGGATCAAAGAGGATTTGGCGGCCCCCGGAACAAGATGAAGCCCCGCAACCCCTCCAAATTCCGGGTTTTGAGCATTATCTGAAAAAAATGGAGAACGGTCAAATGATTTAAACCGCAGGCCATAAACAGGAAAAAACGAGAGCGGGGAAACGGAAGAACGAAGAGCACAAAACCCGCTGGCCGGGTGATCAGCAAAAAATTTTAAGCCGGGCCGGCGGAAAAGCCAGCCGTCTTCCTTGACGGAGGAGCGGTAAAAACCTACATTAACCTTAGGAAATAAAACGGAAAAAGAGCGCCTGTAGCTCAGTTGGACAGAGCAACGGACTTCTAATCATAAAATTCAATTTATAATTTCCGACGGAAAACCCCATCCACCGACGATAAACTCGCCTCTATGACTTCACAGGAAAAGACAGAAAAAGACACAAAAAACCACTCCTTTGGGCAGAATTTGGGCAAAATAAATAACCCTCTAACCGAACAAGAAAAATTAACGATTGCTAAAGCATGGGTGAAGAAAAACTGCCCCGAAATTTCGATTAAAGAAATTTGTCTATTCTATAATTTAAAACAGTTAATCGAAAAAGAATATTACGGAAGAAATATAGAAAACGATGATAATTTTCAAAAAATGTTCCAAAAGGCACTTAATTTTAAAAATGAGAGAAAGGCAAAAAAAGAAAAGAAAGAACCGGAGAAACTTTCTTTAAACCATAGCCAAAGAGAAAACCAAGCAATCAAATTAAAATTTCTCGAAGAATTTTTAAAAAGTAATCCGGAATGGTTTTGTAGTGAAAAATTCATAGATAGTAAAAAGAATAAGGTTAAAGAAATCAGAAGAATCCTTGGTTTAAAAGGCAAGAAAGGCAGAAGAAAAGAAAGCTCATGGTTAAAGGGTCAAATCTACGAGAAAGTTATTTTTAAAATGGAAAACGAAAATTTAAAAGAACCCGATAAAGCAATCCGTCAATTAAGCGGGAAATCATACCCGGAAGGGTTCCCTCTTTCCTTTCCGAGATTAAGAAATCTTTTTTATCAAGCTCAAAAAGAATACGAAGAAGCGATAAGCGGTGGTATACCTCGGAATATTATGAAAGAAGAAGAAGAAGTATTAAAAACAAAGAACCTTAAAAGAGAAGTAAATTCTAAAAATAGAGAAGGTAAGAGCAAAACTAAAGCATTCAAAGAAATTTCTTCTCGAAGAGAGAAGCCTCTTTCTTCCAACGGTAAATCCCCTTCTCCGAACACTTTAAGAAACCGTTACTATAGTAAATCAAATCAATAATATATTTGGTGATTATAAATGATTTGGCACGGGACTACAGACAAATTTTACCAGTTTTTCAAAAATGCTCCTATGCCGATTGTTATATCTAAATTCCATTTCCTTGAGATAAAAAGGGAACTTGTTTTTGGAAACACCATGGAACTTAATCAATCTTTCTTTAGCATAGCTCCAGAACCCTTCCACCCCATTAATATAGACTTTCCCAGAGGCGAATCTTTTCGAATGATCGATATTCAAATGCCGATAACCGCAGAACATTAAGGAATCATAACCATGGTATTTGTCCGTATAAACGATGCTTCCCCTTCTTACGGTCTTAACCGTCAAACCGCAGATGGTTTCAGCAGTCAGTCTTTCCACCACTTCCACCTTAACCTTGCCATCTCTCTCGAGGATTCCGAAAACGGGGATCTTATTCCGAGCCCCTCGGCCTCTTTTCCCTTTCCGCTTTCCCCCAAAGTAGGCATCGTCCGCCTCGACCTCTCCTTGGAGCCAATTCCTGTCTTTCGAATTGGCCACAATGCTCTGCCGGATCAGATTGGTGGCCTTCAAAACCGTTGGGTAGGAAAGATCGAGTTGTTGGCTGATCTTTCTGGCCGACATTTCCAATTCGAACAATTTGATGATCCAAAGCCATTGGGCAGATCCAATTTTCAGCTTTCGGATCCAGGTCCCGCTGAACTCCGAAAACCGGTATTTGCATCTTCGGCAGCGGTATCTTTGCCCTGGAATTTGATAGACTTTTGGGCTGCCGCAATTGATGCACAAAACGCGTCCATTTTTGCGCCAGAATTTTCGCAGGTGTCTTTGAGCTCTTTTCTCACTTTTTACGACGGAGTGAAACCCAAATATGTTCATTGACACTAATCTATCATAGTGCCAAATGTTTTATAATCACCCGATTTTATGAAACACCGAATTGATTATTATCCCCTGATCGCGATCTTTCTTTTCTGGGTGACCTCGGCTTTCCTGCCCTCGCTGATCGTCACCCGGCCTTACGTCACCATTCTCGGTGTGGTCAGTATCCCCGCATTGGTATGCATCTTCCTCGCCTTCCGCGCGGTTTATCGCAAGCACAAGATAGGACGCTAGGAGGCTGGGAATCATATTCTAAATAGTGATAGCCGCAGGCTTTCCTACGGACCCTGAGGGTCCTCAGGACAAGAACCCGAACGGGTAGCCTGCGTTAATTTATATCCAGATTGACGAATGACGAATGAAAACCAGATGGACCAAACAAACCAAAGAAACTAAAGAAACTAAAGAAACCAGATAGACCAGATAGACCAGATGACCAAATTTAATTGCGCCGTTCTCACCATCAGTGACAAGGGTTCCACCGGACAGCGGAAGGACCAGAGCGGTCCCCTGTTAAAGGAGCTCCTGGAAGCGAAGGGTTTCGGGGTCCCGATCCTGGAGATTGTCCCGGACGAGAGGCCTCTCATTGAAAAGAAGCTCAGGGAATTATCGGATCGGGGCGAGATCGCCCTGATCATGACAACGGGGGGCACCGGGCCTGCCCCCCGCGATGTCACCCCTGAAGCCACCCTGGCGGTGATCGAGAAGGAGATGCCCGGGATCGCCGAGCACCTCCGGGCCGAGAGCTTTAAAAAAACCCCGCACGGGATCCTCTCCCGGGGCCGGGCCGGGATCCGGAAGAAAACCCTGATCATCAACCTGCCCGGGAGCCCCAAGGCCGTCCGGGAGTGCCTCGAGTTCCTGGAACCGGTGCTCTACCACGCCCTTGAACTCGTCCGGGGCGAGTTCGGGGAACATTAAAAGCAGTTGCGAGTTTCGAGTTTCGAGTTGAACATCCAGACCAAAGTCTGAGGGTAGCCGCAGCCTTTAGGCTGCGAGAGCGACGAACGATGAGATCAAACAGAAAAACTAAAGAGGGTTCAGGGGCCGAGGGTTCCAGGGTTCAAGGGGATGGCGAAAATTTCTGAGTTGATTGACCGGGTATATCCGATAGGATATACTGTTTCCATGGTGAAAGTTTTAATTTCCCTGCCCGAGGAAGCTTTAAAAGACATTGATCAGGCGGCCCAGAGCGCCGGGATGAACCGGAGTAACTTTATCCGGGAAGCAGCCTTGAAAGTGGTAGCTCAAACCCCCGTTCGGCCGATAGATCGGCCGGAGATCCGAAAGAATTATCAAGCCATTTGCCGGTTCCGTGGCGTTTGGAAAGCCAAGCCTCCCACCCAGATGGAAATTAATAAGTGGAAGGAACGAAATCACCCGAGGTAACCCAATTCGTCGTAGATGCCTCGGTTGGCTTCAAGTGGTTCCTCCCCGAAGGCTCGGAACCTTTGGTCCGCGAAGCCCAGGGGTTAATGGACGAGCTTTTTCAGGGGAAGATGATTGTCCATGTCCCCCAGCTTTTTTTTTATGAGATCCATAATATCTTTCTTTTCAGCCAGACGCGGATCGCCCACCAGGCCCTGGCCCAGGGCATCCGGGAGCTTCATGCCCTTCCACTCAAAGTTCATTCCCCCGACGCAAGTTCCGGTTTAAACGCGCTGGACTTGGCGGGGCGTTTCCGAATATCTATTTATGATGCCACCTACCTGGTCTTGGCCAGGGAACTCAACACGATCTGTTTTACCGCGGATATCAAACTTTTTCGAAAGGCCCGAGAGTCGGGATTGGTAAAAGTAATCGCGTGAGGGTTAAATCAGGGAATGGAAGATAAGCCCCATTACCTCGGGCACCGAAAACGCCTGCGCAAGAGGTTCGGGAAGGGGGGCGCGGAAGGCTTCCACGATTATGAACTGCTCGAGCTTCTGCTCACCTACGCCATCCCCCGGTATGACGTCAAGCCCATCGCCAAGGATCTGATCAAGAGATTCGGGAGCCTCTCCGGGGTCCTCGACGCCGGCCAGAAGGAGCTGGAGGCGGTCGGAAAAATCGGTCCCATCTCCGCCACGCTCATCCGGCTGGTCAAGGAACTGCAGGGGGAATACCTGTCCGAGGGGATGAAGGGCCGCGACCTGGTCTCCTCGCCCCAGGCCGCGATCGATTTCGCCCGGGTCAGCATCTCCGGGCTGGGCCACGAGGTTTTCCTGGCGATTTATCTGAACACCAAGAACCGGGTCCTCGGCCACGAGATCATTCAGGAAGGTACGGTGGACCACACCGTGATGTATCCCCGCCGCCTGGTCGAGGCAGCCTTAAAGCATAAAGCCGCCGGGATCATCCTCGTCCATAACCACCCGAGCGGATACTCGGAGCCGTCCCCCGAGGACAAAAGGCTCACCCAGGCCCTGGCCGAGGTGGACCGCCCGATGGACCTCCGGATTCTGGATCATATCGTGGTGGGCAAGGACGGCTACTTCAGCTTCGCCGAAAAAAACTTACTGACAGTAAACCGGTAGTCAGTGGCCGGTTAAATCCGAGCCAAAGCAATTAACCCGAAAAATATGATTGAATCCATTCCTCCGTAGTTCGTGGGCGGAATTTTTTGTTGTCTGCCGATTCACTTGTCCCGTCTCTGGGGGGATCGGCGGTTTTCAAAGTCGCCCGATCCCTCCCGAGTCGCGATAAATTCCTCTGAAGTCGGGATAAATAAATCGGGCAACTACAAAACACTAGGAAATAATAACGGCATTTTTCGGGTTTAAACTGCCAACTCGAGACTAGAAACTAGAAACCACAAAAAGCCGGGGGCTTTTTGTGGTTGGTTGGCAAAACCACTATTTGTGGCAATAATTTAACCGGGGATTTATTACTTTCAGGAGGAGAAAAATGAGCAAACTGCCGGAAATCGGGAAGATTTCACCCGAGATATTCAATGAATTGATCTATCCCCGCCTGGGGGCGAAGAATAAAAACATCCTGGTCGGTCCCCAGCACGGCGTGGATGTGGGGATCATCGAGATCGGCGGGCAGGCGGTGGCCCTGACCTCCGACCCGGTCTTCATCGTTCCCGAGTACGGCTGGGAAAGGGCGGCTTGGTTCGCCATCCACATCCTCGCCTCAGACGCCGCCACCTCCGGCCTTCCGCCCCGCTACCTGGCGATCGATCTGAACCTTCCCCTCGGGATGGGCAAGCAGGCCCTCGAAATCGTCTGGGAAACGATCCACCGGGAATGCCGGAAGATGGGCATCGCGGTGATCTGCGGGCACACCGGCCGCTACGACAACTGCAATTACCCGATGGTGGGCGGGGCGGTGGTGATGAGCGTGGGTGGCAAGAACGAGTATGTCACCCCCCGGTTCGCCCGGGCGGGCGACCAGATTATTATCACCAAGGGCCCGGCGATCGAGGCCAGCGGGATCTTCGCCGCGATGTTTCCCCGGCTTTTGGAAAAGGAGTTCGGTCGGCGATTCCGGGAAAAAGCGGAAAAGATTTTTTACCAGATGACCGTGGTCAAGGACGCGATGACCGCGGTGAGCGTGGGGGTCCGGAAGGACGGCGTGACCGCGATGCACGACGCTACCGAGTGCGGGATCTGGGGCGGGCTTTACGAACTCGCCCAGGCGGCCGGCCTCGGGGTACGGGTGGAAAAGGAAAAGATCGTGGTGGAGGAGTGCGTCCCCGAGATCTGCGAATATTTCGGGATCGATCCCTACGCCTCGATCAGCGAGGGCACCCTGATCATCTCCTGCCGGAAACCTAAAGCCGGCCGGGTGGTCCAGGCGCTTCGAAGGAAGGGAATCAAATCCTCGATCGTGGGGGAACTGGTCGAACCCAAGCGGGGGATGATCCTGGTCGAAGGCGGGAAGGAGAAGGAGCTAAAACATCCGATCGTGGATCCGTTCTGGAAGGCGTTTTACCAGGCCCTGAACGTGGCGCCGCCATCCTCAAGTAAAAAGTTAAAAGTTAAAAGTAAAAAGTAAGAAGAGTTAAAAGCTTGAACTAACCTTTAGGTTGCGTCCCCTATTTTTCCCTCTCCCCCTTGTGGGGAGAGGATAGGTGAGGGGGATTATTGAATGGAGCAAACATGGGACAGTTTGATTACACCGTCGAGGCCCTGAAAAAATTTGATGAAGCCGTGGCGGCGGTCGAGGCCCGGGCCAAGGAAAACGGTTTTTCCGTTCTCCATGTCCACGACGTCAAGGCCACCCTTTGCGCCCAGGGATTTGACCGCGAGCCTCTTAAAATCATCGAGATCTGCAACGCCAAAAGCGCCAGTCAGCTCCTGGAAAAAGACGTCAAGATTTCCTTGATGCTTCCCTGCCCGATCAGCGTTTACGTGGAAAAGGGGAGAACCTATATCTCGGCGTTAAGACCGCGGGTGGTTGCAGATTTTTATCCCGGAGCTGACATTAAGGCGATCGCCGAGGAGGTGGGCCGAGCGATCGTGAAGATCGTGGACGAGGCGAAGAAATACCAGTAATCAGTATCAAGTATCCGGTAACCGGAAGCGAAAAAAATATATTCCCTCCCCCTTGAGGGGGGAGGGCGTGGGAGAGGGTGGAGTGAATTTCAGATATCTTTTGAGAATTATCACGATCTTTTTTTTATCCGGAATGTTTTCCTTCGCCCGCGCGGAGGAAGCTAAAACAGTTTCGCTGGAAAGCCTGGTGGCCGAGGCCCGCGCAAATAACCCGGAGCTCAAGGCCGCCGAGTGGGAGTGGAAGGCTTCAGGCTACCTCACCGCCGGAACCCGGATTTGGCCCGACCCGATGTTCATGGTCAAGCTCACCAACGACGGTTCCGGCTTTTCCCTGGGCAAACAACCGATGTCCGTTCTGGAATTCTCCCTCTCCCAGGAGATTCCCTTCCCCGGAAAACTGAGTTTGAACCGGGCGGTGGCCGAGCAGGAAACCCTGGCCCGGGAACTCCAGTACCGGGCGGTGGAACTGGATGTCCTGTCCCGGCTGAAGAGCGCTTTTTATGACTGGTGGTACTTCGCCCGGGCCATCGAATCCGCGGAAAAAGTGAAGGAGACCATGACGGGCTTCAGGCAGGCCGCCGAGTCCCGCTACTCGGTGGGCAAGGGGGCCCAGGCGGATGTGCTCCGGGCCCAGGTCGAGGTGGCCAAGCTCGAAACCTGGCTCCTCCAGCAAAAGCAGAAGCGGGATAACGCCGGGACGGAGCTGAACCGGCTCCTGAACCGACCCCCGGAGGCGGAACTGGGGATTCCGGGCGAGGTGAAAAAGCCCGATTTCAAGCTTACCTTCGAGGAGTTACAGGAGCTCGCCCGGAAGGGGAACCCGGAACTGCAGGCCCGGGAGAAGATGATCGAGCAGAGTCGGTTGATGCGTCGGGTCGCCCGGTGGGGCTACGTTCCGGATTTCCAGGTGAGCGGGGCTTACGGGTACCGGAAGGGGCTCGCGATGGGGGACATGTGGAGCGCCGGGGTCAGCCTCAACCTCCCTCTTTATTTCTGGAAGCGGCAGGGGAACGAGGTGAAACAGGCGGAGGCGGGGCTCTACCGGTCCGAGCAGGAGAAACAGGCGACCCTCCAGGAGGTGCTGGGCGAGCTCAAGAAAGAGTATCAGATCGTTTCCACCGCGGAGACCCTGGTCAATCTTTACCAGAATGGGATTCTTTCCCAGTGCCGGCTTTCCCTGGAATCGACGCTCGCGGGCTATACCGTGGGACAGGTGGATTTCCTGGCCCTCCTTGACAGCGTCACGGTCCTGCTCAACCACCAGCTCGAGTATTACGAACAACTGGCCGAGTATCAGAAGGCCCTGGCCCGGATCGAGAGATTAATTGGAAAGGAAATAAGTAAATGAGCAAAGGATTGAAAATATTTCTGACGATAATCCTGATTTTCAGCGGTTTAATCATTTTCTGCGGCCGGAAAGAAACCGCCCAAAAGCCGAAGGAAGCCGCCCCGGCCGGAACCACGGCGGCCCCGAAGCCAGATGCTTTTGAGGGACTTGTCCCGAGGGTGCCCACACCCGAAGGATTCGCCCCCATCAAAATCGGGCCGGACAAACAGCAGTTGATCGGGGTCACCACCGACGAGGTGGCGGTCAAGCCGTTCGCGAAAACCATCCGGGCCGTGGGCTGGGTGGATTACCGGGAACCTTCCCTTTCCACGGTGAACGCCAAGTTTGAAGGCTGGGCGGAGAAGCTTTACGTGGATTACACCGGTCAGCTGGTCAAGAAGGGCCAGCCCCTGCTCGAGATCTACAGCCCCGAACTGGTTTCCGCCCAGGAGGAGTATCTCCTGGCCCGGAAGGCCGGGGGGATGATCTCGGGGAGCGGTTCGGAGGAGGTCAAGGGGGATGCCGCGAGCCTCCTCTCGGCTTCGCGCCGGAAACTCGAGCTCTGGGACATCAGCGGCGATCAGATCGCCGGGCTCGAGAAGAGCGGGGTGGCGAAGAAGACCCTGACCCTGAATTCGCCCTCCGCCGGCTTCGTGATTGAGAAGGGGGTTTCGCAGGGGGACAAGATCACCTCCGGCCAGGAGCTGTATAAGATCGCCGATCTATCCCAGGTCTGGGTTTACGCTGATATTTATGAAAATGAAATTCCCCTGATCAAGGTGGGGCAAACGGCGGTTTTGAAATCGTCCTCCCTCCCGGGGGAAACCTTTCAGGCCCGGGTCAAATATATTTTCCCCTACCTTAATGCCGACACCCGCACCGACCGGGTCCGGTTCGAGCTGGCCAATCCGGGCTACCGCCTGAAGCCCAAGATGTTCTTGGACGTCGAGATCGAGGTGGATTACGGCCAACGCCTGGTCATCCCGGACGGGGCGGTCCTGGATGCGGGGGAGAAGAAGATCGTGTTCGTGGACCGGGGCAACGGTTACTTCGAGCCGCGGGAGGTGCGCCTGGGGATCCAGGGGGATGATTTCCTCGAGGTGCTTTCCGGCGTGAAGGAAGGGGATAAGGTGGTGACCTCCGCCAATTTCCTGGTGGACTCCGAGTCGCGCCTGAAATCCGCCCTGGAGGGCTTCGGCAAGGGACAGGGGGGGACGGGGGGACATCATCATTAGCTGACCACCGACCGCGGAATAAAAAAAACATCAAAAACCGGTTCCAATTAACTGGTTACCGGTGACCGGATACCGGCTACTTAAATATCAATGATCGAGAAATTCATCGAGTACTGTTCCCGGAACAAGTTCCCCATCTTGGTCCTCACGCTTTTCGGCGTGATCGGGGGCTGGTGGGCGATCAATAATATCTCCCTGGACGCCATCCCCGACCTGACCGACACCCAGGTCATCGTTTACACCAAGTGGGAGGGCCGGAGCCCCGACCTGATCGAGGACCAGATCACCTACCCGATCGTCTCGGCCCTGGTCTCCACCCCCGGGGTGAAAACCGTCCGCGGGATCTCCGACCTGGGCTTCTCCTATGTCTACGTAATTTTCAACGAAGGGACCGATATCTACTGGGCCCGTTCGCGGGTGCTCGAGTACCTGCAACAGATCGGGGGCAAGCTTCCCCCCGGGGTGAGCCCCGCCCTGGGCCCGGACGCCACCGGCCTGGGCTGGGTCTTCCAGTACGTCCTGGTGGACCCGAGCGGCAAGCATAGCCTGGAGCAGCTGCGCTCTTATCAGGACTGGTATCTGCGCTCTTACCTCAAAGCCGTGCCCGGGGTGGCGGAGGTGGCGGCGGTGGGGGGATTCGTCCGGCAATACCAGGTCAATGTGGATCCCAACCGGCTGCAAGCCTACAACCTGTCCATCAGTCAGGTGGTGAAGGCGGTGGCCGGCGGCAACCAGGACGTGGGTGGGCGTCTGATTGAATTCGGCGGCACCGAGTACATGGTGCGGGGCCGGGGCTACGCCCGTTCCATCCAGGATTTTGAAAATATCGTCCTGACGGCCAGCCAAGACGGCACCCCCATACGGGTCAAGGATATCGGCCGGGTCGTCCTGGGGCCGGACCTGAGGCGCGGGGTCACCGATCTGGACGGGACCGGGGAAGTGGTGTCCGGGATCATTGTGATGCGGGAGGGCCAAAACGCCCTGGACGTCATTGAACGGGTCAAGGCCAAGATCAAGGCCATCGAACCGGGGCTCCCCAGCGGCGTTCAGATTGTGCCCATTTATGACCGCTCCGATTTGATCCAGCGGGCCATCAGCAACATGAAATCCACCCTGGTGGAGGTGCTGATCACCGTCTCCCTGGTGATCCTGATCTTTCTGTGGCACTTCCCCAGCGCCATCATCCCGGTGATCACCATCCCGGTGGCGGTCCTGCTTTCCTTCATTCCCTTCAGGATGATGGGAATCAGCGCCAACATCATGTCGCTCGGGGGCATAGCGATCGCAGTGGGCGCGCTGGTGGATGCGGCCATTGTGGTGGTCGAG
>JAPLJI010000134.1 GCA_026388655.1 Pseudomonadota bacterium
CAGCGGAGAAGAACTCAGAAGACTTCTCGGGTATGACAATTTAAAGAGCACCAATTTCCGGGTGGAATCCACGGTCGATGAGCTCAAGTTTTCCGGGAGCGGTTCGGGGCACGGGGTGGGGATGTGCCAGTGGGGCGCCAAAGGGATGGCCGACAAGGGCTACAACTACCGCCAGATCCTCTCGCACTTCTACCAGGGAGTCCAGATCGAGCGGAGATATTAGGCAATTAATTCAGCCGCTAGGAAGCTCCCATAAGATAATTTCAAACAAATTTCTGTAATCTGGAGCTGTTTAATTTGTAATTCCCCGTGGTCTTGCCACGGGGTTACCTTATTTCTGTCATTCCGCACTTGATGCGGAATCCAGAATTTATTGAATGACGACATCTGGATTCCCACTTTCGTGGGAATGACAAGCGAGGGGAACGGATTCCCGCTGGAGTTTATTCCGCACTCCGATCCGGGACGGGAATGACAATCAACAACTTACGAATCGTTTTGAGTAAGATACCCCGCGGTCTTGCCGCGGGGAGCTTCATGGCCGGGCCGCCATTCCGATGCGAAGGAATGGCGGCCCTTTTTTATCAGGCATCGGTTAATACCAAGGAAGCATTAAAAATAGACACGTCATGGGTTCCATACGCAAACAGCTGAAAAAATACTTCCTGGCCGGGATTCTGGTCGTTGTCCCGCTCATCATCACCATTTACCTCATCATGCTCTTTATCAGCTGGACCGATAATTTCCTGGATTTTATCCCCCCCAGCTTTCACCCCCGGTCTTACATACCCATCCCGGGCTGGGGATTTATTATGGCCGTGCTTATTATCCTGGTTACCGGGATGGTGACCACCAACTACCTTGGACGCGGGATCTTGCACTTCTGGAATACCCAGGTCGGACGTATCCCCCTGATTCGTAACATCTACGGCTCCGTCCGCCAGCTCATGGAATCGCTCTTTATGCAAAGCGGCAAGCATTTTCAACGGGTGGTCTTGATCGAGTTTCCCCGCCCCGGGATATATGCTATTGCCTTTATCACCAGCAGGGCCAGGGTCGAGACCATCGCTAAAACCGGGAAAAAGCTGATTAACCTTTTCTTGCCCACCGCCCCCAATCCGACCTCGGGATTCTTCATTATGCTCCCGGAGGATGAGATCACGGAGCTGGACATCTCGGTTGAAGATGCTTTTAAAATGATCATTTCGGGAGGAATCCTCTCCGAGGATAAGTTCCCTTGAAAGCCGAAATTTTAGCCGACACTAATTAATCCGGGGGCAGGATGCTCATCAGTCGCCAAAATATTTGTCTAAGGGAATCAAGCCTTAAATCCCTTGTTTTTATTTTGGCTGTTTTTTCGCTGCTAATGTTAACCAGGTTCGCTTCGGCCGAAGAAACAAAAGACCTGAAAAGCTCTTTCTTCGTTTCCGGAACCGTTCGCGATTCTCATCAGGAACCGGTCCGGGAAGCCCGACTCCGGGTTTTGGCCAATGGGGTCCCGCAAAAAATTGTCTCCGGCCGGGAAGAGGTCGATTTAATCGAAACCTCCTCTCACGGAGGCTATCAGATTGAATTCCAGCTCCCGCCTGATATTGCGGAGACCGCCAGGATCAGGGTCGAGGTGACCAAGAACAGCTACCGACCGGTAACGCTCGAAATCGGGAAAAAGGACTTCGCTCCCAAAGATCAAAACTTCTACGCCGTCGGTAACGTTGAATTGTCCCGGAGTTTAGGCCCTGCCTTTTACCTTGCCACCGCCATTTTCCTTCTTACTTACCTACTAATCACCTTCGAGATCCTGCATCGGACCGTCGCCTCCATGCTGGGCGCCGCTACCATGCTCCTAGTTACCTGCACCCTGGGGACCTTGAATCCCGATTACAGGATTATCTCCTTTGCACGGGCCATCGGCGCGGTGGATATGAATGTCATTTTTCTGCTCCTGGGCATGATGATTATCGTGGGGGTACTGAAACACACCGGGGTTTTTCAATGGTGTGCCTATGTTTCCTTCCGGGTCTCCCGGGGCAATCTTTTTATTCTCTCCCTGATTTCGATTATTTTCGTGGCCGTGACTTCGGCGTTCCTGGATAATGT
>JAPLJI010000083.1 GCA_026388655.1 Pseudomonadota bacterium
ATGGACTTCGGCCGGGAACCCTCCGCGGAAATCCGCGCCCGGACCAGGGAGGTCCTGGAAAAAATCCTGGAAGAACACCGTGACTCCATCCCGCCGGAACTTTCCCGGGAAAGACTCGCCAAGGAGGTTCTGGACGAGGCCCTGGGACTCGGCCCCCTCGAGGATCTTCTGGACGATCCCGAGATTACCGAGGTGATGGTCAACCGGAAGGACCGGATCTACGTGGAAAAGCGGGGGAAGCTTTTTCTCTCCGGCCGGAGGTTTTCGAGCGACCGGGCGATCCTGAACGTGATTGAACGGATCGTTTCACCCCTCGGGCGCCGGATCGACGAGAGCTCCCCGATGGTGGACGCCCGGCTCAAGGACGGGTCCCGGGTCAACGCCATCATCCCGCCCCTAGCCATCCAGGGCCCGACCCTGACGATCCGCAAATTCTCCAAGGATCCGCTCGGGATCGAAGACCTGGTCCGCTTCGGCTCCCTGACCCGGGAAATGGGGGAATTCCTGCGCCTTTCCGTCCACCACCGGAAAAATATCATCATCTCGGGGGGAACCGGCTCGGGTAAAACCACCCTGCTCAACGTGCTTTCCGCTTTCATCCCCGCGGACGAAAGGGTTGTCACGATCGAGGACGCGGCCGAGCTTCGCCTGCCCCAGGAACACGTGGTTTCGCTGGAAGCCCGCCCGCCCAACATCGAGGGCAAGGGGGCCGTGACCATCCGGGACCTGGTCAAGAACGCCCTGCGGATGCGTCCCGACCGGATCGTGGTGGGGGAATGCCGGGGCGGGGAGGCGCTGGACATGCTCCAGGCCATGAACACCGGGCATGACGGGTCACTCACCACCGGGCACGCCAACTCCCCGCGGGACATCATCGCCCGCCTGGAAACCATGGTGCTGATGTCGGGGATGGAACTCCCCGTCCGGGCCATCCGGGAGCAGATTTCGAGCGCGATCGACCTGGTCATCCAGCAGAGCCGCTTCCGGGACGGGACCCGCAAGGTCACCCATGTCACCGAGGTCCAGGGGATGGAGGGCGAGATCATCACCCTCCAGGACATCTTCGTTTTCAAACCCCGGGGCTACGATCCGGACGGGAAGGTCCTGGGGGAGATGGTTTCCACCGGCTTCATCCCCCGGTTCATCGAGGAACTGCGGGAGCAGGGGGAAAAGATTCCCATCGAGATTTTTCAATCGAAACAACCGGGCTGAAAACCGCTTTTCCCGGCTAAAACCTGATTGTAATACCCCCAGCAAATGACATGTTTTCTTTTTGTCATTCTGAGCCCTGAGCTTGCCGAAGGGCGAAGAATCTCGTTTTCGCCGGAAAAATCAGATCCTTCTCCCGCCAGAGGCGGGATCAGGATGACATAGTGAGAAGGCCTCCGGATAACATTGAACGAAAAAGGGGGAGCGGCTCTTAACCATCCCCCTCTTTTTTTCATTACGATTTACTTTATTCTTTTCGCCCGATCCTTCCGATGTCAGGATAAATGAATCGGGCAACTACGTTTCTGTCACATTCGTCAATCGTTTTATCCCCTTCGGGGGACAATCTACAATCGTCATTTCTTTCTGCCCTTGACGATCTTATCTGATCGCGTAGAGATAAGTATCATACGACCCCACGTAGAGTGTGCCATCCGTGCCGATCGAAGGGGAGGAATACACAGCGCCCCCGGTTGCGGATCTCCACCTGCAAGTGCCATTGGGGTTGACCGCGTGGATCCTGGTATCCATTGAGCCAACGTATATCGCCCCATCCAACCCGATCGCCGGGGAGGAGCGCACATCGTCCCCCGTCAGATATTTCCATTTGAGCGTGCCGTCAGGATTTACCGCGTAGAGGTAATCGTCATTCGACCCCACGTAAACCGTGCCGTCCGCGCCGATCGCCGGAGAAGAATACAAATCCCCCCCGGTTAGATATCTCCATTTGAGCGTGCCGTCAGGCCTGATCGCGTAGAGATGGTCATCCAACGACCCCACGTAGACTGTACCATCCACCCCAATCGCCGGGGAAGAAAGCAACTGGTCATCCGTCATATAGCTCCATTTGAGCGTGCCGTCAGGATTGATCGCGTAGAGAAAGTTGTCCTGCGACCCCACGTAGACAGTGCCATCCGCGCCAATTGACGGGGAGGAAAATTCCACCCCGGTCCCCGTCGGATAACTCCATTTGAACGTGCCGTCAGGATTGACCGCGTGGAGAAATGTATCAAATGACATAATATAGACAGTGCCGTCCGCCCCGATCGCGGGAGAGGTAAATTCCACCATGCTCTCCGTCTGATATTTCCATTTCATCGTGCCGTCCGCCCTGATCGCGTGAAGGTAATGATCTTCCGACCCCACGTATATAGTGCCGTCCGCCCCGATCGCCGGGGAAGAAGATACCGCGAATGTCGACGTCTGATATTTCCATTTTTTCGTGCCGTCAGGATTGACCGCGTGGAGGTAATGATCATTTGACCCCACGTAGACAGTGCCGTCCGCCCCAATCGCCGGAGACGAATATAATATGTAGTCGCTCGTCTGATATTTCCATTTAATCGTATAGGTGATCGGCCTGAAATAGGTGCTGACCGCCGTACCCTGGATGTCCCTCTTGAACTTAGGCCAGGGGCTCCCGCTCGAAACATTCATGAAACTGCTTCCGTTAACCACCCCGCCTTTGCCGTCACTCACTCTCACGTTAACCTTGTAATACCCCGGGATTCCCTGGGAATACCAGTACCAGCTCGCCCCCGTCACCACCCCCGGATATACACCCCCCACCTTCCAGGCATAGCTCAGTGTGTCCCCGTTTTGATCATAGGCATCGCAAGTAAAGTTCGCCGCGGTCGCCGGCTGGGGATAAATCGTGATGGACGCAATTACCGGGAATAGATTCCCCGTGGGACCGGGAGGGCCTTGCGGGCCCTGCAAACCCTGGGGCCCGGTAGCCCCGTCCTTGGCTAAAATCTGCCAGCTCGTGCCGCCCCAGATATATGAGGTCTTGTCCGCCGTGTTGTAATAGGCATCGTTCAACGCCGGGCTCGACGGCGCCGTGCCCAGCGAACCCTTCCAGTTTATCGAAATTCCATTCGTCCCATTGGTCCCATTGGTTCCATTGGTTCCGTCAGTTCCATTGGTTCCGTTGTTCCCAGCCGGGCCCTGGATACCCTGCGGGCCCTGGGCACCGATAGCGCCGTTCTGGGAAAGAATCTGCCAGGCGCTCCCGTCCCAGACGTAAGAGACCCCAGCCGTGGTGTCGTAATAAGCATCATTCACACTGGGAGCCGAAGGCGCCACGGACAATGATCCCAGCCATTGGATCGAGGTCCCATTCTCGCCCGCTGGCCCCTGTTCGCCCTTGCCCCCGCAGCCCGCCAGGGGTAGGGCCAGAAGCACCGCCGCGAAAACAATAAATCTCATCTGCTTCAGTATGTTCATCTCAGCACCCCCTGGTTGAATGACAGTAATTGCCCTACATAATAAGCGGAAACCTGGCTGAATGAAAGCATCGGCAGTAGTTGTTAACCAATAGAGCAAAGGGCAGAGTGCAAAGCGCAGGGAGCAAAGAATAGAAAACCCGTAAAGGGAATCTTTATTTCAAATCTCCCCCTCCGGGTCCGCTTCCAGCCCCGCTTCCAGCCCGGAGGGAGGGTAGTCCCTACGGGTCGGAGACCCTGCCCCTCTTTTACTAAAGAGGGGAATTAAATATCCCCCTTTGTTAAAAGGGGGACCGAGGGGGATTTTCATTCTGCTGCATCCTGACGGAGAGAACCATAGATTAATCGGGAGCCAAAACTTCCCTGTCCCTAAAATTACCGTGGAAAAAACGCAACCTGAAGGTTGCGGCTACCAAAAAAGAAAGGCTCGTTTAGAAATTTGAAAAATAAGATGGATCGGGCAACTACGTAACCGTTGGGCACCCTCATTACCCCTCTTCCCTGGCAAATATTCCTATTATTATAAGGATAGAATCCGGATTTTGAATATCCGGCTCCGCTTCGGTGGGTCTCCTTCTGCGATACCGAAAACAACCAACGCCTCGTTTTCCTCACCAACAACTTTACGTTGCCGGCATTGATCATTGCCCAACTTTACAAATGCCGCTGGCAAGTGGAACTCTTCTTCAAATGGATCAAGCCACATTTGCGGATCAAGGCTTTTTATGGTACATCCGAGAACGCGGTCAAAACCCAAATCTGGATTGCCATCTGCGTTTATGTTCTGGTGGCCATTATCAAGAAGGAATTGCACTTGGATAAAAGCCCTTACGAAATTCTCCAAATTCTCTCCATTTCGCTTTTTGAAAATATCTCGATATTACAGCCACTTAGCTCTACCGAGAAAAAATTTAAAGATGAACCGTCTTGTAACCAGTTGAATTTATTCATTTATTAACGGGACAGTAGTGATATTCTGTTGTAAAATAGGCGGTGCAAAAGGAGGAATTTAATCATGGCCAAGACAACAGTCACCGAAAGAGACAAAAAAATGGCGCAGAAATGCGTGGAGTGCTACGTCTGCAAGAAGGCCCGGGTCAAGCAAAAAGGGTTTTTCTTCTGGTTCGTCAAGCAAATCGACGAAAGGATCTGCCCCTTCTGCAAGGCCTACGAAAAGGTCTACGGGCGGAAGGCGAGCGCGCCGGTTCCCAAATGAGGGAAAATAAAGGTGGTTAGGTTGCTGGGTGGTTAGAAAATGCCGGGGAATTTACGATTGACGATTGCAGATTGACGATTGCAGGCAAAAGATTGTTTTGGTTTTCATTCGTAAATCGTAAATCGTCATTCGTCAATAAAACCTATGCTCTATGCCCTTTGCTCTTTGCTCCATGCTTCTTACCCTATGCCCCATGCCCTTTGCGCTTTGCCCAAATGGGGGTGAATGATGATGTTCATGGATGTGATCAGGAAGCGGAGGAGCGTCCGGGAATTCCTGAAAAAGCCGGTTGAACCGGGAAAAATTGACCTGCTCGTGGAAGCCGCCCTCCGCTCCCCTTCCTCGCGCGGCCTGGATCCCTGGGAATTCATCGTGGTCACCGACCGGGAACTCCTGCAAAAGCTGTCGCGGTCGAAACCGCATGGGGCCGATTTCCTGGCCGGGGCCCCCCTCGGGATAGTCGTCTGCGCAGATCCCGGTCAAACCGATACCTGGGTAGAAGACGCTTCCATCGCTTCCATATACATGTGGCTGGCGGCGGAATCCCTGGGGCTCGGGGCCTGCTGGATCCAGATCCGTTTAAGGGATCACGATAAAAACCAAACCGCGGAAAAATACATCTCCGAATTACTCGGCCTGCCCCCGCACCTGAAGGTGGAGGCGATCCTGGCGGCCGGCTACCCGAAGCGGAAAAACCCTCCCCATTTAAAAGAAAACCTCAAATATGATAAAGTAGACCTGAATTTATCCGGTGAGCCTTACCCGGAAAAGGGGGGATGAAGTCAGAGGGGGAGGATCACTTAACGGAAGGGGGTATCAATGAAGTACGTATTAGGTTTGATTGGAGTTTTGTTTGTTGTTTTGATTTCGGTTCTCACCTATTACGGGATGTTCGCCACGGTTACGGTCACGGAACAAAACATCGGGCCTTTCTGGCTGGTCTATGAAAAGTATGTCGGCGATTACAAAAATGTCGGGCCGGTCATGGATAAAATTCACAAAGACCTGAAGGAAAAAGAATCCCTCGAACCCTCCCGGGGGTTTGGCCTTTATTACGACAATCCCCAGGAAGTGGCAAAGGACAAGCTCCGGAGCCTGGTGGGATGCATCCTGGATGAAAAAGACCTGGATAAAATCAAGGGACTGCAAGCCCGGTACAACGTCAAGCTGTATCCGGCTTCCCAGAGCGTGGTGGCTTCCTTCCCCTTTAAAGGCAAGCCCTCCATCTTTGTCGGCATCTTCAAGGTCTACCCCAAGATTGTCAGCTACGTGAAGGTTCACAATTATTCCCCGGTGCCGATGATGGAGATTTACGATCTGCCCAATAAAAATATCACCTACATCGGCTCGGCCAGCCTGCCCAAACACGTTTTCGAATCCCTCCTGGAAACCAGATAAACCGTTTTCGGAACCCGGCCGGAAGCGATGAATTGTTTCAATTTCGAGCTGCTCTCCGCGTTCGGCTCCGCGCTCAAGACCGTTAACTTCGACCCGGAGCTGCGGGCGTTGATCATCACCGGGACCGCCGGGCCGGGAAAACCCGCCTGTCTCCGCGGGATCCCCCTCCGCGAAAGGCCTCTTACCTGCCGGCGGCGATTAATTTACAATAGCCCCTGGAGCGGGAAGCCCGGAGCGTGAAATCCCCAAGAACCATTTTCTGCCTTTCCATTTTTCTGCTCGCCTTCGGGGCGGTTGGCTGCGGCCAGAAACCGGGCCCGGACCCGAAAAATTTTCCTCCGCCCAATCCCTACCTGGCCGATTCGCCCTGGCCGATGGCCCACGCCAACCCCTACATCCAGGCCTCCTCGCCCTTCCCCGGCCCCACCGGCCGGGAGGAGATCGGCGTGGGTTTCCTGGCCGCCGAGTTTCCCTCCGTCATCCTGGTCTACTCCGGCCCCTACCCGGACGGCCGGCGGATGCTCTGGGGCTCCAACCTCCTCGAGGTCTTCAAGGCGGATCCCGGCGGCCCCGAGATGAGATATGTCGACCGCCTGCCCAAGGCCCATGTCTCCGGCGACCCGATCGTGGGCGCCTATATCCTGATTGACCTCGACGGAACCCTCTTCGTCCCGACCGAAGCGGGCCTGGACGCCTACGGGGACCTGGTTCCGGGCGATCCGGAGTCCAAAATCGTCCCCCGCGGCTCCTTCACCCTCTCCCCCGCGGAGCATCGGGGGCCGGTGGTGGGGATCAACCTGACCTACGACGGCTGGGTGGCCTTCGCCACCGCCGGGGGAACCGTGGGCGTGGTCGCCCGCGACTTTTCCGCCTACCGCCTGCTCCAGCTCGGCCCGGATGACGAGGTCTCCAACTCGATCGCGGTGGACGAACAGGGGGGCATCTACGTGGTCACCAGCCGGAAGATGTACCGCGTCCAATGGACCGGGACGGAACTCTCCCTCGACCCCGCCACCGGGGCCTGGACGGCTCTCTACGAGGCCGGCGGCGACCCGGCCGCCGGGCGGCTGGGGAAGGGGTCGGGCTCCACCCCCACCGTGATGGGAACCGGCGAAATGGACAAAATCATCGTCATCACCGACGGGCAGGAACTGATGCACCTGGTCCTCTTCTGGAAGGACGAAATCCCCCCGGATTGGAGCCCCCTCGCCCCCGGGAAAGACCCTCGGATCGCGGCGGAAGTGCCGGTGACCTTCGGCGACCCCGGCGCCACCTCCTCGGTGAGTGAGCAGTCGGTTCTCGTCTACGGCTACGGGGCGGTGGTGGTGAACAACGATTACGGGACGGACGAGGCGGGGATGGGGGCGGTTCTCTCCGGGGCGGCGGCCTTCGGGGTGGAGAAATTCGCCTGGGATCCCTCCACCCGGAAGCTTGAAAGCATCTGGGCCAACCCCGGGATTCCCTGCCCTAACGGGATCCCGACGATGAGCGCGTCCACCAACCTGGTCTACTGCATCGGCAAGCGCGGGGCCGACTGGACCCTGGAGGGGATCGACTGGGATACGGGAGAGTCGGTTTTTTCCCGGGTCACCGGAAGCACCAACGCCTATAACAGCGTCTACGCGGCCGCCGAGATCGGCCCCGACGGAACTGTCGTGAGTGGCACCCTGCAAGGGTTGGTCAAATTGAAGTAACAGCCCGAAAGAGACCGGAAAATGGCGCAGAAATGCGTGAAGTGCTACGTCTGCAAGCGCGCCCGGGTCAGGCAAAAAGGCTTGATTTTCTGGTTCGTTAAGGTTCGCAATTATTCCCCGGTGCCGATGATGGAGCTTTACGATCTGCCCAATAAAAATATCACCTACATCGGCTCGGCCAGCCTGCCCAAACACGTTTTCGAATCCCTCCTGGAAACCAGATAAACCAGTTTCGGAACCCGGCCGGAAGCGATGAATTGTTTCAATTTCGAGCTGCTCTCCGCGTTCGGCTCCGCGCTCAAGACGATCAACTTCAACCCGGAATTGCGGGCGGTCATCATCACCGGGGCCGCCGGGCCGGGAAAACCCGCCTTTTCCGCCGGGGCCGACCTGGCGGAAAGAAGGACCTGCCGGACAACGATGTCCGCCGGTTTATCCATACCATTAATTCCGCCTTTACCGAGCTGGAAAACCTCAACCTGCCTGCCCTCGCGGCCATCAACGGTTTCGCCTTCGGGGGCGGGCTCGAGCTGGCCCTGGCCTGCGACCTCCGGGTCGCCTCCTCCGGCGCGGTGATGGGATTGACCGAGACCAGCCTGGCCGTGACCCGGGGCTGGGGGCTAGCCAACGTGTTGGCCGCCATGCAGGCCGGGATAGATATTTTCGAAGGTTGTTACGGGGGCATCGAGAGCCAGCCGGCCAACTTCGTGGACGGAGTGCCCGTGGCCGGCACCGGCAAATATTATTACCAGGACCCGAGCTGGGTCGGCCTGGCCACGCTGGAAGACATGGTGGTGATGATGGACGAGATGGGAATCGAGCTGGGGTTGGACGTGGACAAGGTCCTGGACATCGGCCGGATGGTGGAGCGGATCGTCGGCCGCCCCCTCCGGTCTGAATCCATCCGCCAGGGCCGCGTCCTCAAAGGTCCGAGAAAGGATTTTTCAAGATAAACAGGGAGGGGAAAGTCCAACAGGAAATTTCTGGAATGACTTACTTCGTTAGAAGCTCGTGAGTGCGCTTCAGCTGGTCAAGGATGTGAATCTTCTGCGGGCATTTGTCTTCACACTTGCCGCACTCGATGCAGGCGGTGGCGTCCCGCCCGGGGATGATCGGAAGCACCCCGATTAAGCGGTACATATCCTTCGCGTATCTTTCCGCCCCCAGGACCTGGTGGCAGATCAAGAGGCTGAAAATACCCGGAATGTTGACATTCTCCTCGCAGGGTAAACAATAACCGCAGCCGCTGCAATAAATCTCCTTCAGTTTATCGAGCTTCTTTTTCAGCGCGGCCACCTCGGTCTGGCCGACCGGGGTTAGGGGTGAGAACTTCCCCGCCGTCCGCACGTTGGCTTCCAGGACGGCCTCGGATTCCATCCCCGAAAGGGCGCTGGTCACATCCGGGTTCGACCACACGAATTTCAAGGCCAGGGCCGGGGCGTCGCCGAACTCCGGGGGAACCAGGCGGGTGAAGTCGGGCCCGGTGCCGGCCATCCGCCCCCCGCCCACGGGCCCCATGACCGTCACCCCCATCCCCTTTTTTCCCGCCCGGGAAATGACCTCGGCGTTGGCCTCGTCCACCAGGTTGTACTGCACCAGCATCCCGTCGAAGGCGCCGGTGTCAACCAGCCGGCCGATGTTTTCCGGCTGGTCATGGCTGGAAAAACCCAGGAGGCCGATCCGGCCCTCCGCGCGGAGTTTTTCGACTGTTTTTAGCAAACCCATCGAGGCAAACTGGCCGGTGAATTGCTTCCAGTAAAGACCGTGGAAGTAAAAAATATCGATCTTTTGGGTCTGCAGGCGCTCCGAGCTTTCGTCAAACAAAGCCAGGAAATGATCCGCGCTGGAAACCAGATTGGGCAGGATCTTGGTGGAAATAATAACCCGGTCCCTCACCCCCTGGATCGCCTGGCCTACCGCGATCTCGGAGTGACCGGCATCGTAGAGCTGGGCGGTATCAATGTAATTGATGCCGAGCTCAATCCCCCGGCGCAGGAGTTGGACCGCCCCCTCCAGGTGCCCCTCGAAATCCCCGGTGCGGAAACCGGGCAGGCGCATGGCCCCGAAACCCAGGATGGTGAGCTCCGGCCCCGACCGACCGAATTTTCTTTTAAGGATCGACATTTCTAGCCGAGCTCTGCGAGCCCGATGTAGCCCAGAGGGAGGCGGGGCATCCTGCCCCGCATACGGACGGGCGAGACGCCCATCCTCTTAACCGGGCGAAGTCTGGGGCAATCGTCAATCATCATTCGTCAATCTACAATCGGCACATTCCGTCCTTCCCCGAAACCCAGGATCCAGAATGCCCGGTCGGAAATCCCCGCCGCCTTCATCGCCCTTCGCAGCTCCTCCGCGGTTTCCTCCTCCGCGTCGTCCGCGAGCTGAAAGGTCCCGTAATGGATCGGAACGGAGACCCGGGCTTTCAGGAGCTGATGGGCCCGGACCGCGTCCCGGGGGGAGAGGTGCGCCGGCCCCATGAACCATTCGGGCTTGTAGGCTCCGATGGGCAGGATCGCCAGGGTGAAATCCCCGAAGCGGGAATGGATCTCTTCCAGGTGCGGCCCCCGACCGGTGTCCCCGGCGAAGTAAACCCGGGTCCCCTTCCCCTCCAGGACAAAACCTCCCCAGAGGGTGGCGTCCCGGTTGTAAACCTTCCGCATGGAAAAATGCTGGGCGGGGACAAAGGTGGCCCGGACGGAATCGTTCAAGGCGATCCCCTGGCCCCAGTCGAATTCCCGCACATTCATGATTCCTTCCCCGGTCAGATACCTCGAGTTGCCGAGTCCGGCGAGCACCAGGGGATGATCTCTTTTTTCCAGTCGGACCAGGGTGGGCATATCCATGTGATCGTAGTGGTTATGGCTCAGGAGCACCACGTGGATGGGGGGGAGATCCTCGAAGCGAATCCCCGGGGGCCGGACCCTCCCCATCCCCGCCCAGGTCACCGGGCCCGCCCGCCGGGAATAAATGGGATCGGTGAGGATGTTGAGCCCGTCCATCTGGATGAGAACCGTGGAATGGTTGATGAAGGTTACCCGCAGTTCGCCCGGCCCGACCTCCCGCGGGGGCGGGGGGCCGGGAGGAAAATCACGGTACTTGTGCCAGGAACCGGGATGGCGGTTGATTGCCCATTTCAGCATTCCGAAAAAACCCGGCAGAGCGTCCGGGTTTTCATTGTAAAACCTCCGGCCCTCGTGACGGGCCGGCTTGATCCACCCGTCGGAGGACCCGGGAACCGCGGCCCCGGCCGCACTCATGACCAAAGATACAACCGCCATGCCTCCGATCACCCCAAAAATCATTTTTGTTCTCATCGGACTGATCCCGCGTGAAAATTTCACGGAATAGTTTAACGTCAGCATACGCTTTCTAAAAGATAAGCAAGTTCATAGGTGATAGGTCATGGGTCATGGGTAATAGGTGAAAGGTCAAAGGCAAAGAGCCTAAAAGCCTAAGAGTTAAGAAGCCTAAGAGCAAAAAGGGCAGGGTGTTTATTGGGTTTTTAGAGAACCCTGGGGGAAGGTTCTCGCGACACGAACTCTTTATAGATCCGACACCGATGAACTTGATGAACCTTGTCTCTTCGTTGATGAAGGTGAGGCCCTGATTGCCCCGGAGGGGCGGGCCCGCCCTCCGGGTCGTAGACCTTTACGGGTCGGAGACCGCCTGGGATTACGTGATCGCGGGTATTGTGAGGGGAGCGAAACCTTCCCCCAAAAAGAAAAAAATGTTATCGATTTAAAAATTAAAAGCCCCGGAGCCGTTTCCGGCTTCGGGGCTTTTTCGGTGTCAAATTACAACTTATTTTCGCTATAATTTAACTACCTTCGTGGCTTGCCAACCCTTCGGGCCCTGGGTGGCTTCGAATTCCACCTGTTCGCCCTCTTTCAAGGTCTTAAAGCCGTCACCCTGGATGGCGGAAAAATGTACAAACACATCCTGGCCGCCTTCCTGTTCAACGAAACCGTAACCACGGCTCTCATTGAACCATTTTACTTTCCCTACTGACATTAGCCCACTCCTCCTTTCTGAATATTAGATATGGGCAACCAAACATCGTTATTTTTACAGGAAACATAGGTAGTTGTCAAGGATACCAAACCTTTAGGCTGTGTTGATGGCAAAGAGCATTGGGTTAATTGACGAATGACGATTGCAGCCTCTGGCCCTGTAGGGCCTACGGCCCGGAGGGATTGACGATTGATGATTTATTGCTATTTATTCGTCATTCGTAAATCGTTTTATCCCGAGTTACTACGAGGGACATTCGTAAATTCCCTCTGACCTTTGATCTTTCACCTTTTACTGGCGATCTGCTGTTTGCTATTTGTTGCCGGCCAATTATTTTCTTTCCGCGACACCCCTATTATTAGCTGATTTTTTTTGCGACAATTAAATTGTATTTTGGCAACCTGGAATCGGCAGGATGGATAACAGGGAGGAACCAGGGAAATGTTGAATAGATACAAGATCTCCGATGATCGGGTCACGGAAACCACCGAGGAAAAAAGCCCGATCCTCGTTTATGTCAGCCCGGATGAAGCCGAAAAAAAGCTTTTGATCAACACCTACAAGCTGGATGAACACACCCTCAACTCCGCCCTCGACCCGGATGAGTCTTCCCGGTTTGAAATCGAGCCGGACCATTTCGCCATCATCTTCAAACGCCCCACCAACCTCTCCGGCCGGGACCAGCTCCTCTTCAAGTCCACCACCATCGGGGCCTTCCTTTTCAGCGACCGCCTGATTATCGTGATGGCCGGCGATGTCTGCCTTTTTGAGGGCAAGCAATTCACCCGGGTTTCCTCTCTCTCCGACATTGTCTTGAGGCTTATCTTCCGCTCCATCTTCCACTTTCTGGAGCACCTGAAGGTCATCAACATGATCTCCGAAGAGCTTGAGCAGAAAATCAACCAATCCATGGAAAACCGGTATCTGATTCACCTTTTCACCCTGGAGAAAAGCCTGGTTTACTACCTGAACGCCATCAATTCCAACAACGTGCTGATTGAAAAGATCAAGCTCAACGCCGCCAAGCTCGGCCTCAACCCGGAACAGCTGGAACTGCTGGATGACCTGCTCATCGAAAGCACCCAGTGTCTCCGCCAGGCCGAAATTTACTCCAACATCCTGGCCAGCCTGATGGACGCCCGGGTCTCGATCGTCAGCAATAATCTGAACGTCCTGATGAAAACCCTGAACATCATCACCATCTGCATCATGGTGCCCACCCTGGTGGTCTCGGTCTTCTCCATGAACGTGAATATCCCCCTGGCGCACCTGTCCTTCGCTTTCTGGATTATCCTGCTGCTCGCGGTCGGCTCCACCATCGGTTTTCTCCTCCTCTGGTGGCGACGGAAATAAGACCCGGCCTCCGGCCTTTCCCGATCCACCGACGTAAGCGCCCGGGCACCTACGGGCCGCGCCCCGAAACAGCTTGCATTATAATTAGTCTTTGTTAGATTGGGAGGGTAAAACCAACCCTAAAAGGAGGAAATACCATGCCAGAAAGCACCTACAAAATTATTGAGCTCGTAGGAACCAGCAAGAAATCCTGGGAAGACGCGGCCAAGAACGCGGTGGAGACCGCGAGCAAGTCCCTCCGGGACCTCCGGATCGCCGAGGTCTCCGATCTTGACCTCAAGATTGACGACGGGAAGGTGACGGCTTTCCGCGCCCGGGTCAAGGTCTCCTTCAAGTACACAGGAAAAGATTAATCCCCATTTCGGATGGCCGGGCTTCTCCCTCCGGAGAAGCCCGGCGCGTTTTGCGGGTTCAGAAACTTAAGGGGAGCGAAATGCTCCCCTCCTTAATTATTTCAAATTTTAAGAGGGCACCCAACGATTCCCGGAGAGGGAAATTTGTAGTTGCCTCATTCATGGGGCCTGTCCCAAGCGAAGTCGAGGGGCTCGGTTGGTGGAGATATTTTTTTAGCCCGATCCCTCCGCTGTCGGGACAAGCCCCTTCGTCGGGATAAATAAATCGGGCAACTACAATAACAATTGATTGCTCTCTTGGTCCCTGAACCTCTTTGTTAATAATGAAAGCGTACAAATTATTTCTCCTGGTTATCGCCTCCGGCCTTGCCATCGCAGGCCTTTTCCTTTCCCCGGCCCGGGCGGAAGCCCCCCCGGTCCTCCCGGGGATCGTCCTGGACCGGGGAAAGATCGAGACCCAGTTCGATTTCAGCTTTTTCAGCGGGGGAAAATACTTCGACGAAAATAAAACCGGGAGAGAAGCCCCCGGCGGGTTCCAGTTCAGCGAAGGGAAAAGCACGCTCGATCTTTCCTACGGCCTGACCAACAGCCTGACCCTGGGCCTTTCCCTCCCCGTGGTCCACCGGGAATATTCGGGGTACGTCCAGACCGAGGAATACCTGGGGGAATGTTACAGTGAAGGGGAAACCATTTCCCACACCCAAACCGTCATCTTCAAGATCCCCTACAACCTTCACAAAACCGGGATCGGGGACGTCACCCTGGAAGCCAGATACCGGCTGGTGAACCTTTCCGGGTCTTTCCCGGACCTGGCCGCCCGCCTGGCGGGGAAGCTCCGGGTGGGAAGCAACGGGGTCAATTTCGACCGGGGCCAGATCAACCTGGGTGACGGGCAGAACGATCTTTATCTCGGAATTGCCGGGCAGGGGGCCGCCCCCTACCTGCTGTATGATTTTTCCCTCGATTACCGCCTCCGGTTCTCCGGGAGCTATTCCCTGACCATGAGCGAGCAAACCCTGAATATCAATTCCAACCCGGGCGACGAATTCCAGGCCCGGGCGGGTGCTTATGTTAATTTCCGGCAATTGACTCTGGGGGTTTCCGGTAATTATATTAATATTGGCAAATCCAGAATCTGGCGGGAAGGTATTATCGAGGGAAACATGGGGTCAGGATATTATTTCAATCTCACCCCGGTGGCGGGGGTAAAGCCTTCACCGGCCTCGTCGGTTTCATTTTCCGTGGAGGTTCCCGTCGTCGGGAAAAATTATCCCGTGGATTCCCCCAGCTTTCTTTTCCTCAACAACCTTTTTGATTACCGGTGGAATTTGAATTTCCAGTACCGGATCTGAGCCCAGCGATGAGAAACCGGTGCCGACCGAAACACGATTTTAAGCTCCGGGAGGAATGCGGGGTCTGCGGGATCTTCGGACACCCGGAGGCCGCCAACCTGGCCTATCTCTCCCTCTACGCCCTTCAGCACCGGGGCCAGGAGGGCGCCGGGATCGTCTCCTCCGACGGGAATTTCCTTTACTCCCACCGCCAGCTCGGCTTGGTGGCGGACATCTTCGACGAAAAAATCCTGAAGGAGCTCCCCGGTCACATCGCCATCGGGCACAACCGCTACTCCACTGTGGCCACGGGCAAGATGCTCCTGAAAAATATCCAGCCCTTCGTGGTCGAGCTCGACCGGGGACCGCTGGCCCTGGCCCATAACGGCAACCTGGTCAACGCCATGAACATCCGGGAGGAGCTTCAAGCCCAGGGTTCCATCTTCCAGTCTATGGTGGACACCGAGGTGCTCGTCCACCTGACCGCCCGGGCCAAGGGCAGCTCCCTGGTGGAGCGGCTGATCGCCGCGCTCGCCCAGGTCCGGGGGGCCTATTCCCTGGTGGTTCAGAACGAGCGCGAGCTGATCGCCGCCCGGGATCCCTACGGCTTCCGGCCCCTGGTCCTCGGCCGGCTGGATGGCGGGATGGCGGTGGCCTCGGAGACCTGCGCCCTCGACCTGATCGAGGCGGATTACCTGCGCGAGGTCGAACCGGGCGAGGTGGTGGTCTTCTCCCCCGCGGGGCTGGAATCTTTCAAAGTCCAGGAATCCCCCCGCCGCGCCCACTGCATTTTTGAATACATCTATTTCGCCCGGCCCGACTCCCTGGTCTTCGGGCGGAATGTTTACAACGTGCGCAAGGAACTCGGGCGCCAGCTCGCCCGGGAGCATCCGGCCGAGGTGGACATGGTCATCCCGGTCCCGGACTCGGGGGTGCCGGCCGCGATCGGCTACGCCCAGGAGCTGGGGGTTCCCTTCGAACTGGGGATGATCCGCAACCATTACGTGGGCCGGACCTTCATCGAGCCCCAGCAGTCCATCCGGCACTTCGGGGTGAAGGTCAAGCTCAACGCGGTCCGGGACTTTCTCTCCGGCAAGCGGGTAGTAGTGGTGGACGATTCAATCGTCCGGGGAACAACCAGCCGGAAAATCGTCCGGATGGTCCGGGCCGCGGGGGCGAAGGAGGTCCACCTCCGCATCAGTTCCCCCTGGCTGACCCATCCCTGTTTCTACGGGGTCGACACCCCCACCCGGCAGGAACTGATCGGCGCCTCCCACACCGTGACCGAGATCAACCAGTACGTCACCTCCGACACCCTGGGGTACCTTTCCCTCGACGGTCTCTACCGGGCGGTGGGGGGGAAGAAGGAGGATTACTGCGTGGCCTGCTTCACCGGGAACTACCCGATCGAATTTTTCACCGAGGCGCGCTCGCCTCAGTTAACCCTTTTTGAGATCTAGTCATGCCCAGAAAAAAACCCTTCAATCCCGAAGAGACCCTGAAAGACCGCACCCGGCTGTTAGAGCTTCTCCGCAAGCTCTCGCTGGAAAAACGGGATGTCACCCTGAGCTCGGGGCGAAAAAGCAATTACTACGTCGACGGGAAGCAGACCACCCTGAACCCGGAGGGCATTTACCTCACCGGGAAGCTCCTCTACCAGAGGATCCGGGCCCTGCCCCTCCGGGCCGATGCCGTGGGCGGGCTCACCCTGGGAGCCGACCCCCTGGTCAGCGCGGTTGCCCTCTGGAGCCAGCTGGAGAAAGACCCCCTGCCCGCCTTCATCGTGCGCAAGGAGGCCAAGGGCCACGGCACCGGGGCCTGGCTGGAAGGCCTGAAGAATATCCCCCCGGCGGCGCGGGTGGTGATCGTCGAGGATGTGGTCACCACCGGTGACTCCGCCCTGCGGGCGATCGCCCGCTCCGAGGAAGCCGGGTACAAGGTGGTCAAGGTGATGGCACTCCTGGACCGGCAAGAAGGCGGAAGAGAAAAACTCAAGGAGAAAGGTTATGAACTCGAGGCCATTTTCAATCGGGAAGAACTTCTCGGGGGTTAGCGCCCTCCTCCTTTACCTCGCCCTTTGCGGCTGCGCCGGCCTGGGGATCACCCACCCGACGAGCAGCGATTATTCCGACGCTCTCTCCAGCTATACCCAGGAGGCCAAGCTCTACCAGGGTCTCGAAACCAAGCTCGACGTCCAGGCAGTTCACCGGAGCGCCGCCTTCCGCAGAATGTACATGGAAGAATACGCCCGGGTTTACAACCTGGGCGCGGCGGAAAAGGAAAAATACCTCGCAGCCGAGCTGGACCAGGCGAAAAACTTCGAGGATTTCATCCTGGTCGTCAACTCCACCCTTTCGGAAACCAACGACCTGCAAAAGGCCGATTCCACCTGGAGGGTCCACCTTTTCCGGAACGGCGTCCAGATCGGCGCCACCTCGATCCAGAGGCTCCGGTGGAAGGAGGAATTCCTGAATCGCTTCTACCCCCTGGCCAATCCCTGGTCCCGGGTTTACCTGGTCCGCTTCACCATCCCGCCGGCCGCCCCGGAAGTCTCCTCGGTTTCCCTCTCCCTCTCCATCGCCGGGCCCCCGGGGAAAGTCACGCTTAACTGGCGGGAAAACTCGTCGGCCCCGGACCCCGCGCCGGCACCGGTTCCAACCCCAGCACCGGATGCGGCTCCGGCCCCCATCACCGCCCCGATCACCAATGAGAAAACCGGCTAAAAACGTCGTTTACCGGGGCTCGGTCAAGAATCTAATCGCCCTCGCCCCGCCCACCCCGGCCCGCCCTGGGCGTTTCCTCTTTGAATTCACCGACGATTTCTCCGTCTTCGACTACGGGAAGATGCCCGACCGCCTGGAGGGAAAAGGGGAAGCCCTGGCCCTGATGACCGCCTGGCTCTTTGAACGCCTCGCCGACCCCCGGGAATGGAAAGCCCTGGCCGGCTCCTCGGTCTGGTCGAACATCTCCGACCCGGAATTCCGGACCCGGCTCCTGAAATCCCCGCTCCTCAAGCGTTTTCAGAAATCCGGGATGCCCACCCATTACCGGGGGATCATCCCCCCGGGGAAACCCCTGACCCGGACCCCCCGCCTGGAAACCCTCTGCCGCCGGATCGAGGTCTGGGCGGTCCAGATCCTGAAACCCGAGCGGGGGGAGATCGAGGGATCCCCGGTCTGGAATTACAACCGTTTTCATTACGGCGCGGATAATTTCTTGATCCCGCTCGAGGTGGTCTTCCGCTTCGGGACCCCGACCGGGAGTTCCCTCCTCGAACGGGTCAAGGCCAACCCGCGATACCTCGAGACCCTGGGGGTGGACCGGGTCGAGGAGGGCCGCTGGCTCCCCCGCCCGGTGGGGGAATGTTTCTCCAAGCTCGAGCCCAGCGACCGGGCCCTCTCCCCTGAGCTCGCCCTGAACTTCTCCGGCCTCACCAACCCGGAATTCGCCGAGCTCCTGGAAACCAGTTTTCTCCTGGCCGTCTTTCTAAAGGACCGCTTCGCCCGGGCCGGGATCGAACTCTGGGACGGGAAATTCGAATTCCTCCGGGTCCGGAAGCGCATCCTGCTCGGTGACGCCATCACCCCGGACGAGCTCCGTCTGGTCAAGGACGGGATCCAGATCTCCAAGGAACCCATCCGGCAGTACTACCGCCGCCGCCACCCGGAATTTCTCAAAATGATCGCGGAGGCCAAACCGAAAGCCCACCGGACGGGCCGAAAAATCGGGGCCATCCTCAAGGACCGCGGCTACCTCCCCCCGCGCCTTGACCCCGAATTCAAAAAAGTGGCGGAAGACATGTACCTGGGGCTGGTGTCCGAGCTGACCGGCCTCAAGCTTCTCCCTCCCCACCGGCCCCTGGCCGAGGTGGTCCAGCTTTTGAAGAAATGGGTGGGGTAATAAATCAAATCCCAAGTTCCAAATTCCAATTACCAAACATAAATCAAAATCCAAGCTCCAAATCACAATCACCAAAGAATTACCAAACACAAAATTTCAAACAAAGATAAACTCAAGGCAACCGGTAAATTCTTATCAATTAATTTATTGTTAAGTTTTGCTATTTGTCTTTTTTCTTATTTGGATTATTGAAACTTGGTTATTGAACATTGTTTGGTAATTGGAGCTTGGTTATTGGAGCTTGCCTTTGTTTGACCGTTTAATCCTGCTTCTTGCCACCGGCCTGGGGCTCGGCCTGATCCCGGGCGCCCCCGGCACCTACGGAACCCTCCTCGGCATCCCGCTGTCCTGGGTTTTCGCCCGGCCGGGAGTCTATTTCAATTCCTTGAGTCTCCTC
>JAPLJI010000172.1 GCA_026388655.1 Pseudomonadota bacterium
CCGATGACCCGTTGCTTGAGATCGGGCACGACCGGGTTCATGGCCAGGGCGCCCTCCTCGTTCTTCTCGACCTTGAGGATCTTGATCTTCATGTGCTCGAGGCGCTGGTGCAGGCGCTCCCGGAGCAGGTCGAAGGGGACGCCGGGGTTGTCGGCCAGGGAGGTTTCCTCGAAAAAGGCCAGGTCGGGGGCGAAGGGCATGGCGTAGAGGAAGGTGGGGGGATGATTCTTTTTCCCCAGGAAGCCCGAGCGGAAGTCCATCAGGATCATGTGCTCCAGGCTGAAGGGATGTTTTTCCACCCGGGCCAGGATACCGAGGACGTTCTGGAAGGAATCGGCTTCCTTCTTCGGTTTCTCCATCAGGCGGTGGGCGTGGCCGGTGGCGTCAACGACCATGATCGCCTTGAGCTTGTCGCCGTTTTTCAGGGTGACTGTGCGTCCTTTGGAGTCGTGCGCCACCGTGACGGTTTCCTGCGCGATGGTTTCCTTGACGTCCTTCCGCAGGGCGTTCCGGAGCTTGCCGTTGTCGAAATGGGCGTAAGCCCCGACCAGGACCTTGCGGGAGTTTTCCGCGAAGATGATCTCGATCTTCGGCCAGATCCGGTCGCAGTATTTGTCCAGGCCGAGGGGCCTGATCTCATCAGCCCAGGCGCAGGTGTTGTTCTCCCAGGGCTGGTTTGCCTTGGAATCGACACAGACAATGCTCAAGCCCTCACGGCCAAGGGCGGAGGCGATGGCCAGCCCCGCCGGCCCCGCGCCGGCCACGATCACATCGTAATGTTTATGCATAATGCTTTTTATTATATTTCATTCTTTTCAGGATATAAAAGCCGTTTTTAATAATATTTAAAGGAGGCGTTGGTCTGACCTGAAAACATTCGATTCAGGGAAAGTTGACATTTTCCGGTATAATCTAGTAAAAGGTTCCCAAAGAAAAGGAGGTGGAAAACACCATGGCAGATGAAATCAAGAAGGAATCAGCGGAGGACAAATTCAGAAGGCTGGCTGAGACCCGGGTGAACGCGGTCCTGCAGAAAATCCGGATCCTTTCCAATCTTTCCAAGCCCCCCTACAAGTTCGGCGATGAGCAGGTGGAGAAGATATTCCAGGCCATCCGCTCCGAGCTCAGCGAGGTGGAGGAGAAGTTCAAAAAGAGGGGCAGCAAAAAGACCTCGGGCTTTTCGCTGTAGATTCGAAATATTTTACCGAGTCCATTTTGGCCGGAAGCGCAGCTCGTCCAGCGCGCTTTGAACCCCGGCCAGATGCCATTCAGGAAAGCATTTTCCCACCGGTTCGCAAAGAAATAGATCCATTCCGGAAATCGGAATCCAGGATTTCGGCGCACTCGATCGCGCTCTGGGCGGCCAGCTCGGTCCCGATGCCCCTGGCGCCCGCACCGTCGCCGGCAAAATAGAGTCCCGGGATCGGGCTCCGGATGGCCGGGCGATCCTGGCCCACCTGGCCGGGGACCTGGACCGTGGAAATCAGCGGTCCCCCGGGCTTTCCGATCCAGCTTTCAATCGCCTGGGCTCCGATCACCTCCTTCCAGAGGATATGCGGCTCGATTTCGGGCACGGCTTTCAGCAGGGTTTTCATCATGGCCTCCACCCAGGCCTCAGGTGGATCCTGGGGCCGGGTCGAGGTGTGCGGAAATGCGGTGGCCACGTTGAGGAGCTGTTTTCCCGGGGGAGCAAGCCCGGGATCGATATTGGAGGGGACCACGGTGTAGAGAAAAAGGAGTTCCGGAATTTTGCCCGCCTCCAGGTCTTCCGAAACCTTCCGGACCTGGGCCGGGGACGCGGTCTGGAGCCGGTAATTTCCGGAAGGACTGCCCAGGACAATCATGCTGGTTTCCTTGATTACCTTTCGACCGAGCGCGAGCTTGATCTGGATGGCGTTCAGGGATTCCTTCAGACCCTCCACCTTTTTACGGAATTCCGCCGGGAAGGGCTCGGGCCCGACCAGGTTGAAAACCGTGTCCTTGAGGGAACTGGTGCTGACCACCGCCCGCCCCTGGAACTTACGTCCATCAGCCAGCTCCACCCCCCGGGCCGCGCCCTTTTCGAGAAGGATCTTTCGGACCCGGGCCTGGGTCAGAAGCGTGGCCCCGTGTCCCTGGGCCGCCTCCAGCATTGTCCGGGGGATGATCGCCGCCCCGCCCCGGGGATAGGAAAACCTCCGGGCCTTGATGATCCGCTGGGTGCACCAGATCGCCTCTCCAGCCGAACATTTCCAGTAAGGGTAAACGAAATACAGGGTGATCATCACGCCGATCAGCGAGAGGATCGCGGGATGCCGGGTGCGCGTGAAAACGAATTCCTCCACCGTGCGGTCTTTCCACTCGGCGATTTTGTTCTCCGGCATCCAGAAGAAATCGGACATCATCTTCAGGAGCCCGGGAAACTCGCGGAAGGGGATCCCGAGCTGCCGATGAGACCGGTAAAGGGTCAGCGGGGTAGCCAGGAGCGAGGTGTAAAAGGGTATATCCAGACCCAGACCGACGATCCGGCTCAAGCGGGTAGGGTGGACGAATTTTACCCGGGAGGCCGCTTCCACCCGCTTTAAGACCTCGCCGATGGGCCCCCGATTGCCCCGGCTGAAGAGATGGGTTCCGAAATCAATCTGGAACCCGTCCTTTTCATAATAAGAGCAGGAACCCCCGACCCGGGGATTTTTCTCGAGGACCAGGGTTTTCAGCCCGGCCCGGGCGGAAAGCGCCGCCAGGCTCGATCCCCCGATCCCGGTGCCGATCACGATGACATCAAAAATAGGCTCGACCACTCCCTTCATCCTTTCCGGGTTATTTGTCCTCCCAATTATCTACACTAGCGGCTCAAGATTCAAATTCCATCGCCCCTGGTCCGGCCGGACGCGGGCTGGCAGTTGTCTTTGGGTGCGGCCGTGACCTCGTCATTGACAAGATGACCATATATAGTCATCATATGACCATGAAGACAAATCAGGAAGATTCCGTCCGGATCGCGGAGTTCAAGGCCCGGCTCAGCAGCCATTTGCGCAAAGTCCGCCAGGGGCATCCCCTGGTCCTCATGGACCGGAACACGCCCATTGCCAGGGTTTTGCCTTATCCCGCCGAACCCGGAAAACTTCGGAGCCGGAAGCCGACCCGCGAAGCGAAAGACGTCCATCTCCCTTCCCCGTTGTCGAAGAAAACTAGCAGCTTGAGCGCGCTCCGCGAAGAAAAACAGGGAGGGCGATGAACGCCTATTTCGATTCTTCGGTTTTCCTCCGCTTGGTCCTCGGCGAACTCGGAAAACTTCCGGACTGGCAGGGATATGATCTGCGGGTTTCCAGCGATCTGGCCGAGGTCGAATGTCTGAGAACCCTGGACCGTCTTCGGATCCGGCATGGTTTTTCCGCCGAGGAGATCGCCGGCCGGCGGGAGGTATTATTCGAGCTTCTGGAAACCACGGAAAGGGTTGAGATTACCCGCTTTATCCTCCGCCGGGCTTCCCAGGCCTTCCCGGTCGAACTGGGAACGCTGGACGCCATTCATCTCTCCACCGCTTTAGCCTGGCAGGATGAGCAGGACTCGGACCTGATCTTTGCCACCCATGACAAATCCCTGGCCCTGGCCGCCCGCGCGCTCGGGATTAAGGTGGTCGGGGTCTGATTATTTCCGAAGCATGATATGTAATATGGGGTCGGCCATTGATATTGGATATTGTGAGGGATTGAATGATGGAAATTTAAGAAAACACTAACGGAGGATCGAAAGTTGCGGAAAAAAGATGAGCAATTATATCCAATCTCAAGGGCTGCCCCCTTCTTTTTGCGGTCGGCGAAGAGCGGGAGGAAGCGATGAACGACTACTCCTTTGGGGTCGGCCGGGAAGGTGCAGAGCGGTTGGACCTGGTAAACGACGTCTTCGGGCCTCACAGCCGCCGGTTCCTGATGAATGCCGGGCTGCGGGAGGGGATCTCGGTCCTGGAGGTGGGGTGCGGGAGCGGCAATATGACCGCGTTTCTTGCCGAGCAGGTCGGTCCGGCCGGCCGCGTCGTAGCGGTGGACGCCAGCCCGCAGCAGATCGAGATCGCCGGGGAGCTGTGCTCCAAGGCCGGCCACCGCAACGTGACCTTCGTCTGCGCGCGGGTGGAGGCGCTGGACCTGCCCGGGCAGCGCTTCGACCTCGCCTGCTGCCGGCTCGTCCTGATGCACCTGCGGGAGCCGGGGCCGGTCGTGGCGAGGATGGCGGGCCTCCTCGTCGCTGGCGGGACGCTCGCCTGCGAGGAGCCGACCACCAGCACGCTCCACACGCTGCCTCGCTGCGAGGTCTTCCACCGCGTCAACGACCTCTTCCTGCGCGCCGGGAAGATGGCGGGGATCGACCTCGACGTGGGCGACCGGCTCTTCCCGATGATCGTCGAGGCGGGGCTCCGGCTGACCGTCGCGCACTTCGTCCAGCCGATGGTGCCCATCCGCGTGGCCAAGGCGCTCGTCCTGGCGGGGGTGCGAGAGGGGCTTCCCGCCGCCCTCCGGGCGGGGATCGTGACCCGGGAGGCTGCGGACGAGACGCTTCGCGAGATCGCGGACCTGCACGAGGCGAATACGTTCTACTACGCGGTCCCGAGGTACGCCCAGGTCGCGGGCACCCGCGCCGGGCCCGGGTAAGGTTCCGGACCCCGAGGGTTCGTGATGGTGTGAGCAACTATATCCAACATCAAGGACTGCCCCCTTCTTTTTCTGAACGCCCGCGCGCTTGGGATCAGGGTGGTCGGGGTTTGAACCTTCACGATCCTTTATAAACTCGCTATCATGTCTCCACGCCGAGGACGCTTGACTATATCAGCGTTCGATAATCATAATTAAAGGCAGATTTTCTCTTTTTATTCCCCGGTAGCTCAACCGGCGGAGCAGGTGGCTGTTAACCACAAGGTTGTAGGTTCGAGTCCTACCCGGGGAGCCATAAATTTCAAGGGGGCCTTTTTGGCCCCCTTTGAAATTTTCAGCCCTGGTTCAGGAGAGAACCTCTGGCTTTATTGGCCAAAAAAAAATTTAAAAAAGGATTTCCTCACTGAACAATCTTTTTAAAATCCTCATCATCCCAAAGATTTTTAAAGTTCTCATCTTTTTGAGCTTCATTTTTGTCCCTTGGATCTAGTTGAATGGCTTTGCTCAAATCACTTAGTGCTTTTTCTTTATTTTTTACCATGGAATATGAGCGTGCTCTATTGTAGTAGAACCAGGCAATTTTTGGATTTAGGAGGATAGCCTGGCTAAAGTCTGCGATCGCTCGATCAAAATCACCTTTATTACGATAAGCAAATCCCCGGTTGTAATAGAAGGAAGCATCTTTTGGATTTAGGATGATGGCCTGATTATAGTCGGAGATCGCCCGATCCAGGTCACCCTTCTGAAGATAGGCATTTCCCCGTCTGGAATAGGCATAGGCATTGTTGGGGTTTAGTCCAATCTCCCGGGAAAAATCCTGAATCGCCCGGTTGTGGTCGCCTTTTTTCCCGTAAGCGATTCCCCGATTGTCATAGGCTTGGGCATACTTGGGATTTAATTCGATCGCCCGGCTAAAATCCTGAATTGCCCGGTCATATTCACCTTTCTTATTATAAGTGACTCCCCGGTTGGAATAGGCATCGGCAAACTGAGGATTCAGCTCGATTGCTCGATTATAATCTTGAATCGCCCGTTCATGGTCGCCTTTGTCGTCGTAAGCATTTCCCCGGTTGGAATAGGATGCGGCAAACTTAGGATTCAGCTCGATCGCTTGATTGTAATCTTGAATCGCCCGTTCATATTCGCCCTTTATATAGTAAGCATTTCCCCGGTTGGAATAGGATGCGGCAAACTTAGGATTCAGCTCGATCGCTCGATTATAATCTTGAATTGCCCGGTCATATTCACCTTTTATATAGTAAATACTTCCCCGATTATTATAGGGTTCAGCAATATTAGGATTAATTTCGATGGATTGCGAATAATACGAGATTACTTTCTCAAGTTCAGAAAGATTTTCCTGTTCTTTACCCTCAATCGCTTGCTGGATATTAGCTGCTTTCCAAAACCACTCCGCCGCAGTTAGAGACTGCTCGATTTCCTTCCGGGATTTACCCGCAGCTATATCTGCTTCAATCTTTTTGACTTGGTTACCGAATCCCGCCAGTCCCTCAATCTGCTTTTCATTCTTAGCTGACTCTTCCAGCCGAGCTAGCCGCTGGAGCAGGTCCCCGTATTTTTCCTCTAAACCACCCACTTTTTGCTCAACCCTGGCAATTCTCCCTTCCAGCCTAGAAATCCCCTTATCGATCAAATCCTTCAGCTCCGTTTCCTTCATCCGCTCCGCATTCTCCCGGATCTGGGCGTTGGCGTCTTTCTTGTCAATCACCGCCAGAACATAATAGGTTTTCTCGCAGGTATCCTTATAAAAATCCTTGATCGTGATTCCTCTCAACTCCTGCTTGGCGATGTTTTTGATGGAATTGATGGCCTTGGATTCTTCCATCCATTTGCCTTTAACCTTTTCTTCCTTTTCATAATCCTCAAAGCTCGCAGTGATGGTCTGCCCGGCCATTAGCGCCAAGGCTCCCACCGCTTTCTGGTAGGCGGCGGATTTAGCCTCCTCATCGTTTTGGGTGAGGGGGGCTGATCCTACCCCGAAATAAACTCCTTCCGGCTGGGGCGGCTTCAGAGCCCATAAGGGTGGATTGCATTCTTCCGCATGGGTATTTGAGAAAAGGGTAAAAAAGGAAATAGAAAGGAAGAAAGAAAAGATTAGGCTCATGACTAGTGGGTTTCCGTAAAGACATCGTGAACAGTATAACCGTAAGGACATCGTGAACACTTAGATCGATCGCCTACAATCTTTCCGAAATCCATCGGAAGGAGAAGGCGGTCATGATAGAACGATCCGAATATGAGATCCGGCTCAAAGCCATTCGAATCTATGAAGAAACCGGCCGGTTCGGCTACGCCATACAAAGCGTACATCGAAGCCGTGGTTGGCTCTCCAAATGGCTCAATCGATATCGAGAGTTCGGGCT
>JAPLJI010000164.1 GCA_026388655.1 Pseudomonadota bacterium
GCGCTCTATCCCGCCGCGGAAAAATCCCCGGAACCGGTCGTCCGGAAGGTGGTCTCCCTCCTCGGGGAAATGATCCAGGCCCGCCCGGATCACTGGCTCTGGGACGAAAACCGCTGGCAGAGAATTCTCCCGGATGAGGACTTCCCCTCTCCCATGGTCCGGGGCTGGAAAAAACGCCTGGGGCATTACCTGGGCTTCCGGGGGACCCAGTTCATCTATGGCCTGGTGCAGATCCTCCCCCTGGCCCTGCTCAATCCCCTGGGAAAATTACTGGGGAAGCTGGTCGGGGGCCTGGCCCCCTCCCGGAGAAAAATCGCGGAAGCGAACCTCAAGATCGCCTTCGGGAAGGGAAAAAACGAAATTGAGCTCCAGGCCCTGGGCCGCGAGTTCTTCACCCAGGCCGGCCGGGGAGCGCTCCGGCTCCTGGCCTATTCCCGGATTCTCAAGCAAATCGAAGTTGAAGGAGAACATCACTTGCGCGAGGCCCTCAAACTCGGTCAGGGGGTAATCCTGGCCAGCGGCCACGTGAGTGTCTTCCCGCTGATTATCTGCGCCCTGGGGAAAAAGAATTACCCGATCCATACCTTTTTCCGTTTTCCCCGCGACCCCCGGCTCGGCCGGTATGTCCTCGGTCACATTCAAAAGATGGGCGGGAGCTACCTTCCCACCCACCCTCCCCGTCTCGCCCTGGAACGGGCGCTCGAATGCCTGGCTAAAAACGAGATTATCATTATCTTCATCGATCAAAACGTTCACGAAGGAGGGGAATTCATCGAGTTTTTCGGCCGCCCCGCCGCCACCACCACCCTCCCGGCCTCCCTGGCCCTCCGGACCCAGGCCCCCATCCTCCCGGTTTTCATCAAGTCGCGGGATTTACCGGGTTCGCCTGGGTTTACCGTTACTATTTATCCCCCGTTAAGACCGGAGCCCTCCGGCGAGCGCAAAGCCGACCGGATCCGGATTTCCCGGGAGCTGAACGAGATCCTGGAGGCCCGCATCCGGGAAACCCCGGCTCAGTGGTTCTGGTTCCACCGGCGCTGGAAACGCTCCCCATCATCTCTTCCTCCCCCTTGAGGGGGGAGGACAGAGGTGGGGGTGAAAATCCCGATATCTTGTCTTCCTTTAGTCGGTAGCCGCAGGCTTTCCTTACAGGACAAGTAGCCTGCGTGGAAACTCAGCAAAAGTGAAAAGTGAAAAGGTAGGAATCAGGAGAAAGATAATTCAGGATCCGAGACGCGGCTTAAACCCGAAAAATGCAGTTGGTATTTTCGAATATTATGTAGTTGCCCGATTTATCGGGCTCTTTTAAAAACCGCCGATTAATCGGCAGCCTACAAAAAAATCCGCCCGCGAAGCACGGAGGAACAGGTTCAATCGCATTTTTCGGCTTAAAAGCGGAGCCTGTCGCCTGTCGTTGCGATATCGGTCCCTCGCCTGTCATTGCGAGCACCTTCGCTTGGCTCAGTGTAAACTCCGCGAAGCAATCTCATTAAAGGACTCGGGATAAACTCAACCAAATTTCAAGAAATAAAGACCCCCCAAATTCCGGGGAAATGGTCAATTTGAAGCGCGCCGGCCGGATTTAAAAGGCGACATCGATGCCATCCTGCCGGATCGCGTATATCAACGGGACCCAAGTGTCCCTTTGGTAGGACTTTTGGGAGAGAGGGATAGGTTCCAGCCTCGAATCGATTTGGCCGGCGATTTTTAAAAGAAACACTCCTTCTTGGAAACGATCCTTTCCGAAATTCCTGGAGACCACGGCCAAATCAATGTCACTGTCCCGCCGCGGCCATCCGTTAGCATGGGAACCATAAAGAACTATCTTGTCGATATCGATTCCCTCTTTTTTTAACGCACCGGCAAATTTCTTTATGATTTTTTTAATTTCCCTTTTAACCATTTAAATACCTCTTTTATCTCCGCGAATTTCTCCGAAGATGCGCCTGATTATCCTCTTCTTCTCTCAACCAGTGATCCGGTGACGTATTTGTGAATAACGCTGGAAATCAGGGTTTGATAGGGAATGCCCTCCTGAGCGGCAATCACCCGGACCTGGGTTAGATCTTTCGACGACATCCGAAAACTTATCCGCTTGTCTTTCCTCAGGGTGTTCAGAGCGTAATGACGCAGCTTTTTCGTTTCGGATTTGGTGTTTTTAGCGGGCTGCCATTCTCCGCTTTCATAAGCCTCTAAAATCTCCTTTTCTTCATTTTCCCTTATGTTTTTTTTCATTTCCGCCTCCTTAAATATTTTTCCGTCGCCTTGCGGCTGGGAATTATGGTTTTTAAAAAGATCCCTTCTTCGTCTTCCACGTAAGGGACTAGATATACATAATCGTTTATCGTCACCAGGACTATCCTTTGATCGGGATATTTTTCCCGGTTGGGATGATCCACAATTTCCAGGACTTCGCCTTTGGCCAGGATGATAACCACCTGTTCAAAGCATACGCCCCGGTGCTCTTTCAGCCATTCATTTTTCTCATTATCCCAGTGAAGGATTACCATTGAATTATAGATATAACAATGTCAGCTCTTTGTCAATACATTGTCCTCCGGCGGTTATCCCCGGCCTGGGCGACGAAGCCTACATCCTTCGAAGCTTCAGCGTAGTAGGATCAACGAAGTAGGCTCCGCGGCCTGGGCAACGATTTATCCCGAGATACATCGAGGGGCACTCCGCAATCTGTTCATGTGAGCGCTCTGAACGCTTCGCGCTTTGCTCTTCGCTCTCTGCCCTATGACCTTTCACCCATCACCCACGACCCACCTGTCCTACGAAGCTTTAGCGAAGTAGGATCACCTAAGACCCAAATAGCTTTATCCCGAATTAGAATGAGGGAAGAGTCCTTGAGGGCCTGACTTACCCTCCCCAAATGCCAAGGTAAAGACCTGGCCCGAGGTTTTCTTGCTGGCAAGCATTACCGCCCCATGCTCGGTAAAAGCATAGGGAAGGAAACTGGAAAATTTCAGCCGGGAAAGGTGGTCGCAATTTGCGACCACCTTGTCTTTTTCGTCGGCGGTAAGCTGGAACATAAAATCTTCCGGGAATCTTTCCCGATTTCTCCTGACCTGTTCATTCAACCTTTTCGTACTCACCCCATAAAGCTCAGCCAGATCCACATCGAGCATCACCTTCTGCCCGCGAATGAATAGGATTGATCGTTCAACCCTTTCGGCAGGAACTATATGGACTGCCCTTGGCAGTCATGCGGGACAAGTCTGGGTCTTCAACCCCGCATCAGGCAGGAAAAATCTCCCGCAGGGCGGACATGAATTCGTCGAGCTGCAATGTCGGCCTGTAATACTCGCTTTCCCTCAACCGGATCATTCCCAAGCTGCCCAGGGCGGAAAAGTATTTCGCGACTAGGCCTCCAGCTTCCTTAATATACGGTTCATCCCTCCGCTGATCACGTAATTCGAGGGCCTGCTTCCACTCATCCTCCATCGTGGTAGCCAGAATGGTGTACAAATCCAGCGCATGGTAACGGCCGAGCTTCCGATCGACATCGTTAAGCCGATCCCGGAATGCGAAGAGCTTCATCATCAGAAAAGTGTAAGGATGCGGCAGGAAAATCTCCGCTTGCCAAGCTTCGCCCGAACCGAGTTTTCCGGCCAGCGTCACCGGCAGCAACCTTTCCTCCAGCGTTGGCGCTTCATTGACGGGATGAGCATGAATTCCGATGGAAGGATCGGGGCGGGCGCGGCGGGAGTCTGTCTTCACCCTGCTGCCCTGAAAGCGGCTCTCCGGACCGGTCAGGAAATCGATCTTGATGCTGCCGGCCTTGCCACCCCCCGGCCCGGGTTTTTCAAACTGGTATTTCTCCGCTCCGGAAACCGGCTTATATTTAAGCTCGTCCAAAGCCTCCGCCAGGGGCTTCAATCTTTCCGATTCGATGAGCAGTTCCGGCCGGAGATATAAATCCAGGTCGCTGGTGGAACGCGGTTCGGACCATTCCTTAAAAAGCGTTCGCACCCCCAGCCGAAGCACATGCTCGGTCCTGAGATAGAGACCGAAACCGCCGCCAAGAATGAGTTTGATATCCACGCCCCGGAGGGAATGGAGCAGATCGAGCAGGGCCGTGCGCAGGCCGGTCATCTCGATCATGGCTTATTCCCCTGAAGCTCCTGGAGGAGGAATGACTTAACCTGTTCTGCGGTCTCCCGGTCACGCTTGTCGCCGGTCATCAGCTCGAGGTAAGCCTGAACCGGTGAAGCCCACCCGAAACACCCATCTGCCCGGGCATCGAAGTAGACCGTTTCATCATCCGTTTCCACTAGCTCGAGGTTTGAAAACCGGTCAGATCGGCTCCCCGGGAGCTGTTCGAGTAGTTTCTCTAAAAAGGGGCAATAGACGGATAACATGTCCCCCCGTTGCATTACGGCATACCGCGCAACCGATGACAACCCGGTGACCGCAAGGGGAAGTTTCAACTCCCGCGATTTGCTCCCAAGCAATTCCCCGATCGCTCCTTCATCTTCCAAGACCTTGAGCCGGACCCGATCCTTGATTTTTGGCGGGGCATAGTTCTCACCCAGTTTTTCCAGGAGCTTGTCGGGTTGGAGCAAACGGATGCCGTCCCCGCGTTCGATGATCAGATCCTCCTCCAGGGTTTGCAAAGATTTCGATACCGTGGAAAGGCTCATGTTTTTTTTCCTCCCGAGGTTCACCAGCGGGTTGCGCGAGTTAATTTCCCGGCAAATCTCCTGGACGCTGCCAAAGCCGGAACGGGCCAGGAAAACCCTTCCGACCATGGAAGTGTTCCTTCGATAGATGTTCTTGATCGGGGCGGAGGAGGAAAAACGATTCGGCTTTCCGCTCCGGAATATGGCAAACAGGCCCGGACCCATCACCACTCCGTTGCCGCACAGGTCAACACCGCTGATCCCCTCCCATTCCAGGTCTTCCAACTGCGATTCGCTCAGGAAAGGCATGAGCAGCAGGGGTTGGCAGCCCCGGGGAAGCGATAACGATTTCAGCCGGTCGAGCCCCGCCTGGAACGCCTTGGGCGTCGAAAGGGACTTGCATTCGACGGCGAACCTGGCCTTGACCTTCCGCCAGGATGCCTCGATAAACGCATCGACTCGACGATTGTCGGCTATTACCGGCTCGTATTCCAGAAATCGAAAAGATAAAGGAGGCAGGGATACCTTCCCCCTCCGCAGTTGTTCAAGCATTTCTTTCTCAGTTATTGTTTTCTTATTTATATCCATTTTCCTAAACAGGAAAATAGCTTATTTCAGGAAAATTGTCAAACCTGCGTTGGGATTTGTACTTAGGGGACGTGTACTTAGGGGACGTAGTTGATTTGTCATTGCCGCCTTAAAATATTTCTTCGTTTCTCTGGTCTGTCTGGTCCCTCGAATGACCTTCCCTTCATGAAAAATATAAAATCAATTTCCCTCACTTTATTTCTCGCATATCCGTTTCCCTTGTTTCCCTCGCAGAGTTCGGGATAAACGGGATAAATCGAAGGACGGGGGCTATGTTGGACAAGTCGAAGAACATAAGCTTCGTAACCCAGGCCGCAGATTTAAGCGGGATCGTTACAGCGCAAAATTTACTAGCTGAGAAAAAATAGGGTTGTTTCTAAAGTCTCGCGGATTTTTCGAGGTAATCCGTCAGGCGCTGGTAATAAAGCGGATCGTATTCAGGAACAGTCAGGCCCTTTTTGATCGCCTCCACCACCCCCGCGGCGGAGGCCAATTCCGGGGGCACCCGGGTCCAGGCCTTCAGGTAATTGTAAAACTGGTGGCTGTCCGAGCCCCCGACGGCCGCTTTCCCGAATTTACGGGTCAGTTGGATCAGGTTCTCCGCGTATCCGGCGGGCTCCTGCCCCAGGGTCACGTGGATCAGGATCTTCGAGTTGTAAACCTCGAGCCCGTCGATATGGTCCATCACTTTCGCGAGCATCTCGCCCTCGGCAAAGGGGCTGTCCGATTCCCGGAAACGGCGGGTCAGGGGGTGGGCCCAGACCAGGGCTTCTTCGGGTGAACGGGGCAGGTCGAACACGCTTTTAATTTTTTTATTCAGCATGGATTTCAACAGATCGATGTTCAGGGAATACACCAGGAAATCCCCTTCGGCCAGGCCCAACTCCATCCCCGGCAGGACCTTCAGGTCCGGATACTTTTCCCGCATTTTCAGGCATCCGTCGACACTGTCATGGTCGGTGATGCAGATGACCGGCAGTTCATATTGCTCGGAAAGCGTGGAGATCTCATCCAGGGCAAACCGCGAATCGGGGGAGAATTCGCTGTGCACGTGCAGATCGATTTTCATCTGGTTGCCATCCTGCTTTAAAATTTAGGTTTTGAATTATAACAGAAAAGCACCCGGGGAAAGATCAAGCTGAAAGCCAAAAAAAAGGTTTCGCGGTAAAAAACCACGAAACCCTGATCGGCTTGGTAGCGGGGGTTGGATTTGAACCAACGACCTTCGGGTTATGAGCCCGACGAGCTACCGGACTGCTCCACCCCGCAGTATTGACTGGTAAGATAAGCTAGTGCTCCCTCGCTGTCAAGGCAGGGCAAAGCAAGAGTTCTGAAAAATTCCCCCCTCACCTCACCGAGCCGTAGGCTCCTACCCTCCGGCCTGTAAGCCCTACGGGCTGGAAGCGGAGCCGGAGGCCCAACCCTCTCCTTCAGGACGAGCCTTCAGGATGAGCCTTCAGGACAAGTCCCACCCCCGCCTTTGACGGGGCAAGCAGGGGAGAGGGAGATTATAGGTTGTCGGCAAGAAGATACTCTCTATTTATCCCCTCCCTTGATGGGACTCGTCCCGCCCTTCTGGGGTTCTCGTCCTGCCCCTCTGGGGTTCTCGTCCTGCCCCTCTGGGGTTCTCGTCCTGAGACCCCATTCGGGGTCGTAGGAAGACCCCTTTCGGGGTCGAGGGAAAGGGCTCTCGTCCTGAAGGAGGGGATGAAAGGGAGGGTGAAGAGAGGGTATTTCCGAGGTCTTTAAAAGAGGTTTTGACAAGACCGGCAATCTTTTCTAATTTAACTGCGGGAGGTAAAATATTTTATGTTGATCGGCGTCCTGGGCGACACGCACGGGTATATCGATCCCCGGCTCAACGAGATCTTCCGGCCGGTCCGGCTCATTCTTCACGCCGGGGATTTTGAGGAACCCGCCATCCTGGCGGTGCTGGAAAAAATCGCGCCCGTGACCGCGGTCCGCGGAAACGGGGATTATCAGTTTCGCGAGCTTTACCCCACCGACCGGGTCATCGAAATCAACGGCTTCCGCATCCTGCTCTGCCACCGCTACAACGCCTTTACCATGCTCGAGGCCCATATCCTGGCCGAGATCGAGCGGGTCAAGCCCCACGTCCTGGTTTACGGTCACACCCACGACTCGGTTCTCCACCAATCCGGAGACATCCTTTACCTGAACCCCGGATACGCCGGCAGGAAAGATTACCCCGGCCGCCACCGCTCGGTGGCGCTGCTCGACCTGGGTGGACCAATTCCCCGGGGAGAAATAATCACCCTGGACTGATCACGGCACCTTTCAATCAGCGCGGTCAGATCGTAAAATAATACCTGATGCCGAAAGACAAGGATAAAATTTCCTCGGGAGATTCCCCCCGGAGATCTCACCTCCCCCTGCTCGTCGTGGTTGGTCTGATTATCCTGTCCGGCATTATTTTCCTGGTTTTCCAACCGGGCAAGAAACCGCTTCCTTCATCTCCCTCATCTCCCCTCCCGGCAACGCCAACCGCTCGCCCGGCCACGGAACGGCCTTTGCCGTTTTCTCCTCCGGCTGAATCTCAATCTCCCCGGGCTCAATCTCCGCAAGTGGTAATCAACCCCGATCATACCGAGTCCTACGTGGAACCTGATCCCGCCCTCCGCACGCTCGAGCTGGCCTTACAGTCCGGAAGATGCGAGGAGTTTATGAATCTGGCCGGCCCCTCGGCCCAGGAGGAAGGGCCCCGGCGGTTTTATGCTTCCTTTATATACAGCTCGGGCGTCCGCTACTGGGAGCTGAAAGATTACCAGAAGGCCGCCAACTACATGAGATGTCTTATGAGCAATTACCAGGATTACCGGGATGAAGCCCTCCTGGTCTTAACCGAATCCGAAATCGCCCTGGGGGACAAAACCCAGGCCCGGAAACACCTGCAGGAATTGAAAACCAATTTCCCCAACCGGAAGGAAGAAATTATCAAGCTCGAGCAGAAACTCACGCTGGGCAAATAATAACCGGGCTTTCCCTTCCACTTGAAATCGCGAATTACTCTGATATAAAATCATCGGAAAATGTTTCGCATACGAACTATTCGGGCTGATGATAAGGACTGCAAAGGTTTTAAGGAAGTAAAAATCCGCGTCTAAAAAATTATCCTGTACCATTAAATTAGAAAGGAGAACCATTATGTTTGAACTGTCGGAAGGCGCGAAAATGATCGAGCAAACCCTGAGACAATACATGACCAACGAGATCGCTCCCAAGGTTGAGGCGATGGAAAAGGGGGAAATCTCGAGTTTCGAGGTGGTTAAAGGCCTCTTCCAGAGCCTGGGCATCACCGAAATGGGCAAGAGCCAGATGCAGAAGCTCGTGGAAAAAAAGCGCAAAATGGAGGCCTCCGGTGACGAGGGGCTGAACATGAAAAAGGAACTCCGGGCGGAGGGCGGCATGATGGGCGGTGGGGCCGACCCCATCGTCATGTTCGTGGCCATCAAGGAAATCTGCCGGGTCAGCCCTTCCCTGGCCCTGGTCCTTACCGGCCAGCTGGGTTTATGCGCCAACACTATTGTCGGCAAGGGCACCTCCGACCAGATCGAAAAATACGCCGTTCCCCTTTTCAGTTTCGAACAACAGGGCGCCTGGGGCCTGACCGAACCCGAAGCCGGCTCCGATGCCTTCGCCTTGAAGACCACCGCCAAGCCGGATGGAGATTATTACATCCTGAACGGGTCCAAAACCTTCATCACCAACGCCCCCTACGCGGACATTCTCGTGATCTGGGCCCATATCGACCGGGAAAAAGGCACCAAGGCCGACAAGAGGTTGATTTATCCCTTTGTGGTGGAAAAAGGCACCCCGGGGCTTTCGGTCTCCAAGCCGATGCACAAGATGGGAATGAAGGGCTCCCCCACCGGGGAAATCTTCCTCGACGACGTCCGCATCCACAAGAACCAGCTCCTGGGCAAGAAGGAAAAAACCGGCCGGGAGGAAGCCAAGGAATCCCTCTCCGGTGAGAGAGAAGGCGCACCCGCCATGGCCTGGGGCATCATCGAGCGCTGTTTCGATGACGCCCTGGAGTACGCCTGCACCCGGAAGCAGTTCGGGAAATACCTGATCGAGTTCCAGCTGATGCAGGAAAAGATCGCGAAAATGTACATGCACCTGGAAAACGTCCGCAACCTGGCCTTCAAGCAGGCCTGGGCGATCAAGGAAGGAAAATCCCGGGAGGAAGATTTCACCATCGCCAAGTATTACGCCTCCTGGGCGGCCTGCGAGGTGGCTTCCGAGGCGGTCCAGCTGATGGGCGGGTACGGGTACATGCAGGAATACCACGTGGAGATGCTTTACCGCGACGCCAAGCTGATCGGGATCGGGGGGGGAACCCAGGAAATCCAGCTCCTGAACTGCTGCAAGGCCCTGGTCAAGGAGCGGAAGGGCTGGCGTTTGTCCCTGGCGGGCGGGTTCATCGAACCACCGGATAAATAATCACTAGAGCTTATCCGAAAGTCGGGTAATGGAATATTTTTTTCATAGACAGACTTTAACAAGTTGCCATCGAAAAAATGACCAATAACTAATTTCTAATTCCTAATCAAATCCTAATGACCAACTAATAAATAAAAACCAATAAAAGACATCTAGAAATTAAGAAATTGGTAATTGTAATTAGTCATTTTGAATTTGGGATTTGATTTGACATTTGCCCTGTGAATTTTGAAATGGATCGTAAAAAAGCCCAGGCTGATTTAAAGGTTCTCCAGAAGCTTTATCCCCACCCTCATCATTACCTCGAATTCCGGAATCCTTACGAGTTAATGATGGCCACGATCCTCTCCGCCCAGACCCCGGATAAAACCGTGAACTCGGTTACTCCCGGGCTCTTTAAAAAATTCCCCACCCCGGAAAAACTGTCCCGGGCGGACCTGCCCGAAATCGAAGACTCGATCAGGAAAGTAAACTTCTACCGGACCAAAGCCAGGGCCATCCAGGGAGCGGCCCGCCTGATCGGGGAGCGTTACCAGGGGAAGGTTCCCGACCGGATGGAGGATCTGCTGGAATTTCCCGGGATCGCCCGCAAAACCGCCAATGTCATCCTGCAACAAGGGTTTAACCAGGTCGAGGGCATCGTGGTGGATACCCACGTCATCCGGGTGGCTTTCCGCCTGGGCTGGACGGTTAATAAAGACCCGGAAAAAATTGAAACCGATTTGATGCAGCTCCTGGAGCACAAAGATTGGCAATGGCTCCAGTTTTACCTGAAAAGTTTCGGGTCCGTCCTCTGCCGGGCCCCCAAGCCGAAATGCCCGGAGTGCCCGTTAAACCCTACCTGCCCTTCCGCCTTGAAAAATTGAGCCTCCAGGAATATCAAAAACGGCGAGATTTCTCCCGGAGCCCGGAGCCCACGGCCCGGAAGCAAAGTTCAACCAAAGGCAATATCTATTCCATCCAGGAGCACCACGCTTCCCGCCTCCACTGGGACCTGCGCCTGGAAAAGGACGGCGTCCTCCTCTCCTGGGCCCTGCCCAAAGAGCCCCCCGGGGAGCCCGGAATCCGCCGCCTGGCGGTCCGGACTGAAGATCACCCCCTGGACTACGCTTGGGACCGGGGGCAATATCAAATGCTGGCGGACAAGCCGGGAGAAGAAATCGTTTTCCGGATTGAAGGGAAAAAGCTTTCCGGAACCTACTGCCTGATCAAGATGAAAAAAGGAGAAAACAATTGGTTGTTTTTCAAAAAATCCTCGGCATCCTGACTGAATTTTCCTTGATTTTTCACCCCGGCAGAATTATTTTAGCCTAACGTAACCGGGCAGAAGGCCAGGGAAAAATGCGACCTGGATCACTGCCGAAACGGGCAGAAATAACATATGCCTTATTATATGTTGGGAGCAAATAACCGTTTATGAATGAAACCAGTTTTCCCAATCCCAACCCGGACCTAAAGCGGAAACCCCTCCGGGTGGGGATTATCACCGAGTACTTTTACCCCAATCTCGGGGGGGTCACCGAACACGTATACCATTTAAGCCGGCATCTGGCGCTCCGCGGCCACCAGGTGGACATAATCACCTCCCGGGTTAGAAATCCCTTAAAGAAGGGGGACGAAGCCCCCCCCCTGGGATTGGTCCCCGGCCAGAATGTGATCCACGTCGGTCCGGGAATCCCGGTGATTTCCAATGGCTCCCTGGCCTCGGTAACCCTGTCTTTGCGGCTGGGCAAAACCCTGACCAGGTTATTCGCCGAAAAGCGGTATGATCTGGTCCACATTCAATCACCCTACGGGCCGGTCCTGCCCTTCCTTTCCGTAAAATACTGTCCCACGACCATGATCGGAACCATCCATACCAATTTCACCAGCAACGTCTACGCCAATATCTTGGGAAAATACCTCAAACTTTACCTGGACCAGTTTGACGGCATGATGGCCGTTTCCGAAACCACGGTCCGGGCCTTCCAGAGATACTACCAAAAGGAATTCCGGGTCATCCCCAACGGCGTCGACACCCGGTGGTTCCGGAAGGATATCCAGCCCCTCCCTTTTCTAAAAGACGGGAGGCTGAACCTCCTTTTCATCGGCCGCCTGGATCCCCGCAACGGCCTGCACTTCCTGATTGAGGCCTTCGCCAAAATCCATCCGGAATTTCCCGAGACCCGTCTGGTCATCATTGGCGACGGACCTTTGCGGAAGGTCTACGAGAACATAATCCCCAAGTCCCTGCAGGATTCGGTTTATTTCGCCGGCTACATAAACCGGGAAAGACCTTCATACTTCGCCCACTGCCAGATCATGTGTTTCCCCGCCACGATCGCCGCGTTCAGCGTGACCATTCTCGAGGGCATGGCCGCCGGGCTCCCGATTGTAGCCAGCCGGATCCCCGGGTTCCTGGACGCCATCACCGAAAACGAAAACGGCCTGATGTTTGCCGTCGGAAACATTGATGATCTGGCCCAAACCCTGAAAAAATTGCTCTCCGACCCGTCTCTCCGGAACCGGCTCTCCCAGGCCTCCCTGAAAACCGCCGCCCGCTATAACTGGGAGCAGATCGTGGATCAAATCGAGTCTTATTACTTTGAGGTGCTGGCCCGATCCCCCTCCGGGAAATCCTGATGCCCGCCCGAGTCCTGCTGGGAACCATTCTGGGTATTTTTATCTCCCTCGCCACCCTCGGCAGCCTGGTGGCCTGGGGCGCCGGTCTTTTCGGTTCCCCTTTCCCGGAGTCCGTCTGGCTGGCCCTGGTCCTGTCCTGCCTCGGAGCTTTCCTGCTTTATCTCTTCGTGCCCGCAGTCAACTTCAGCGACCGCTATATCAACCGCTTGAAAAATCCCCGGTCCGTCGCCCTGACCTTCGACGACGGCCCCAACGGGGGAGCAACCCTGAAGCTTCTGGAGCTTTTGAGCGAGCTTGATCTCCGGGCCACCTTTTTCCTGGTGGGGAAATGGGTGGAAGCTCAACCGGAGGTGGCCCGCGAAATCGCCCGGCGCGGTCACCAGATCGGAAACCACGGGTACAGTCACCGCGTCCTGACCTTTCTTTCCCCCCGCGAGGTGAACGCAGAAGTCGTGAAAGCCCAGGAGGCAATTCTCCGGGTCACCGGGGTCAGCCCCACCCTGTTCCGGTCCCCCCACGGATTTAAAAGCCCCTTCCTGGGCCGGGCCTTGAAACGCCTGGGCTTAACCCCGATCCGCTGGACGGTAGGGGTGTGGGACACCGAATGCCCGCCGCCGGAAACCATCGTGAGCCGGGCCCTCCGCCGCCTCCGGGGCGGAGGCATCCTCCTGCTCCATGACGGGGAGGGGGACAAACCCGGGGCCGAGCGCGGATCGACCCTGCAAGCGGTCCGCGGGATCGCGGCGGGGCTTTCCTCCCGGGGACTCACCCCGGCGGTTCCCTCCGCCCTGGACCTTCCGGAGCCCGGGCAAAACCGCAAGGTGATCCTGGCCCTCCTGGGATTGATCCTTTCCGCCATCCTGCTGCTCTTCGCGGTCCGGGAGGTCAAATGGCCGGAGTTCTTCTCGCTTCTGCACTCACTGAAATGGTTCCCGGTTATCGGCGCCCTCCTGGTCAACCTCCTGGTGGATGTCCTGAAGGGATACCGTTTCGGGCTCCTGCTCCGGCATTCCTACCGTGTCCCCCTGCCGGTGGCGGTGGGGAGCATCTTCGGCGGTTACGCCCTCAACTGCCTGCTCCCGGCCCGGGCCGGGGACCTGGCCCGCTTCGTCCTCCTCGAGCGCGCGGCCCAGGTCAGGAAACGGGATTCGACCATGGCCTATGTGGGGGAACGCATCCTGGAAGGATTCGGGATCGTGGCCCTCGGCCTGGTCGCCCTGGCCGTGTTTTTCCTGACCGGAAGCATTCCCCCTCCCTGGGTCTGGAAAGGAATGCTTCTGGTCGCTGGGCTCTCCACCCTGCTCCTGGCCGCCCTCCTCTGGTTCAAACGCCGCCCCCCCCACTGGTTTCCCCCGGCCATTCCCGGGAAAACCCTGATCCGCTTGTTTCCCCTGAGCCTCCTGCTCTGGATTCTGCAGGCCTGGATCGTGGCGCTTTCCGTGCAATCCCTGGGCGTTTCGCTTCCCGCCTATGGATCAATCCTGACCCTGGTGGTGGTAAACCTGGCCATGATGGCCCCCTCCGCCCCGGCCGGGATCGGCCCCTTTGAGTTCGCCATGGTGGCCGGGCTCTCCCTCCTCGGGATAGCTCCGACCCTGGCCTTCTCGGTCGCGATCATTTACCATGCGGTCCAGGTGATTCCGGTTATCCTTCTGGGCCTTCCCTGGGCCCTGATCCTGACCGCGAACAAATCCAAAGCGATTGTTCCCAAAACTGAAGCCTCCAACCCTATATCCCCGGAGGTAAAAATGAACGTCTCCAATCTGAAACAAAAATTTCTTTCCCAGACCGCCAAGATTTTGTTTGCCGTCTACAACGTGGTGGTGATTTCGTTGATCGCCATCGTCATGATCTGGCATCGCGCCTGGAAAATCGAACCCCGCAGAAGATAATGAGCCGGGAACCGGAAAACCCGTTCTGGGGAAAAACCGCTCACTTCTTAATCCGGCATTCCATTCCGGTTTGCCTCGTTTCGCTCTTGATTACCGCGGTTCTTCTTTTCCAGGTTTTCAAACTCGAAATCCGCACCGACTTCAAGGAGCTCCTCCCGGAAAAAACCCAGAGCGTCAAGGACTTGAACCGGATCATGGAACGGGTGGGCGGCCTGGGCACCCTTTCGATCGCGATCGAGTCACCCGATCGCGAGGCCAATATCCGCTTCGTGGAAGACCTGGTGAAAAAACTTTATTCCGAGCTGGGAGACCGGATCCGTTACGTGGATCACTCGATGAAACCCATCCGGGATTTCGTTTCCAACCACGTTTTCCTTTACATGGACCTCGAAGATCTCAATAAAGTGGTGGATGAGGTGGACCGGGCCCGGAAAAGGGCCCTGATCCGGCTTTCGCCCTTTTCCTTTGAACTCGATCCCGAAGCCGAACGCAAGACCTTCCGGGTCCCCGATCTCAAGGAATCCAAGGCCCGGGGCAAGCTCGAGGATTACCCCGGCGGTTACTACGCCAATCCCGAGCAAACCTTCTTCGCCGTCCTGATCCGGCCCAAGGTTAACGTCACCGGGATCGAGGGAAACCGCCAGTTTCTAAAAGATACCCAGCGCCTGATCGCCCGGATGAACCCGGCGGGTTACCACCCCCAGATGAAAATCGGATATGCCGGATCGGTGAAAATTACCCTCGACGAATACGACCGCATTAAAGAGGATCTTTTGGGTACCGCCTTGCTTTGCATCGGGTTGATCTGCCTGGTGGTATTTCTTTATTTCCCCCGGGTCCGGGTCATCATCCTCCTCGGTGGAACCCTGATTATGGCCGTGATCTGGACCTTCGGGATCACCCACCTGGTCATCGGCTTCGTCACCGCCCAGACCGCTTTCCTGGGAGCGATCATCGCGGGCACCGGAATAAATTACGGCATTATCCTTCTCGCCCGTTACTTGGAGGAGAGAAACCGCGGGTTGAAAATGGAGGAGGCCCTTTCCCTCGCCCTGAACACCACTTTCCATGCCACCCTGGCGGCTTCGGTAACCACCGCGGTCTCATTCGCCGCCCTTTTCGCCGCCCACATCCGGGCCTTCAGCCAATTCGGTTTTATCGGGGGGATCGGGGTCATTCTCTGCTGGCTTTTCACCTTTACCTTTCTCCCTTCCCTCCTTTCGCTCTCCGAAAAAATCCGGCCCCTGAGCCGGGGATTCCTTCAGGCCCGCCCTTCCCGCTTATATTCTCTTCCGGGTCTGCTCGCCCGGCCCCTTCTCCGCCACGCCCGCCCCGCCCTGGCCATTTTCCTCCTGCTCGCGCTTTTCGGCGGGGTTCTTTACACCCGTTTTCTCCCCGGGAGCCTCGACTACAACCTCAACAACCTGAGGAACAAAAGCAGCCTTCGCTCCGGCACGGCCCAGCTGGACGACCGAATCAATCATGTCCTCCACTTCTCCACTTCCCCCGCTATTATCCTCGCCCGTGACCAGGAACAGGCCCGGGAAATCTGCGAGGTGATGCGAGAGCATTGGAAAGACCGGGAAGAGCAAAGACCGTTCAAAGACTGCCGTTCAATTTATAGCCTCCTGCCCGAAAGCCAGGAAATGAAACTTCCCCTGATCGCCAAGATTCAAAAGAATTTGAAACTGGCTCAGGAGCTCGCCCCGGAAAATGAAATTCCCAAAATTACCGACGTGCTCAAGAGGCTTGATACCCGTCCCCTCGACATCCCCGACCTGCCCGTCGAAATGACCCGCCACTTTACCGAAAAGGACGGCACCCGCGGCCGTTTCGCTTTCGTCAACCCCCAGACGGGCCGAAACCTCTGGCAGGCGGAGAATCTCTTCTCTTTCACCGACGCCATCCGGGAAAATACCCTTCCGAACGGAGAAAAAATAACTTCCTCGGGCGAAGCCGTGGTCTTCGCGGATATTATCCGGGATATCAAGCGGGACGGTCCCCTCACCAGCGTCCTGGCCCTTCTGGGGGTAATCATTTCGGTGATTCTTATTCTGCGAGGAATTCGTTCCGCGGTTTTCGTTATTTCCGGGCTCTGCGCGGGGGTTCTCTGGATGTTCGGCTTCCAGGCCCTCCTGGGGATCAAGTTCAATTTCTTCAACTTTATCGCCCTGCCCCTGACTTTCGGAATCGCCGTGGACTATTCCATCAACTTTTTCCAGAGGTATCGACTGGAAGGGCCCGGCCACATCATCCACGCCCTGGAAACCACGGGGGGAGCGGTTTTCCTCTGCTCTCTCACCACCATCATCGGCTACGCGGTCCTGATGATCGCCGACAACCAGGCCCTGGCCTCCTTTGGGTTTCTGGCTATTATCGGAGAAATCACCGGTCTTTCCTCCGCGCTGGTCTTCCTTCCGGTCTTGATCCAGATCATGGAAGACCGAAAACGCAAAAATAGTCCCTAAACATTTTTGATGTTTGAACCCACGCTAAAACCGTGGAATTCAAAGGGCCTGCCCTGAGCGATTTATCCCGA
>JAPLJI010000166.1 GCA_026388655.1 Pseudomonadota bacterium
GGTGTTGGGATTGAGATTGAGGGAGATTAGCGAGAAGTTCGGCCTGGGATATACCGGGGTGAGCCGATGCGTGAGCGACATGAAGAGGAAAGTGGAGGAGGATTTGAAGTTCCGGAAGAAGGTGGAGAAAATTGTCGCAAACAGCAAGGTAAAAACCTGACCCTAGAATTTCTTGGCATTAAGGCAAATTGAAACATAAGATAGTCTGATAAATAAATTTTCTGGGCAAAGATAATATTATGAGGAAAGAGAACTCTTAAGAAAATGGCTAAGACAGACGCATTTACGAATAAAGTGGCTATCGTTACGGGGGGCGCATCGGGTATCGGCCGGGGGCTCAGTGAAGCACTGGCCCGCCAGGGGGCAATTGTTGTCGTTGCGGACATCAATGCTAAGCAGGCCAAGGAAGTAGCCCAGGATATTGAAAATGCCGGTGGTCGAGCCCAGGCGATGAGTCTCGATGTCAGTGACGGTACCGCTGTAAAAATATTCGTGGATACCGTTGCTAACGAACACCAACGAATTGACTTCGTCTTTAATAATGCCGGCGTTGTCATTGGAGGAGAAGTTCAGGATATGAGTCCGGATAATTGGTCACATATTATCAACGTCAACCTCTGGGGGGTCATCCACGGTGTGCAAGCTGCTTATCCCCTGATGATCAAGCAGGGATTCGGACATATTATCAATACGGCTTCGCTTGCTGCCTTGGTTCCCTGGCCTGGAACAGCTGCTTATGCGGCCACCAAACATGGAGTATTGGGGTTTTCAACTTCGCTCCGGGCAGAGGCGGCAGATCTGGGAGTACGGGTGAGCGTGGTTTGTCCGGGGTTTATCGATACGGACATTTATCAAAAAGCCACATATATCAATATCGATCGGGAAAAAATACTTAAGAATCTGCCTTCCTGGATCCGGATGCCCATTCAGAAATGCGCCCGGATAATTCTGAAAGGGGTGGTACGCAATCAGGCTATCATTGTGGTCGGTTGGAATACCCGTCTCATTTGGAATTGCTATCGTCTAACCCCATCGCTCTATATCCGGGGCACAAGCATCATGGTAAGAGCGCTCAGGAAAGCGAAGCAAAGGCAATAACCCAGGAATGAACGTAAGTACTTATTTTAACTGAGAATTTCTAGAATTTCATTGGACGATGAAAAATTAAAGAAGTAAAGGACATCCCCTAAATCCTAATGGGAGAGTAAGGGGCAGAAGGTCTGCTCCGGCGACTGCCGGTGATGGGAAGCCGATAAACCAGATTCAGGAAGATTGATTCGATGAAGATATTGAACGACGCGCTGATCCGGGAGCGGTATGACGTGGTGGTGGTGGGCTCCGGGGTGGGGGGGCTGACCGCGGCCGCTCTCTTAGCCAAGCGGGGTTTGAAGGTGTTGGTCATTGAACAGCATTATCTCCCCGGGGGCGCCTGTTCCATCATGCGCCGGCAGGGGATCACCTTTGATGTGGGCGTGGCCATGATGTTCGGTTTTGGGGAGAAGGGATTTAATCCCCACCGCTTTGTCATGAACGAACTGGAAGAAGAGATTGACATGATCCCGCACGATTCCCTCTACCGCATGCACATCTACGGCAGGCAGATTACCTTCTGGCGGAATTTTGATCGCTTCTTTGGCGAGCTGGCGGCCGTGTTCCCCGGCCAGAAAAGAGAGCTCCGCGACTTCTACAACTATCTATACAAGCTCTACAAGAACGTGGTTTCGGAAAATGAAATGATCCAGTCCCCGTCGGAAATGCCCAAGACCGACCACCTGAAAATGTTTTTGAAGAATCCCCTGGGGGTGATGCAGCTGGGACTGATGATGTTTAAAAATTCCGAGGATATCCTGAGCAAATTCATCACCGATCCCAAGCTCTTGGAATATTTTGACATGCTTTCGGAAACCTACTGCTACTGCAACTCGAGCGAGACCCCGGCCCTCCTCACCGCCACCATGTTTGTGGATAATCACGAAGGGGGCGCCTTTTATCCCTCCGGCTCGCCCCAGATGCTGCCCAACAAGCTGGAGAAGGTGATCGAGCGCTACGGCGGCCAGGTGATCGTACGCCACCTGGTTCATGAGATTCTCCTTCATCGGGGCCAGGCCTACGGGGTCCGCCTGGTGGACGGCACGGAGATCATGGCCAACCGGGTTATCGCCAACGCTACGGTCTGGAATCTTTACGGCCGCCTGATCCGGCCCCGGCACATTAAACCCCAGCGGATGAAATGGGCCCAGAGTTTTGTCCCCACCCCGAGTAGTTTTGTCCTTTACCTGGGGGTGGAAGCGGAGGGCATTCCTAAGGACGCCCGCCCCATCGAGATGTTCGTGGAAAACCGGTACGATCTGGCGGCCCACGATATTACGGTATACGTGTCTACCATTGACGATCCTACCCTGGCTCCGCCGGGGATGCATTCGGTGACGGTGATCAGGCCCGCTCAGGACCAGTGGCCCCGGGCCTCCGATCCCGAGTATCAATCCGGGGAGTACCAGCGCCGGAAGGAAAGGGAAGCCAACCGGCTTCTCGATCAGGTGGAGCGGTATTTCCCGAATATCCGGAAACATATCAAGGTGATGGAGGTGGCCACCCCTTCAACGATCGAGCGTTTTACCTTGAAGAACTGGGGCGCGGTGGGCGGACCCAAGCAGATGATCGGCCAGGAAATGATGAAGCGCCTCCATGCCCGGAGCGAATGGAAAAACCTCTATTTCTGCGGCGACTCCACGGTGATGGGGATTGGAATAGTGGCCACCACCGCCTCCGGGGTGGGCGCGGCCAATATGGTTTTGCGGGACCTGAAGCTGAAGGAATATAAGCCCCGGGAGTTTCCGCAGCAGTATGTGAATCTGATCAAGGGAAAACCCTGGACCCCGGTGCCCGACCCCGCCGAGCTCATTACCGATGGCTCGGCCATGCGTTTGGCCCGGGAGTGCCAATACTGCCAGGATCCCGGGTGCATCAAGGCCTGCCCGGCGGGCATTGACGTATTGAATTTCCTCCGGCGGATCGAGGCGGGCAATTTTGCCGGGGCGGTGCGCCTGATGCGGATGATGAACCCGCTCGCGGAGATCTGCGGCTGCATCTGCCCGGCGGAGAGGCTCTGCCAGAAGGAATGCAACCGGAAGGAATTCTCGAACCAGGTGGTGCGGATCGCCGACCTGCAGGCCTGGGTTTGCGGCCGGGTCTCGGAGGCGGATGGCTGGGACCCCGAGGTGCCCGAGGGCAACGGTTATCGGGTGGCGGTGGTCGGCTCCGGCCCGGCGGGTTTATCCTGCGCCTATTTCCTGGCCCGGCTGGGATACAAGGTGGAGGTGCTGGAAAAGACGGAGAAGGCCGGCGGGATGCTGACTCACGTCATTCCTTTCCGGAATATGCCGTCGGGGGACGTGGCCAGGGAACTGGCCGGGGTCTCCCGTTTAGGGATCGTCTTTAAGTTTGGACAAGAGCTGGGAAAGAACTTTACCGTTCCGAATTTACTGAAAAATTATCAGGCCGTCTTCCTGGCCCCGGGGCTCTGGGCCGGCCGCCGGCTGGATATTCCCGGGATGGTTGGGTCGGAAGTAGTGGACGCCTGGTCTTTTCTCCGGGCCGTTCGGCAGAAGGGCCTGGTGGAGGTGAAGAATCGGGTTTTGGTTATTGGCGGAGGCAGCGTGGCCGCCGATGCCGCCCTGACCGCCAAGGGGTTGGGCGCCCGCAAGGTTACCATGGTCTGCCTGGAGAGCCCGGGGGAGATGCCGGCCCTGGAAAGTGAGGTGGCCGAGCTTAAAAAGCAAGGGGTGGAGATTCAAAACGCCTGGGGCCCCAAGGCCTTTCTTCCCGGGTGGCGTTTATCCTTTGTTTATTGCACCTCGGTATTTGATGAAAAGGGAAAATTCTGCCCCCAGTTTGATGAATCCCGGTCCATCGTGATGGATTTTGATCAGATGATTATGGCGGTGGGGCAAACCGTGGAATCCAGCTTGGGGGCGTATCTCGGGAAGGAATTTTCCCGGGCGGATTTAATCGAGGTGGACCCGGCGACCATGCAGGTCAAGGGCCGGCCCTGGGTTTACGCCGGGGGGGATATCATTCGGGGCGCGGGCACCGTGGTTCAATCCGTCGCCGACGGCCGGAAAGCGGCAATGGCTATTGATGAGAAAATTAAACTGGGGAACTAGAAAGCCCTTTGACCAGCTTCCCGCCGCTTCACTCATCTTTTGAATAGGTGGGTACGCAAGAAGGCTTGAGGCTGAGAAGGAATAAATAACAGATCAATAGGGCGTCAACTAATTTTATTAAATTATCAACTGAGTATTCGGGAGGAAATTTCCATGAAATATGATGTCTTGATCATTGGTTCCGGGATCGCCGGCCTTTCCACTGGGCTTTACCTGCAAAAGCTGGGGAAGCGCTCTCTGATCCTGGAGCACGGTGATCATGCCGGCGGCAACATGTCCGGCGTCTGGCGTAAAGGCTTTTACTTCGACTGCGGCGACCAGTCCACGGAGAACGTAGGGGTACTCTTTCCCCTTTTGGATGAGCTGGATCTATATGATCCGGACGAATGGATGCAAATAAAGTTCCGCTACGCCTCGCGTGATTTCAACGTTCCTCTTTATGACTTCGGCCAGATCCGGGAGGATTTTAAAAAGGTCTTCCCGGAATCATCTCCGGGTCTGGATAAATGGTTTGACTTTCTTGCTCCCCAGGCCATGGCCATGAAGAAAATGATGGGGAGCGGCTCCTTCCCCCTGGTGGTAGATGGTTGGAGCAAGATGCGCGCCAACCTGAGGATGATGATGGAGTCGGCGTCCATGTTGAAAACCAGTAAGGAGATGGTGATCAAGACCGGCGACGAAAAAGCCCGGGAATTCTTTCCCCACGACCCGCGCCTGATCTTTCTCTTCGGCGAATACGGCTGCCGCAACATGTTTCTCATGTATCACGTATCCTTCTGGTACACCTTCCTTTACGATTATTGGTATCCCAAGGCCGGCCTTCAGGGTTTTATCGACAAGGTGGCAAAGGCCTACCAGGAACGGGGAGGGGAGGTCCGCTTTAAATCAACGGTAGACCGGGTTATTACCTCCGGGGAGATCGTAACCGCGCTGGAAACCGCCTCCGGCGAGCGCTTTTACGCAGACTACGTGGTCAACACTGGGAATCCCAAGCGTCTGATTAATCAGATGCTGGACAACCCGAATCGCTGGGATTTTAAAGACCGGCAATTAATCACCGCCGGCCCGGTATCCAAGGGGCAGACCGCCGCTTATCTTGGGATTGACATGAGCGCGGATGAGCTTGGGAAATACCTCAAGGACCATCACACCCATTTCTTCCGCACCTACGAAACCGTGGAAGACATGTACGACCGTGACCTGCCTAACAAGGGCTGGTCCATGATCAGCGCCACCTCCCTGCACCTGCCGCACCTGGCCCCGGAAGGCAAAAGCTCCATCGTGGTCCAGGTGTTTATCCCCTACCATTGGTTGAACGGCTGGGGGACCGGATCGGCCGATCCCTTTGTCCGCAACCAGGCGTACCAGGATCTCAAGGCCAGGGTGTTGAATGACATTATCAAGGAAACCGAGCATGTGATTCCGGGCCTCTCGGAAAAGATTGTTTACAAGGATCTGGGCACGCCCCGGGCCCTAGCCCGCTTTACCCTGAACGAGGAGGGCTCACCCCAGGGCTGGTCCTATGACCTCTACCGCACCCACCGGGCCTATAAGTTCGCCCGCTTTCGTACTCCCTTCAAGAATCTCTTCAATGCCGGGCACTATGCGGTCTGGCCGGGAGGGGTGATCTTTTCCGCCCTCTCCGGACGGATCGTCGCCCGCGGTATCTACGGCGGCTTCTGGCGGCAGTTGTTTATTTGATCAGAGAACCCCACGGCTGATTTTGCCGGGAATTTTTTGGTGAATTCTAGGGTCAGGTCTTTACTTTGGTGTTTGGCAGGAGTAAGATAAAAATATGGCCAGACCATTGAGGATTAGTTATGAGGGCGCGGTGTACCATGTGACCGCTCGGGGCAACGAGCGGAGGAATATTGTTATTGATGACGACGATCGGAGGCGTTTTGTCAAGGTTCTTCTGGATGTGGTTGATCAGTTCGGGGTGGTTTTGTATGCCTGGGTATTGATGGACAACCACTATCATTTATTGTTGGAGACTCCGAAGGCGAATCTTTCGCTGGCGATCCGGCATTTGAACGGGGTATATACGCAGGGTTTTAATCGTTACCATAAGCGGGCGGGGCATTTGTTTCAGGGGCGCTTTAAATCCATCCTGGTAGAGAAGGAATCGTATTTATTGGAGTTATGCCGGTATGTGGTGTTGAACCCGGTGCGGGCGGGATTGGCGGGCCATCCTCGGGAATGGGTATGGGGCAGTTATCGGGCGACGGTGGGTGAGGAAGAGAGTCCGGAATGGTTGGAGGCGGGTTGGGTCTTAAGCCAATTCGGGAGAGGGTTGGAGCAAGCCCGGGAGTCGTATCGACGGTTTGTGGAGAATGGGATCGGAAGGGAGGAGAGTCCCTGGACCGATTTGAAGGGGCAGATATATTTGGGAGGCGAGGATTTTTTGGAGGGGGCGAAGAAGCATATTAAGAGGAAAGATGATCGGGAGATCCCGGAGAGGCAGAAGCATCCGACAATGATGGGTTTGGAGAGGTTGTTGGGGGGGGTGGGGAAGTATTATGGGGTGGAGGCGGGAGAGTTGGTGAGGCGTACGTATCGGCCGAGCGAGGCGCGGCGGATGGCAATGTTTTTATCCCGGCGGGTGTTGGGATTGAGATTGAGGGAGATTAGCGAGAAGTTCGGCCTGGGATATACCGGGGTGAGCCGATGCGTGAGCGACATGAAGAGGAAAGTGGAGGAGGATTTGAAGTTCCGGAAGAAGGTGGAGAAAATTGTCGCAAAGACCCTAGAATTTTTGGCATCGCCTGCTCCCTGGGGTCCCGGCCGGCCTGTGAGGCCAACAAGATTTTAATCAGATAATCCCGGCCAAAAAAGAAGGCCTTCTTGCGAAGGCCTTCTGGAAGCAAACGGGTTTGAAAATTCCTACAGATTTTCCTTGATAATCTGAACCTTGGCCTTTTCCTTTTCCTGGTTCATGAAATTGGTGAAGGCCTCGCGCTGCTTGTCGAAATTGATCCGGCGCTTGATTTCCTCGCGGACCTGATCCAGGGGCCTGATCACTTCCGGGCGTTTTTCCACCAGTTGGAGGAGGTGAAAACCCTGGGCGGTTTTGACCACCCCGCTGACTTCACCTTCCTTTTTCAGCTTGAAGGCGGCATCCTCAAAAGCCGGGTCCCGGGAACCCTTGGGGAAGAAACCGGTATCCCCGCCGCGGCTCTTGGTAACCTCATCCTGGGAGTATTTGGTGATCAGGTTTTCAAATTTGTCCTTTTTCATCCTGAGGGTCTGCAGAAGCTTCCGCGCCTCCGCGTCGGTTTTCACCTGGAGGTTTCTCACCCGCACCATCTCCGCGGTGTGATACTGTTTTTCATTATCCTGGTAGTATTTTTCCACATCCGGATCGCTGATCTGGGCTTCCCCGGTGGTAATCTTGCGGCGGAGAGCGTCGATCAGGAGTCTTTGCCGCATGTCTTCGATCCTCTGGGCGAATTCCGGATCCTTTTCCAGGCCCCGTTCCTGAGCTGCTTTAGCCATCAACCGCTGTTCGATCAGGCGGTTGAGGATCTCTTCTTTACCCTGAGGGGTTTCGAAGCGGGAGCGGGCCTGGGGCGGATATTTATTCATTTCCTGGTCCAGATCGCCCTGGGTGATGACCCCGCCCTGATAACTAGCCAAGTTTTTACCCCCTCCTGCTTTTTTCTTGCAAGCGCCCATTCCCAAGGAGATGAGCAGGATACAGGCGATGATCAGAATTCGGTTCTTTTCTAACCTCATGACAGTGCCTCCTTTCTTTGACGCTTAACTTAATCGAGAAGAATTTAGATGTCAAGCTTACCCGGGGGGTTGCCTCTCCGGTGAGTCCCGGACGGGCCGGGGGGATTCGTCCCAATGAGAAAGGGGAGGGGAGGCATCAGGGGAATATCGGCAGATTTCGGAATTCGGGGCGGTCCTTGAACCGGAGGAAAATCGGTTCCTTCCGGGCGGCTTCCCAGAGCCGGGGCTCCCTTTTCCCGGCCCGGAGAAGGTAAGCGGCGGACTCGGCCGGTTGACCGCGCCTGGCCAGAAAAATGGCCCACCGGTAATTGGCGCCGGGGTTTTGCGGGTCCAGTTTCAGTACCTCTCCGATGGCGGTTTCGGCTTCCGCCAGCCTTCCCACCTCCAGGTAGAGCTCGGCCAGGTTCAACCGGGCCTTGGAATTGAAAGGGGAAAGCTTGAGCACGGCCTGGTAATACCTGAGCGCTCCCGGGAGGTTTCTTTTTAAAGTGGCGATATTGCCGAGGAGGAAGAGGACCTGGTGATTGTGGGGGGAGAGAAATTCGGCCTGTTCCAGGGATTTTTCCGCCGCCAGGGGAGACCGGACATATTCCGAAAGCCCGCGCTGCCAGAAATAGTTGGCCAGCAGTGACCGGGTGGACATCGCGGAGAGGAAAATAATCAGACTGATGATAATTATCTTGACCACCCGGGGATAAGAAGAAAGCGGGAAGCGATGCGTCAGGGAGATTTTTTTGGCGGCGGGTTTTCCGGAGATGATACCCAGGAGAAGCCAGAAAATCAGGGCGGAGGCGGCGTTTTGCAGAGGATAGTCGAAGGCCGCGTAGGCAAGCAGGGCGAGAAGCCCTCCGACCGCGGAGATCCGGTAGGGGTCGGGTTTTTTCCAGAGGCCGGCCAGGGCGATGGAAAGGGAGACGGTCACCAGGATTAAAAAGGCCAGAAGAGCGGGAAGGCCCGACTCCGCGGCGGTGGTCAGGTAGTCGTTGTGGGCGTTCTCGGCGCTCCGGGACGCTCCCGAGACAATCAGGTCGCGCAAATCTTCCGACCAGTATTCCGGCAATGTTACCGGGTAGTTGGCGAGCCCGATCCCGGAAAGGGGATGTGCCTTGATCATCTTCAGGGTATCGCGGAAGAGCAGGAGCCGGACCTGGTTGGCCGGATGCCGGGGATTAACCAGGGAGGAAAGCTGGGAGAGACCATTCCGGACCGGGGAGAAGAGATAAAAACTCAGGGAAAGAACCAGGAGCAGGGACCCGATCAGGATGACCGGTCTCAGGCTTGAGGAATGCAGCTTCCGGCCGGCCCCGCGGAATTGGAAGTAAAACCAGAAGACCAGCAGGGAAAGGACGCCCAGAGAGGCGGAAAGGCATCCGGCCCGGGAGCGGGTGACCAGGAGAAAAAGGGCCTGGATCAGGAAGGCGAAAAGCAACAGGACCAGGTTGAACTTGCGCCGGGTGACGAAGAGAATGCCGGCGGTAATGGGCAGGAGGGGAGCGAGAAACTGAGCCGCGTAATTGGCGTGCCGGAAGGTGGAGGGATACATTAATTCCCCGTAGAGGTCGGGACGGGGTTTCCAGAGTAATCCGGAGGCCTGGCAGATCCCGAGAATAGAGACCAGGACCGCGGAGAAGACGGCCCATTTCAGGAGAGCCTGGGCCTGGTCGGAACTAAGACTGATCCCGAAGAGGAAGTAAGCCAGGACCCCGGCCAGAAAACCCAGGCGGGAAAGCGCCAGGTAGGGGTTGGGGGCGGAAAAAACCGAGCCGGAGCACAGGACGAAGAAGAGCAGGAGGAAAAGGTAGGCGCGCGATGAATAGATGGGACCGGATTGAATCCAGAAACCCATGCCGATCAAAGCCAGGATTTGCAGAAGCCAGGTCTTGGCGGCATCGAATTCCGGGTTGGGATGATAGGGGAGAAAAAAAAGAGGTACGAGGATAACCGCCAAGATGGCAGATCGGTAAAAGCCCTGACCGGGGGAAGAATCCAGGGAAAGCGAGGGCGGCTGGGGCGGCATCAGTCTGGGGCGGAGGTTTTTTCCAGGGCCAGGAAGAATTCCCGGTTGCCCTTGGGCCCTTTCAGGGGGGATTCCGTCACCCCCAGAGGTTTCAGCCCGAGATTCCGGGAGAAGGCGGTGATTTTTTCAATCACCGCCTGGTGTTTTTCCGGTTCCCGCACCACCCCGCCCGGGCCGACCTCACCCTTTTTTACCTCGAACTGGGGCTTGATCAGGACCAGCAGCCGCCCACCGGGCTTTACTACTTTTTCCAGGCCGGGAAGCACCATGGTCAGGGAGATAAAGGAAAGATCGGCCACCACGAGATCAATTTCCTCGTCCAGGTCTTCGGGAAGCAGTCGCCGGACATTGAAGCGCTCCATCGGGACCACCCGGGGGTCGGCGCGGAGCCGGGGGTCGAACTGGCCGTAACCGACGTCAACGGCGTAAACCTTTTTTACCCCTGCGTGAAGGAGGCAATCGGTGAACCCGCCCGTGGAGGCTCCGGCGTCCAGGGCGATCCAGCCGGTTGGGTCAACCATAAAATACTTCAGGGCGTGGGCGAGCTTTTCCCCGCCGCGGCTGACATACTCCGGGGTTTTTTCCGCCACCCGTAAGGGGGTGTCCGGAGACAGGGGGGTTCCGGCCTTGTTGACGCGTTTTTCCCCGGAATAAACCCGCCCGGCCATGATTAGGCTCTGGGCCTCCTCCAGGGTGGCGGCCAGGCCGAGATTTACCAGGATCTGGTCCGCCCGGCATTTCTTCTTTTTTGGCTGATCCGGGTTCATAAGGTTCCTTTTAATTTCAAAGTTCAAAGCTCAAAGTTCAAATAAATTTTAAAGTTCAAAGCCCACCGCGGGTCAAGGGCTCTGGTCTCTTTCCTTTTCCAGCTTGGAGCCAATCGGCGAAGAACAGAAACTGCAGACATAATCAAATTTTTCACCCTCCGGCAGGATCAGCAGGAGCCGTTTGCGGACCGGGACGGCTTTCCGGCATTTCGGGCAGAAAAGCGAGGAAGCTTCCAAGCCCTGGAAGTCCGGCCGGGGTTTTTCCGGCACGATGGAGAAAGGGGGTTTCGAGGGTCCGGGTCGCATCAATCAGGCCTGGTGGTGAAGAGCAAGGCGGTCAGGGAATGGGCGGGGAAGGTGTAAACCAGGGTCGAGCCGGATTTTACCGGCGGCAAATCCCGAAGCTTGACCGCCTCGGGCTCGGCAAAAGTGTTTGTAGCTTCGAAGCTCGAGGCGTTTAATTCGTAAAGCGTAACCTGTCCCTCGGGTTTGACCCCCTGGATTTCCAGGCGGGTCCGGAGGGGCGAAAAATCATGGCGGTTGGTGACGAAAACCGTCAGCCGGTTTTTCTGGGCGTTGGTGGTGGCGGAGACGTCGAGATAGGGCACGTTGACCTGCGCCTTGATCGAGGCGAGCGCCCGGCTGGAGAAGGTCTCCGACTCAACCTGGACCGGGACCCGGAAAGGCTCGGAATAGTTAGCGTAAAGCTGGAAGACGAAATACAGGGGGGAAAGGAAATGACACTCGGGGCCGGTGTTGATCAGGCCCAGGACGTTGACAATCTGGGCGTAATTGGCGATCGCAACCGGAGGGCTGTTTCTCTGCAGCACGTTGAAGACCCCGGCGGAGAAGAGGGCGTCCCGGAGGGTGAAATCCGAGTGGAGCAGCTGGCCGTAGCGCCACCAGAGATTCCACTCGTCCAGGGCGATCCGGATCCGGTCTTCCCCATGGGCATCCTGGATTTCCTGAAAAAAGGTCTGGATGTCCGCCTCGATTTCCCGGGGAGAGGCCACGATCGAATAATAATCGTCCCGGCCTTTCGGGGCGATGGTAAAGATCACCTCGGGCAGGTAAATGTGAAGGGAGAGGTAATCGATTTCGGCGCCGGCCCGGCTGACCACGGTGGGATTCCAACCGGCGGGGCAGGTGAGGTAATTTTTCAGGCATCCCACCGCCACCAGTTCGAGTTCAGGGTCCACCGCCTTCATCGCCTGGGCAAATTCCAGGAAGCGGTCGGCGTAGGGCGCGGCGTCTTGGTGCCCGATTTCCCAGGCCCCGAAGATTTCGTTCCCGATCCCCCAGAGCTTAACCCCATAGGGTTCCACCCGGCCGTTCTGCCCGCGCCGGGCGCCGCCGGGCGTGGTGGTGGCGCCGTTGACGTATTCCACCCAGTTCGCGGCTTCCTCCTTGGTTCCCGAGCCGAAATTGACATTGATATAAGGGGTAGCGCTGATGGCCTCGGCGAATGACAGGAATTCATCGGTCCCGAAATGATTGGAATCGTCGGGTCCGTATTCCGCGCCGAATTTTCCCCAGTAGAGGTTGGGCCGGGTGGGGCGGAGATCCCGGGGGCCGATCCCGTCCTCCCAGTGGTAGGTGTCGGAAAAACATCCTCCCGGCCAGCGCATCAGGGGCGGGTTCAAGGCCTTGATCTCATCCCGCACCTGGGGATTTAACCGGTCGGTGTCCGGGTCCCAGACCCCGCCGTAAATGGCGCTTCCCAGATGCTCGATGAAATGACCGTAAATCCTCTGGTCAATGGCACCGGTAGAAATCCGGGAGACGTCAATCTTAATCCGGGCGGCGGTGGACTGGCCCGATCCGCAGCGGCAAAGCCAGATTCCCAGGAAAAGGAAAATCCAGGCGGAGGTCAGGCACCGGAAAGAAAAAATCGAGAAGGGTCGCGGATGGATGTAATGACTCAACATGGGCCTGGGGATATTTTATAAGCTAATAATCAGAAAAGGAAAGGGGATATTTTTGTAACAACTCAGGTTGTTAGGTTCAAGGTTCACCGTTCAATGTTCAAAGGTTCAGGAACCTCAGTAAATGCAAAAACGGGTTCGATCCAATTCGTTACCTTTGGGATCTTCCGCTTTTAACCTATAAACCGTGAACCCTGAACAGTGAACCTAAATGATTACGTTTTCTTGAGGAATTTGTTTTCTTCTGATAGATTGTTTCCTATGTTGAAAAAGATCTTTTCCCTGTCGGGGTTCAGGATTTCTTTATTAATTACCTTGGCTTTCATCGTTCTCTACTGGTTGGCGCCCCCCTTCCTGGAAACGATGGAGCTGAAAACCCTGGATTTCAAATTTCGCACCCGCGGGGTCCGCCCGCCGCCCGGCAACGAGGTCGTGATTGTCGCCGTGGACGAAAAGTCGGTCGGGGATCTGGGGCGCTGGCCCTGGCCCCGGGCCCGGATCGCGGAGCTGGTCAACCATCTGGGCCAATATGGAGCCAAGGTTATCGCCTTTGATATTGTTTTCGCCGAATCCCAGAGGAATACCGAACTCGAGGTTTTAAGGCAGCTGAGCAAGGAGTTCGGCGGGCCGGAGCCCGGGGAGGGGGCCGAACCCACCCCTTCTCTCCGGCGCAATGCCCCCGAGCTTAAATTTATCGAGCAAAGGATTGGCCGGGCCCAGAATTCAGATGACGATCATCTTTTGGCCCAGGCGGTCAGGAAATTCCCGGGAACGATCTTGGGTTATTTTTTCTACCTGAATCCCTCCGAGGTCGCCAATCTGGACGAGAAGGATTACCTGGGAAACGTGAAATGGATCGCCAATTCCGAGGTGGGAGCGATCCGGGCGCCCGCGGGGGTGGACCCGTCCCGGTTCTTGCGGCGGGCCCTGGGGGTTCAGATTAACATCCCCGCCCTTTCCGAGGCGGCCCAGGCCAACGGTTTTTTCAACGCCATCCCGGATGACGACGGGACCATCCGCCGAGGAATGCTGGTGCTGACCCTGAACGACCGGGTCTTTCCCTCTTTGGCGCTGAAATCAGTGAGCACTTTTGAGAACGCCCCGATCATGATGGAGTTCGCCGATTACGGGGTCGCGCAGATCGCGGTAGGGGACCGGAAAATCCCCGTAAATGAATCGGGGAAGCTGATGGTCAATTTTTACGGTCCCGGTCACACCTTTCCCCATTACAGCGCGAGCGACGTGGTCACGGGCAAGGTGGACCCAGCTTTGTTCAAGGACAAGATTGTCCTGGCGGGCGTTACCGCCATCGGGATTTACGATATCCGGGCCACGCCTTTCAGCCCGGTTTTCCCCGGGGTCGAGGTCCACGCCAACATCATCGAAAACATTCTTCATAACGATTTCCTGATCCGGCCTGAGTGGATGGCGATTTTCGACCTGGGGGCGATTCTGGCCATCGGCCTGATCCTGGGGCTGATTCTGCCGAAGGTCCGCGCCGCTTACGGCCTGATCCCGGTGGTGGTGGTGGCCCTGTCCTACTACGGGATAGATCGTTACCTGTTCGAGGTCAAGGGGGTGATCGTTTCCACGGTCTATCCCATCGCCGAGGTCTTTTTCATTTTCCTGGGGATTACTTTCTACAAGTACCTGACCGAGGAGAAGAAAAGAAAGCAGTACCGCGAGGCCTTTTCCCGCTACGTCAGCGCCTCGGTGGTGAACGAGATCCTCAAGGACCCGGACCGGCTGAAGCTGGGAGGGGAAAGGAAGACCCTGACGGTGATGTTCTCGGATATCCGCGGATTCACCTCGATTTCCGAGCTCCTGGACCCGGAAACCGTGGTTCACATCCTGAACGAATACCTGACCCCGATGACCGAAGCGGTTTTCCAGCAGGGAGGGATGCTGGATAAATACATCGGGGACGCGATCATGGCGGTTTACGGCGCGCCCCTGGCCCAGCCGGATCACGCCCGGAAGGCCTGCATCACGGCCCTGGAAATGATGAAGCGGCTCCGGGTTTTGCAGCAGGGCTGGGCCGAAAGGAATCTGCCCCTGATTAACATCGGCATCGGAATTAATACCGGTCCGATGTCGGTCGGCAACATGGGCTCGGAGATGCTTTTTGATTACACCGTGATCGGCGATTCGGTTAACCTGGCCTCCCGCCTGGAGGGATTGAACAAGGAATACGGGACGAATATTATCGTAAGCGAAGCCACCTACCAGGAAGCCAAGGAGGAGTTTATTTTCCGGGCCATGGACCGGGTGGTGGTCAAGGGTAAAAAGGAAACCGTGGGCATCTTTGAGCTGATGGGGACCAAGGAGGACGCTTCCCGGCTTTCCGAGCGGGTCACCCGCTTTGAAGCCGGGTTCGGGGCCTACCAGAACCGTAAGTGGGAAGAAGCGATCCGGGAGTTCGAGGCCTTGGGTAAATATGAAGAGGACAAGGCGGCCCAGATTTTTCTCCAGCGCTGCCGGCTGTACCAGGAAAGCCCTCCCCCTCCGGATTGGAACGGGGCTTTTGTTTTGACGAAAAAATAATCAAGAGAAAATAAACATTATTATTTAGTGGAGGCGAAATGGCGGTAAAAAAGGCAAAGGATTCCGATTCCGAAGACCGGCAACGAGCCCAGCAACTTTTGACCGCGGGCAAGCTGGACAAAGCGCTGACTGAGTTCCTCAAGCTGGTGGAGAAGAACCCCAAGGATTTGCGGATCAAACTCAAGGTGGGCGAGGTGCAGGCGCGGATGGGGAAAACCGAGGAGGCGGTCAAAGCATACGGGGAGGTGGCGGAAAGATACGCGGCCGACGGTTTTATCGTGCAGGCGATCGCGGTGAACAAATTGATTTTGGACCTGGATCCCAACCGGAAGGAAATCCAGGATAAATTGGCCAAACTTTATTCCTCCCGGGGAATGAAAACCCCGGAAGCGGCCAAGGACAAGGACAGCCCGGCCGCCCCCGCCGCCAAGAAGACCGGGGAGATCCCGGCCGTTCCCCTCTTCTCGGATCTGAACCAGGAGGAACTGATCCGGATCATGGCCGGCCTGAGCCGGGTGAAGTGCAACCCGGGGGACTGGATCATCCGGGAAGGCGACAAGGGCGACACGATTTATATCATCAGCTCCGGGAAAGTGGCGATTTACAAAATTGTCAAAGACGAGAACCTAAAGATCTCCGATCTCGGGGAAGGGGAGTTCTTCGGGGAATTCAGCTTCTTCATGTCCCACCTGCGCCAGGCCTCGGTCCAGGCCGAGGAGGAGGTGGAACTGCTGGAAATCAAGCGGGAGGAGCTCGACAAGATGGTGGAGGAATATCCCAATGTTTCCGATATCCTGGTCAAATTCTACAAGGACCGGGTTTTGGATACGGTGATCGCCATTTCCCCCCTGTTCCGGGGCATGGGGACCAAGGAACGCAAGGAGTTGATCGGGAAATTTGAGCTCAAGGTGCTGGAGAAGGGCCAGGTGGTCATCCAGGAGGGGGAGAAGGGGGATTCCCTTTTCCTGATCAAGGACGGGGATTTCCAGGTTTCCACGGCCGGGGCGGGTGATCAGCCGGTGGCCCTGGCCACCCTGCAGAGCGGCGACTTTTTCGGGGAGATCGCCCTGATCAGCGATCAACCCCGGACCGCCACGGTGACGGCGCTGACCCGGGGACGTTTGATGGTGCTTTCCCGGGCGAACTTCATGGAACTGGCCGGGCGTTTTCCAAAGGTGTTGGAAGTCGCCCAGAGTTACCTGCAACAGCGGGCCGAGCATACAGTTTCCACCATCATGACCCTCGACGAGGGCGGATCGGACGAAGTGGTGGTTTGAGCGACGGGAGCGGCATGAGCGAAACGGGGAAAAAACCGGAATCGGTCAGTTTGGAAGAGCAACTCATCGCCCTAAAATTTCAGGTCTCCGAGCTGAAGCAGAAGCTCGCGATCAAGGAAGGAGAACTGGAGATTTTCCGGGAAATCGGGCAGATCTCCCGGACCTTCGGCCGGTCGGCGGAGCGGCTAAAACTGGGTGAGATTCTGGACGGAAGCCTGGATCTGATCCTCAAGCTGGTGGGGGCGGAGGCCGGCACCATCTTTCTGAAAGAGAAGGAAAAAGATCAGATTGTTTTCCAGGCGGTCCGGGGGTTCGGAAGCGAAAAACTGAAAGGCAGAAGATTAAAAATGGGTGAGGGGATCGCGGGGTGGGTGACCCAGACCGGCCGGCCCTATGTTTCCACCCAGGTGGCCAACGATCCGCTCTGGCAAAGGGAATACGCGGATCTAGTCGGTTTTGAGACCCGGGAAATTCTCTGCGTGCCCCTGAAAATCGGGGACGAGATTTTCGGAGCGATCGAGGCGATCAACAAGAAGAACCGGCAATTACTCGCCCAGGAAGACCTGGAGAACCTTTCCTCCCTGGCCAGCCAGGTCGCCATTGTCATCCAAAACGCGCGGCTTTTCCTGGAATCCCACCAGCGGATGGAACAGCATTCCGAGCTGATCGAGGTTTCCGCGATCCTCAATTCTTCCCTGGATCCCCTGGTGGTCCGGAAAAAGGCCATGGAGGCCGCCACCCGCCTGATGGGGGCGGAGGTGGGTTCCCTGCTCCTCCTGGACCAGGAAAAAAGGGAACTTTATTTCGACGTGGCCCTGGGGGAAAAAGGGGACGCGGTGAAGCAGATCCGCCTGAAAATCGGCGAGGGCTTTGCCGGATGGGTGGCGGAAAAGGGCGAGGCGCTTTTAATCCCGGACGTCTCCAAGGATCCCCGGCATTTCCGGGCGGCGGACCAGAAATCCACCTTTTCCACCCGGGATATGGTCTGCGTCCCGGTCAAGGTCAAGGACAAGATGATCGGGGTTCTCCAGGCGATCAACAAGCAGGGCGGGCAGACCTTCAGCCAGGAAGACCTGGAGCTGTTCAAATCCCTGGCCAACCAGGTGGCGATCGCGATCGACAACGCCAATCTCTACTCGGAAATTCAAAGAACCTTTCTGGAAACGGCGGAAGCCCTGGCCGAGTCCATCGAAAAACGCGACCCCTACACCGGCGGCCACACCCAGAGGGTGGTGTTCTATTCCTGGGCGATCGCCGGCGAGATGGGTCTGCCCGACGAGGAGATGGAACGACTGCGGATTTCCGCGGTCCTGCATGACATCGGCAAAATCGGGGTGGAGGACCGGGTCCTGCGCAAGGAGGGGCCTCTCGACCAGGAGGAACTGGCCCAGATGCGTCTCCATCCCGAGATCGGGGCGCATATCGTCCAGCATATTGACGGCTTGAAGGACGTGGTCCCGGCCATTCTTCATCACCAGGAGCGTTTTGACGGGAAAGGCTATCCCGGCGGGATCAAGAACGGGGAGATCCCGATTTTCGCTCGGATTATCGCCGCGGCGGACACCTTTGACGCGATGACCACGGATCGTCCCTACCGGAAGGCCCTGCCGGACCAGGTCGCTCTGGATGAGCTGAAAAAGTTCGCCGGGATCCAGTTCGATCAGCAGGTGGTCGAGGCTTTCATTCGGGCTTACCAGAAGGGGAAGGTCAGGTCGGTGGGCAAAAACACCGCCTAGTCAATTAGGGCCAGGGGATCGGGAGAAGAAGATGGGGGCGGACGACAAACTGTTTGAAAAGTTCGGGAAGTCGTTTCCGGCCGGGACCGTGCTTTTCCTGGATGGATCGGCCGGCCAGGAGATGTACATCATCCAGTCCGGCAAGGTCAAGATCTCCAAGAAAATCGGCAACCTCGAAAAAACCCTGGCCATCCTGCCCACCGGGGAATTTTTCGGGGAGATGTCCATCCTGAACAACCGTCCCCGCTCGGCCACCGCGACCGTGATCGAAGACGCCAATCTCCTGGTGATCGATCCCAAGACCTTTGAAGCCATGATCCGGAACAACGCGGAGATCGCCATCCGGATCATTAAAAAGCTGGCAGTCCGCCTGCAGGAGGCCGACCATCAGATCGAAAGCCTGCTTTTGAAAAACAACAACCAGAGGGTGGTGCATATCCTGGTGCGCTGGGCTGAGGCCCGGGGGACCCCGGAAAACCAGGGGATTCGGGTCGGTGGCAGCGAAGCGGAATTGGAAACGGCCTCGGGCCTGGAAACGGGCAAGCTCCCGCCGATCTGGGATGAGATCGCCAAGGCGGGGGTGGCCCGGAAGGATGAAAAGGGGTATTTCATTCCCGATCTGGAGAAACTGAAAAAATACCTCGATTATCTTTCCATGAAGGAGCAGTTCGGGGGTTAACCCGGAAAGGTTATGGATTGATACCAATGACTAACGCCGATTTGTTGTTTGTTGAATGTCATTCCTGCGCAAGCAGGAATCCAGGAATCTCTCGGTTAACTCGACGAAATCCCGAAGTGGTTTAAGGGAAATTCCAACAGGAGATTAGGAAATGAAGCTAAGGGTTCTGGGTTGCTATGGCGCCAAGATGCCGGGTTATGCCACTTCGGCCTTTTTGGTCGGGGATTCCATCCTGCTCGATGCCGGGGCGGTCACCAGCCGGCTGACCCTTAAAGAGCAGGTAAAAATCCGATCGGTTTTGATTTCCCATACCCATATTGATCACCTCAAGGATGTTCTTTTCCTCGCCGACAATATCCAAGGGAGAAATTCCCACTCCATTTATATCTACGGTTCCCGGGGAGTTGTCCGGGCGATCCAGAAAAACCTTTTCAACTGGAAGATCTGGCCCGATTTCACCAAGATTCCCAGCCCCCGGCATCCCATGGTCCGTTTCAAGGTGATCCCGGTGGGGAAAAAGTTCCGGGTGGAGGGCCGCCGGGTGCTGGCTTTTAAAAGCAACCACACCGTGGAGTCGGTGGGCTATCTGGTCGAAGGGGATAAAGGCTGGCTGCTTTATTCCGGCGATACCGGACCCAATCCGAAGATGTGGAAGCTGGTCAACGCCATCGGCAATGTCAAGGCGATGATCGTGGATGTTTCTTTTCCGAACGAGATGGAGAAGCTGGCCCGGGTCAGCCGGCACATGACGCCCAGGATGCTGGAAGAAGACATGAAACATTTAAAGGACCGGGGAGTAAAGATTTACATTTTCCACATGAAGCCCGCCTACCTGCAGACCATTTCCCGGGAGCTCCGGAAGCTCACCGATCCCCCGGTCACCATCCTTTCCCCGGGAACGAAAATCGAATTTTAGATCTTTGCTTTTTCCCTCTCCCCTGTTTGTCCCGTCAAAGGCGGGGGCGGGAGAGAGTAGGGCAATGGGTCTATTTTGCCTGTCCCGCCTATCCTGTTTATCCCGGGCGAAGCCGAAAGTACGTATTATTCAAAGGTTTGGGGGCCGATGTATTTGCGAGTGGGCGATATCGAAGGGCTTGAATCAAGTAGGACCACGAAAAGATAAAGATGGGGGAAATAAAATTATCAGGGAAATCTTAAAAACAAGTTAATATTTTGATTATGTCCTCCAATTTTTGTCTTAGATAGGAAAGTAGTACTCATAATGAGTGATGAAATTATTTATTCGGTGGTGGTTCCCGTTTTCAACGAAGAGACCGTTCTCTCTGAGCTCTATCTGAGGCTTACCCAGATCATGGACCAATTGAAAGAAAATTACGAAATTATCTTGGTTAATGATGGGAGTACCGACTCTTCTTTAGAAATTATGAGAAAATTTCACCAAGAAAATAAAAAGATCAAAGTTGTGGATTTTTCCCGGAACTTTGGCCACCAAGTCGCTATCACCGCTGGCACTGATTACGCGGTCGGAAAAGCGGTTATCATCATTGATGCCGACCTCCAGGATTCCCCGGAAGTAATTCTCCAATTCGTCAAGAAATGGAAGGAAGGCTACGAAGTTGTTTACGGTGTCCGGGAAAAAAGAGAAAAGGAAATGTTTTTTAAAAAATTGACTGCAAAAATATTTTACCACCTCTTCAATCGGATAAGTGAACTCGAAATCCCGGTTGACACCGGAGATTTCCGGCTCATCGACAAGAAAGTAGTGAACTCCCTTAAGGGTATTAGGGAAAAAAACCGCTTCGTCAGGGGCCTTACTATCTGGATCGGTTTCAATCAGACCGGCATACGCTATCACCGGGCGGAAAGATATAGTGGATACACGAAGTACCCCCTGAAAAAGATGTTCAAATTCGCGCTCGATGCTGTTTTTTCGTTCTCAAAACTGCCCTTGAGACTTGCTACTTACTCTGGATTTACTGTAGCGGCGGCAAGTTGCTTGTATTTATTATATGTTCTTTTCCTGAAACTTTTCACGGAGAGAACGATTCAGGGTTGGACCTTGCTCGTCTTCGCTATTCTTTTCCTCGGGAGCGTTCAATTGATTTGCCTGGGTATCATCGGGGAGTATCTCGGCCGGATCAGTGATGAGATTAAAAACCGTCCTCTTTATGTTGTTAGGGAAACTATTGGCATGGATAAAATACAAGGTGATTCCTAGTGGATCGGACCGATTTTGTATAAGTGATTGAAGTCACCGGCAACCATGAAATTTGATCATTAAATACTACGATCAAATGCACAACCAGAATATTTGGATTACCGGGGAATTTACCGAATATTTCTCTGAATATAAGATTAGAGTGCTTCAGCGATTCTGCCAGAAATACAAACTTGGCGGCGATTTTACCTTGCTTGACTTCGGCTATGGCATTGGCAAGACCGAACAATTTCTTTTCTTCTATTTCCCGGACGTGCAGGTTTAAGGCCAATGTCATTCCTTTCCCGATTTTGATGGGATAAATATGGCGACGTGGCCCAGGGCTTTGGAGTATTCGAACTGCCTCGGACATTTATCTCGTGTGCGCGGACCAGGAACTGGGCCACCTAAGCCTTCAAACAACGCTTCGATATGCCCGGAAAACCGAAACTGGAATAGCAGAAAAGATAGTTTTTAACATTTCATTCCATCTATATTATTTATAAGTATGTTGTCCATGTATGGCTTTTGTACAACCAGGACCTTGCTAATCACGGGAAGTATTGATTTTAAATATGTCTTTTTTGTCCGGGTAATAGGTTATGAATAACTCTGATAGATTATTTAAATTAGACATTCTGATTTCGCTAATCTTTTCATAAATGTATACTTTTACGTTATGGTCAAGGGAAAACTCATAAGGCAATTTCCTAAATGAAGAGCCGATATTTCTTCGATTTAATATTTGATCTGCAAGAATACCAATCACTCTTTGATCATCGGGACGCAAATGATATTGGATCGGGTTTGCTACGATTATATAATGAGCGTTAAGAAAATTAAATGGAAAACCATCCCTTTTGTCAACGTGAGCAGATGCTAAAATTTTATTGCAGGTAGCAGATGGGTGTTCACGCGGAGTACAAGCATGTCTTAGAATATCGTCATTCAGTATCCCAGAGCTTGCTAGGATATAAACACTTCTTTCGTTGTTTTTTGTCAGATTTTCCAAGTTATTCAGTATATTATTTATTTCCTGTATATCATTTCTCACCATTGGATAGTGTCTGACCCCAGCGAGCAAGAAATCGATTTTCTTGAAATATTCAGATGCCTTCGGAGTGAAGACAATGGAGAAATTGAGCAATAAAATTACGATATATCCGCTTAAAAAAATGAATCGAAAGGCTTTCCTATCTAAAAATAATAGGTGATTATAAATGATTTGGCACGGGACTACAGACAAATTTTACCAGTTTTTCAAAAATGCTCCTATGCCGATTGTTATATCTAAATTCCATTTCCTTGAGATAAAAAGGGAACTTGTTTTTGGAAACACCATGGAACT
>JAPLJI010000056.1 GCA_026388655.1 Pseudomonadota bacterium
ATCCAGAAGCCCTCCTAATCTTAAATTCGGCCGAAATGATTTTATTATAAATAAGCGCGAAGATTCTATTATTAATGAGCAATGAAATACAATGCCTTTCTATATGTTGTATGCCATAAATCATATCTGATTGTCATTATAAATAAGGGTAAATTACCCTAATGTCATTTAGACAAATACCCTATATTTCCTGGTATTTTACCTTTCAACCCCAACCCTCGAGACTGGAGGCGTATATTTCTCTTATCCTAGTGTAGTGAGTCGAAAGTCCCTTTACTTTTATTGTCATTCCGGGCTTGACCCGGAATCCAGTTTTCTTAATCTGGATTCCCACTTTCGTAGGAATGACCCCTTTTTTACAAGCATTTTAAAGAAAAACATGAACACCGGCTCCGAAATTAAATGTAAAGAATCGTTAGACTCACTACACTAGCTGAGACCTCGGATCAACTTTCTCATTGTCCTTATTGCAATCCGATTTTATAATTGAACCAGATTTTTTGGATTAACTTTGTTTTGAGACTTTTCTTAAAAACCGGAATGGCTAAAAATACCAGAAAAAAAGAGCCCACCCCGCTTGGCTTTTTTTTCTACTTCCTGATTTTAGTCCCGATCCTGGTCCCCCTGGCCCGCTACAAGGTGGACTTCATCTGGGCCAAGATCCTCCTCTTGAATATTTTCACCAGCATCGGCCTGATCTTCTGGTTTTTCCGAATCGCCCGGGAAGGCCGTTTCAAACTGCTGTCAGCTTATACCTTGATTCCCTTCCTTTCCCTCGGGCTGGCTTTCCTCATTTCCCTGACCCAGTCCATGAACATTTACAAAAGCGAGCTGACCCTAGCCTACCAGGTGGGAAACTTCCTGCTCTTTCTTATCCTGCTCGGAAATTTCCGGGAGGAATCCTGGGCCGAGGATATTTTCCTGGCCATGGGGGGTGCGGCCCTGGCGGTCACGGCTTACGGCCTGCTGCAGTTTTTCCATTTTTCCTATCTGCCCCAGGATCAATACGGGGAGGAAGATCCGGCCACCTTCATCGGTCTTTCCAACTTCGCCGCGGAATATATGCTGACCGTCTTCCCCTGCCTGGTGGCGCTGATTTTCCGAAAACTCGCGACCAAAGCCCCCTTTAATCGCCGTTCGCTCCTGATTATTCTCATTCCCATTCTGGTCATGCTTCTTTTCCAGATTCCCCCCGACGACCTGAATCCCTCCGAGGTCCTGGCCCTTTCAATTATCCTGCTGATCGGTTTCTTTCCCCTCTTTCTGGGCGATTACCGGTTGGACATTCTGACCCTGGGGCTCTGGCTCGGCGCCATCTTCACCTACTTCCTGGCCTCCAAATATCGGGCTGGTTATGTCTCGATTATCTTTGAAATCATCTTCCTGCCCGCCCTCTTCTTCTGGTGGTGGCGCCGCCGGAAATTTTCCCTGCCCTGGAAGGGGATTGCGGCCGGGGCGGTAGCCTTTCTTTTGGTTGTCACCCTGGCCCTGAAATTCAGCGAACCGGGCAAGGTGGCGGTCAGAAAATTTGAGCAGATTACCCATTTAAGCGACGCTTCCATCCGCTTCCGGCTCGACACCTGGCCGATCTGCCTGAGAATCTGGGCCGCCCATCCCATCCTCGGGGTGGGGGTGGGAAACATCCAGGTGGTCTTCTCCGAATACCAAAACCGGGCCCTCGAATCCATGACCCTGGAAGCCAACACCCGCGTGATCGACATCCACAATGACTATATTCAAACCCTGGTCGAGGCCGGCCTGGTGGGCGGGCTGGCGATGCTGGCCTTCCTCATAACCCTGGCCTACCTCGCCGTTTTTCTGCTCCGCCGGATCGAGGAAAAGGATCGTTTCTGGATTTTTGCCGGAGCCGTGACGGGCATCGGAGGCCTCCTGCTCGACATCGCCTTCAGCTTCGGGCTCCGGCTGCCTGCCCCCTCGATAAATTTCTGGATCCTGATCACGATCCTGGAGGTGATGACCCTGCGTTACCGTCCGGGAGCGGGAGACCGGGTTTCCTTCCGCCTGGCCGGGATCGGACGGGTAATCATCCCCGCCCTCTTTATGGGCGCCCTGGTGTTCGAATGGTTCACCTTGAGCTACTCCTACCGCTCGGTCTTCGCCGATCTTTATTACCGCCAGGGCCAGGCGCTCAAACGCCTGGATCGCAACGAAGACGCCCTGGCTTCCTTCAAACGCTCGATCAAATTGATCCCCAACGAGGAGCGGGCCTATTACGACCGCTTCATCTGCTACATGAAACTCAATGACGATGAAAAAGCCATCCAGGACCTCCGGCGGGTCAACAAACTCATGCCCTATTTCGGTCCCTCCCACCGCCACCTGGGCATGCTCCTGGCCCGGAACGGACAGGATGCCGAGGCCATCAAGGAATACGAGAACGCCTTGCGGCTGATGCCCACCCAGAAAACCGTGATTAATCCCCAGCTCTTTTTCCTCTACGTCCGGAACGGGTACTACGCCAAGGCGGTCGAGGTCGGCGAACCCGTCCTGGCGCTCCATGAGAACGACTCCAATTTTCTCTTCGGCCTGGGTAACGCCTATGTCAACCTGAAAAGATACTCGGAGGCAAAAAAGATTTATCAGAAACTCCTCGAGCAAAACCCGGGGATGACCCTGGCCCGGACCAACCTGGCGGTTACCCTGCTCAACCTGGGAGAGCTGGACGAGGCGCTCCGGGAGTTGAAGCTCTCCCAGAAAGCCGAGCCGGAATCCGGTCCGGTCTGGTATAACCTGGCGATCATTTACAGCTTCCGGAGGGAAATCCCGGCCGCCCGGAAGGCCCTGGAAAAGGCCATCTCCCTCAATCCCAGCTACCGCCAGATGGCGGCGGCCGATCCCACCCTCAAAACTCTGCTTTCCCCTTAACTCCCCTATCAGGGTTTTCCTAACTTATCCATAATTCGGCAAAAATATCCCTCCTTTAACCCGAAAAATGCGATTGAATCCGTTCCTCCGTCCTTTGCGGGCGGATTTTTTTGTAGTCTGCCGATTCACTTGTCCCTTCGCTGGGGGGATCGGCGGTTTTCAAAAGCGCCCGATCCCTCCCGAGTCGCGATAAATTCCTTTGAAGTCGGGATAAATAAATCGGGCAACTACGAAGCATTAGGAAATAATAACCGTATTTTTCGGGTTTAATCGGCCCCATCAAGGAATAGACCATAAAACCCCGGTGGAGATGTACTTTCTCCCTTATCACTCCCCTCCCCATCGAGGCCTCCGGCTTGGAGAGGAGGGGACTGAGGGGAGGGTGAAGAAATTTCCAGCAAGATAGGTAGAAGCTTATCTTAAACCGGACTTTTTAATCCGAGTTCCAAGTCAAAAGTATTTCAATAAATCCTTGGTTCTAAAACCGGAATTTGTATTTTTTCGGTTATTTTGTAGTTGCCTCATTTATGAGGCCTGTCATAAGCGAGGGCAGGATTTATTTGATGTAGATATGTTTTTCAGCCCGATCCTTCCTTCCTCAGGATAAATAATTCGGGCAACTACGATAACTATCAAACATCCTGTACTAAACCCGGCATAATGATTTTCAATCCGGCTGGTTAAAAGCGGTAATTCTTGGGGATGACCACGATGCCTTTGTCCGAAACTTGGAAGCGGGCCTCATCCGCATTCCGATCAAAACCGATCCGGATTCCGGCGGGAACGTCAACTTCCTTGTCAATAATGGCGCGCTGGATCTGGCAATGGCGGCCCACCTCCACTCCCTCCATCAGGATTGAATCCGTAACCCAGGCGTAGGAGTTGATCCGGACCCGGGGGAAGAGGATGCAACGATTGATTCGTCCCCCGCTGATAATACACCCTTCCGCCACGACCGAGTCGGTGGCGATCCCGATCCGTTCGGCTTCCCCCCCGGCGAAAACAAACTTCGCCGGCGGGTAAGCGGGGTAAAAACTGCGGACCGGCCATTGGTAGTTGTAAAGATTAAGGTGCGGGGAAACCGAGGCCAGATCCATATTGGCCTGGAAATAGGAATCCAGATCCCCCACATCCCGCCAGTATCCCCGTTCCGTTTCCTCCATCCCGGGAATCTCGTTCCGGCTGAAATCGTACACAGAGATCCGGTAGCGGCCCAGCATCCCGGGGATGATATTCCGGCCGAAATCATGACCGGTTTCGAGCTGGGCATCCTGGCTGATTTCCTGAGCCAGCGGGTCCCGATTGAAGATGTAATTCCCCATCGAGGCCAGGGCCCGGCCGGGATCCCCGGGCATGGACTTGGGATTCGCCGGTTTTTCCTCGAAGCCCACCATCCGCCAGTCTTCATCCACCTCGATGATCCCAAAGTCCGAGGCCTCCGCCAGCGGCACCGGGATCGCCGCCACGGTCAGGTCGGCGTTTTTCTCCCGGTGAAATTCCAGCATCTGCCGGATATTCATTTTATAAATATGATCACCCCCAAAGATAAGAATCTCGTTCGGGTTTTCATCCCGGATCAGGTTGAGATTCTGAAAGACGGCATCCGCCGTGCCCCGATACCAGAAACGCCCCACCTGCATCTGGGCCGGGACCACGTCCACGTAGTGCCCCAGATGCGCGGAAAGCTGCCAGGCCATCGAGATATGGCGAATCAGGGAATTGGATTTGAACTGGGTCAGGACCTTGATCCGGAAGAACCCGGAATTGATCAGGTTGGAGAGAACGAAATCAATGATCCGGTACCGCCCGCCAAACGGGACGGCCGGTTTGGCCCGATCTATGGTCAGGGGGTGGAGCCGTGTTCCCTCCCCCCCCGCCAGCACCATCGCCAGGACATTGGCCATGTATTAAAACCGTTCCCGGACCTCTTCCTCGGTTTTGCAGTCAATGCAGAGGGTGGTCACCGGCCGGGCCCGGAGGCGTTCCTCCGAAATCTCCCCCCCGCAGGATTCGCACAAGCCGAACTTTCCGGCTTCGATCCGCGTCAAGGCCTCCTCAATTTTCTGGATCAATTTTCTCTCCCGGTCCCGGATCCGGAGCAAGAAATTACGGTCGCATTCGAGGGCAGCCCGGTCGGTGGGATCGGGAAATCCCCCGCTCTCGCTGGACATCCCGCTGACCGTCCCGGCCGCTTCCTTGAGCAGGCTTTGCTTCCACCCCAAAAGAAGCAGGCGAAACTCTTCCAGTTTTTCCGGGTTCATATGTTCTTAATTTTATTGTATTAAAGGGCCAAAGGGAAGATGATTCTCATTTCTTTTCAGGTTTCGGGTTTCTTGTTTCGAGTTTCGAGTTTAATGTTTTACGTTTCAAGTTTGAAATTTGAGATTTGATCATTGGAATTTGTTTGGTTATTGGGATTTGGTCATTGGTTATTTAAATTCTCATCCTCTCCAGTTTGTCTTCCTCGATCGTCTGAGTAACCGTAAAAACCTTCTCCTCCCCGGAAGGCAGGATCTCCCGGATCTCCGCCCCGGCCTCCGGGGGTTTCCCGTAACGGTAAATGATCATTCCGGCCAGCTCCCGAATCTCCGGGGAATTTTTCCCCCGCACGCATATTTCCGGTCCGGGGAAATTGTCCGGCAGATAGTAAGGCCGGCGGTTCAGGCCGTAAGCCCGGAGGATCATATTTTCCTGGTGGTTCCGACCCACGATCAGTTTGGTTTCCGGGTTGATCCGAAAATGCCGGCCCCGCCTTAAGAGCTTCACCTCCCCCAGTTCCAGGGGTTTGCTGTTCTCCCGCAGGTCGGAAAGCCGGACGCAGAAGTTCGGATCGGTCAGCAGGCACCCGCCCGCCGGGGAGGAAAACGCCTGTAATCCCAGCTCCCGGGCCAGGCCGAGCTGACGCTTTCGTTCCCGGCCGGACCAGGGGTAAAGCTTCTCCCGTTCCACGATTCCTTCTTTTTCCGGAAGCGTGGGAGGAAGCCGGTGGGCGGAAAGAGGCCTCAGCACCAGCCCGGGTAGCCCGGCCTCCCGGTCCATCAGGAAAAGGGTTTCGCGGCGTTGAGACATGGGCCGCTGGCCCAGAACCTCCCCGCTGACGATGAAGGAAGCCCGGAATTCCGCCATCAGGGCTTTCGCTTCCCGGAACTCGAGCAGGCGGCAATCGATGCAGGGATTGAGGTTGGCCCCGTGCCCGAACCGCGGGTTTTCCACCAGCCTGAGCATCTCCTTCCCCCGGTAGGCGATTCTCAGGGGAATCCCGATTTCCCGGCAAACCTCCCGGGCGGGAAAATTCCCCGGGGCCAGGGCCAGGAAGGGATGCAGCAGGTGGAGGCCGATCAATTCCACCCCCTGATCGTGCAGAATTTTCGCCGCCAGGGCGCTGTCCAACCCCCCCGAAATAAGAACGACCGCGCGCTTCTCCATTGTTTTTTTCTATGTTAAATTAAACCCGGCTTTTATGACAAAAACCAGTCAATCTCCAGGATCGGATAAATCTCTCAATCTTTTCTCCCCCCCCGCTTCCTCCGCCCCGCTGGCGGACCGGATGCGGCCGAGAAATATCCAGGAATTCGTCGGGCAGGAACACCTTCTGGCTCCCGGGCGCTTCCTCGCAAAAGTCATGGAAACCGGCGAGGTTCCTTCCCTGATCCTCTGGGGCCCACCGGGAAGCGGCAAAACCACCCTGGCCGGCCTTCTGGCCCGGGCGGGTCCATATCTTTTCGTCCACTTTTCCGCGGTCCTCTCCGGGGTGAAAGAAATCCGGGAGGTGATGGAGGAAGCCCGGCAGCAATTGACCTACTCCGGAAAACGGACCATCCTGTTCGTGGACGAGATCCACCGTTTTAACCGGGCCCAGCAGGACGCCTTTCTCCCCCCTATCGAAAAAGGCACCATCATTCTTCTGGGCGCGACTACCGAAAATCCTTCCTTTGAGTTGATCTCCCCGCTCCTGTCCCGGGCGCGGGTCCTGGTTTTAAAGCCCCTGAACGCCTCCGATATCGAAAAGCTCCTGGAAAGGGCGAGGGGGGACCGGGAACGGGGCCTGGGGGGAATGAACCTCCGGGTGGATCCCGCCGCCCAGAAGCTCATGGCCGAATTCGCCGAGGGAGACGCCCGGCGGGCCCTGAACATCCTGGAAATCGCCGCCTCGGCCGCTTCCCCCGGGCCGGGAAACGAAAAAGCGATCGAGCCGGCCCTGGTCCAGGAGGTTATCGGTCACAAGCTCCCGCTTTACGATAAGGATCGGGAAGAACATTACAACCTGATCTCGGCTTTTATCAAAAGCCTGCGGGGCAGCGATCCCGACGCCGCGGTCTATTATCTGGCCCGGATGCTCGCAGGCGGGGAAGATCCCCTCTTCATCGCCCGCCGGATGGTTATTTTCGCCTCCGAGGATGTGAGCAACGCCGATCCCCGGGCCCTGCCCCTGGCGGTGGCGGCCATGCAGGCCTTTGACTTCGTCGGGCTCCCCGAGGGTTGGATTCCCCTCGCGCAGACCGCTACCTACCTGGCCTCCGCCCCCAAGAGCAATGCTTCCTACCAGGCTTACCTGAAAGCCCGGGCCGACGTGGAAAAAGAGGGTTCCCTCCCGGTTCCCCTCGAGTTGAGAAACGCCCCCACCCGCCTGATGGAAGAGCTTGGCTATGGCAAAAATTATGATTATCCTCATAATTATTCCGGGCACTTTGTGGCCCAAGAATATCTCCCCGAGAAACTGCGGGGGCGCGGGTATTATTACCAGCCCACGGATTTAGGGGAGGAAAAGGAAATCAGCCAACGGTTAGCCGACTGGCGTAAACAAAGGAGAGAGAGGCATGACCACGAAAAAGGAAAAGGCAAAGAAAGCCCGGACCCCCGAAGAACAAAAGCAGCGCATCGAGAAGATGAAAAGCCGCCTGCAGAAACTCGGCCAGGAAAAAGAAAAGAAACCTGATCCCGCCAACCTGCGGACCCTGCGGAAAAAGCTGAAACGGGCCCAACGTAAACTGCGCGGGCTCAAACTGGCCCAGGCCCCCAAGCCCGAAAAGAAAAAGAAAGAAAAGGCCGCACCGGCGCCGGCGGCGGAGGGAAAGAAAGCCTAAGCGGTCCCGGCCTCGTATTTAAATGGGAAAAGAAAATAAAGCCGTCATCACCGCCGCGCTGGCCGGAGCCCGGGCCAGCAAGGAGCAGAACCCGGCGGTCCCCTACGGCGCCCAGGAGATCATCGAGGACGCGGTTAAATGTTATAACTCCGGGGCGGCCGTGGTTCACATTCACGTTCGCGATCATGAAGGCCGACCGGGAACCGGCCACGCCGGAAGAAGCCCGGGAGATCTTTCACCTGCC
>JAPLJI010000136.1 GCA_026388655.1 Pseudomonadota bacterium
GGCATTGAGGTTCTGGAAAAAGCCAAAATGATTTCTCCGTCCACCGTCCGGATCCTTCTGACCGGGTATGCGGACGTGAATGTCGCCCAGGAATCGATCAACCGCTGCGGGGTTTATAAATTATTGTTTAAACCCTGGAACAACCAGGAATTGAAAGGAACGATTAATTCCGCGATCGGTTTATTCAAACATTCGAAAGAGAAAAGCCGGTTGGTTCCCAAGTCAAAGTTACTGAGCGAACGAAAACTGGAGCTGAAGGATCTGAATATATTCCTTCAGCGTTGCGGATAATGACAAGTTTCACGGGAAGGACGTTTTTTTCTCTGCTTCTCACTTTTTCCTCAATTCTTTTCTCGGAACTTTAAACTTTGAACTGGTTTTTCACTCGTCAATTCTTTTTCGCTTTTCATTCGTCAATCGTAAATCGTCAATCGTCATTTCTTCTTCGCTTTTCACTCGTCAATCCCTCCGGGCTGGAGGCCCTTACGGGCTGGAAGCCGGCCTGTAAGCCCTACCCTCCGGCCTGTAAGCCCTACGGGCTGGAAGCGGGGCTGGAAGCTACGAACTTTGAACTTGAAACTATTTTCCCCTCGAGCCATTGATCTTTTTCCCCGCAAGGCTGAAGCCTTGCCCTACTTTCTGGTTTCTTTAATTTCCTTGTTTTAACTCGAAACCCGAAACTGCAAACTCGAAACCTTCTTTTGTCTCTGATTTCTAGTCTCTGGTCATTGTTAGCAAAGGGCATAAGGCAGAGAGCAAAGGGTTAAATAACGAAACTGGATTCCTGCTTTCGCAGGAATGACGTTATGATTTTTCATTCGTCAGATTTTTTGTTTTCACTCGTCAACCTGTCCTCCATAGCCCATGTCCTCCGGAGCTCCAGCGGGATCAGCGTAGGAGGATTGGCGAAGGAGGATCGTCAATCGTAATTCGTCAATTCTTCTTGGGTTTATTCTGACCTACCGGGTTGATCGTGACCCCCTTTTTTAATCCCGAGTTTTTCCATTCCTCGTCGGGAAGCCACGAAAACACCTACTGGAAAAACCTTGGCACGCTCCATGCATTTATTAACCAGCAGTGGGAAATTAAAAATGTCATCAACTTGGGGAGAAAAGGAGAAAAACATGGAATCAAAAGGAAAAATTTCAATCTTCAGTAAGGGAATAAGGATCGCGTCCAAACTTCAGGGAGGGGAATTAATTTCATCCATATTCATTTTGCTTCTGTTATCGATGTTGATCTGTCCCCCCCTAGCAATATCTATCAAACCGGGGGGCGGTGGTTTACCCTCGTCGGCGACTGGCCATGTCGCGTCTAACGCCGGTGGCTTGGAGAGTAAATTTTCGAGTTGGATCATGAACAGCGCAACCGGGAAATCCTGGACAGACAATGTTGGGGAGGCGGACTGGTGGTATACGGATCTGGTTCTCCGGAATATCAACTGGAATTTGAATGATACGATCATAACCAAAATCGATTATCAGCCGGAAAACGGAGGTTCTTCCCACGCCGGATACTATGCCATCACGGGACTACTTGGTCAGGCCAAAGGTGATTCTTTATTGTTTCCCGAAGCAACCTTAAGACTGATCCCGGCCCCGCAGATTATCGAAGTAAGAGACGAGGCCGGCGAGGCCGACTTTTTCTGGGAAGCGGCGCAATCGGCTGGGGATATCAATTTAATCGCCGGCTATCTCCTCTATTCCTTTCAAACCACCGACGAAAATTATCAGCCCACCGATAACGACACCTGGGACCAGGTTGATGGATTGATTACCGAAACCAGCCACACCGTTGCCGGCCTCGATTCTAACAACACCTACTTTTTCGCGCTTCGAATCGTTTATCCGGACGGTTTTTCCACCACCCACATCTCCGGAAATTCGGCGGCGGTGAAAGTAAATCCCCCGGCGGATGAAAATCAGATTAGTTCCGACCTGGGCGGGGCCACCCTCCCCGGCATGGGCGGATGCGGTGCCGATGGCCACCTGGGCTTCGGGTTCCTTCCTCTCTTCGGTATGTTCTTCCTGAGAAGAAAGAAATAAGGAGGGAACAATGTCCAAGAAAGATAAAATCTTCAAAATATGCCTGATCGCGTTGATCACGCTGATCGGGGTGGGCGGAATGACCGGCTTCGCCCTTTCGGCGGAGCCGGCGGCCATCCCGGCAACCGATCAGTCGCTGGAAAACGCCAAGGCAAACCCCGATGTTTACCAGGCCCTGAATGAAATCGGCGCTTACCTCTACTTTCTAAACAAAATAGAGAACGGAAATCTTGCTCCGCCCGCGCAAACCGGGGCGGAGCCGGAGCCCCAGGAGATCAAGTCCTCCGAATACGGTTCGGATGTCACCCTGACCGTGCTTAATGAACTCGCCCTCTACCTCGAGTGGATAAAACGGATGGAAACTGCCGTCTCCGAGAATGCCGAAAACTCAACGATAAAACCCGCGGCCGAACCGGAGCATCCGACTCCTGAGGTTATTGAGATTTCCAGCAATCAGAATGGTGAGCTGAATTATATCAAGGTGGTTTGGGACAACCGGGACAATGAGCACTGATCCTAAGGGATGTTCCTTTGGTCATTTAACGATCAGGATGCATAGGCCAGCTTAAAAAAAAGGAGAACATAAATGAACAATCAACTTTCTAACATCATTATTGTCGACGACGACGATCTGGTTATAAAATCCCTCCAGCGCGTCCTCCACGGCGAGTCGTATTATCTCTGGGTAACGACTTCGGCGCAAAAAGCGCTTTCCTTGCTGACTTCGCAGGAAACGGCGGTGATCGTTTCCGATCATCGGATGCCGGTAATGACCGGCATTGAGGTTCTGGAAAAAGCCAAAATGATTTCTCCGTCCACCGTCCGGATCCTTCTGACCGGGTATGCGGACGTGAATGTCGCCCAGGAATCGATCAACCGCTGCGGGGTTTATAAATTATTGTTTAAACCCTGGAAC
>JAPLJI010000093.1 GCA_026388655.1 Pseudomonadota bacterium
CATCCCCGTCCCGCATCAGAGTGCGGGATAAACTCCAGCGGGGATCCAGACGCTGTCCCTGCGAAAGCAGGGAACCATTCAATTGGAACTGGATTCCCCCGGATCAAGTCCGGGGCAGGCTGAATCAAGTGCGGAATGACGGAATAAGGTAACCCCGTGGCAAGACCACGGGGAATTACAAGTTAAAAATGCCGATTTACGAATATCTCTGCCGGTCCTGCGAAAAGGAATTCAGCGAGCTGATCCGGAAGCCGGAGGAGGAGGTTTCGCTCCAGTGCCCTCGGTGCCAGGGCCAGGACCTGAAACGCCTGATCTCCCGGGTTCAGTTTCATCTGACCGAATCGCAGCGGCTCGAACAATATGATCCCAAGGCCAAACCCACGGATAGCTTCTATCGCGATTCGCGGAATATCGGTCTCTCCGCCAAGAAGAGGGCCCAGGAATTAGGCGCCGATCTCGGCTCCGGTTTTGAGGAAAAGCTCGAGAAAGCCCGCTCCAACCCGGCCAAATTTATCAACGAAAAAGACTGATCAGATGCTGTTTTTTTTCGTAGGGGAGCCCTTCCATGGGCTCCCTTCTCCGTTACCGAGCCATCCGGAAGGGCGGGCGGCCGTTGAAGGCCGCCCCTACAATAATTGAGTTCTAAAGCTGTCGGTTTTTCGGCGATTTGTTTTTCAGATACCATGACCGAAATCAAAGAAGCCAAGGTGGTGGGCCAGGGCCTGGTCGAAAAAGGGTTTAAACCGAAGGTCGTCAGGTTTGGCAAGCGCGTGCCTTTTCTCCGGGAATCCATCGCCCTTTTCGAACTGTTAAACGACCCGGCGGTCGGAAAGATTAAAAAAGCGGTGGCGGTGGGGGCTTTGCTTTATTTTATTGACCCGTTTGACGCCCTCCCGGATTTTGTTCCCCTGGGGGGATTTCTCGACGACGCCGCGATCATCGCCGCCGCGGTCACCTACGTAGCCGCAGGCTTTAGCCTGCGAAAATGGCGCAACCTGAAGGTTGCGGCTACCCATCTTGTTGATATGTTGATTGGGAATCGGCCTACTAGGATGCGGGAAACCTATTGAAAGGAAAATCTGTCTAAAGTCATTACCTGTTTTAAAGAAAGGAGACCAAGAATGAAACGGAATTTATTAATCATCCTGGCCGCGGTATTATGCGCCGCCTGTCTCAATCGCGCCCCGGCGGAGAGACTGCATTTCAAACAGAACGGATTCTCGATCGCTCCCCTGGAGGAGGCGGCCAAAAACGATACTTATCAGGCCCTGATGATGTATCTCTCGTTTTCCGATGGTTTCGCCCCCAACGTCAACGTGCAAAGCAAACCCTTCACCGGGACTATCGATGAATTGGCCACCCAGAGCAAGCAACAGCTGGAACAGTCTGGTCTCAAGCTGATCAGTGAAAAAAAGCTCGGCCCGGACACTTATGTTTTCGAGTGTACCGGCTCATATCAGAGTTTGGCCCTGCATTTGTACGTGAGATCGGTATTGAAGGCGGGCCGGGTCTACCTGGTTACCGCCACGGCCGTGGAGAAGCAGTGGGCTTCGACCTCCGCCCAGCTCAAAGCCTGTGTTGATAGTTTTGAATTGGATAAGGGCAAATAGGCTGGGAGGCTCGAGTTGTGTTTCAAAAATACTTTGACGGTGATTATTATTTCGTAGGGGAGCCCTTCCGCGGGCTCCCTTCTTCGGGCGGCCGCCCTTCGACTACGCTCAGGACAGGTTGCAGGCCGCCCCTACATAATCAAAATCGAGGATGAATTCAACCCTGATTATGTAAAACCATTTACGAAACATTAAATCGATCTGGCTATCTGAACCAGCGCATGGATATTTTCGATCGGGGTTTCGGGAGGGAGGTCGCACCCGGAGGAGAGGATAAAGTTCGGGAAACCGGACATCGCCGAGAGAAGGGATCGGGTCTTTTCCCGGACCTCTCCCTGAGATAACTCCACCATCACCTCCACCGGGTGAAGGTTTCCGATCAAGACCAGATCAGAGGGAAGTTTCTTCGCCGCCGCGGGAAGATCCACCGGGCTGTCCAGGCTCAAACCCTGGGCCCCGGTATTTTTCATTCCTTCCAGGAGATGTTCGGTATCCCCGCAGATATGAAGAACGATCGGCTGGGGGATGGATTGGGTAATTATTTTTAAAGCCGGCAGACAGAAATCATTAAACATTTTTGGCGAAAGAATTACCGCTGTGGGCTCGAGGATCACTCCGAAAGTCGCCCCGGAACCGAGTTGGGCTTTCAAATAAGCGGTCGTGACCTGGGCGGAGAACTCGATGGCCGCCCGGGCAAATTCCGGGTTTTCATAAAGCAGGAAGGAAAGCGGTTCCACCCCAACCATTTCCCCGGCGAGCGTAAAAGGGCCGATGGCATAGCATCCCCGGGCCACGTCGGGCAGGATGGCTTTGAGCAATTCGGCCACCCGGAGGTAAACCGGCATCCGCCCCGATTTTATCGGGTCGGGGACAGTCAGGGATTGGAGGTCGGATGGACTTTTCAAAGGATGATCAACCACCGAGGGGGCTTCCTGATCGGGCATCTGGATCTTTACCCCCAGGGCCTGGGCTTCCACGGTAAGATCCATAATGGGGAGGATGCCGTCGGGCTGAATCCGGTCAAACAGGACTTTCAGCGAACGGACTTGCAGCTCCGGGTTTTCCAGGGTTTCCCGGACCGAGGAGCCGGTTAGCTTAATCCCCGGGTAACCCGCGAGGGGGATGACCTTGCGGGACGGGGAGGATTTTACCCAATCAATCAGTTTCATAATAAAATAAAATTAATAAATCAAAGTGCTAAAACATGTTTTCGCAAGCTAAAGCTTGCGGCTACCTTCTAACGGTCAATTCCCGAGCTTTGGCCACCGCCTCCAGGGCGTCTTTGGCGAAGGCGTCCGCCTCGATTTTGCGGGCGTAATCATCCGAAACCGCGGCGCCTCCCACCATGATCCGAACGCCCGGGCGGATCCCCTGTTCTTTCAGCTTTTTCACTACCGTGGCCATTACCGTCCGGGTGGTGGTGAGCAGGGCGGACATCCCGAGGATCTGGGCCCCGCTTTCCTTGACCGCGTTCACGAATTTATCCGGGGGCACGTCCGCCCCCAGGTCCTGGACCTGGAACCCGGCCCCTTCCAGGACCATCCCGACAATATTTTTCCCGATGTCGTGGAGATCACCCTGCACGGTTCCGAGCACCACCAACCCCACCGGTTGAAATTTTTGCTCGGTGAGCAGGGGACGGAGGAGGGCCAGGCCCGCCTTCATCGCCCGGGCGGAGAGGAGAACCTCGGGGACGAAATATTCCTTGTGGTTGAACCTTTCGCCCACTTCCTCCATCGCCGGGATCAGGCCCTCGTTCATCAGGAAGATGGGTTCTTTCCCTTCCGCGAGCGCTTGGCGGACGAATTCCTCGGCCTTTTTGTCGGCACCCGAGATCACGGCGTTCCTTAGTTCTTCGAGCATTAAAATCTCCTTGGCTTAAGGTTTATATCTGTATTCCCTCACTGCATCCAGAATGGCTTGGATATTTTCCATCGGCGTGTCCGGGGTGATATCGCAGCCGGTGGAGAGGAGAAAGTTCGGGTAAGGATCCATTTCGGTCAGGAGCTTCAAGGTGGCTTCGCGGACCCCGCGGGGATCGAGTTCACGGACCACGGTTATCGGGTCAAGGTTGCCGGAAAGGATGACATTCGCGGGGATTTTCCGGGCCGCCTCCGCCAGGTTTACGGGGGCGTCCACGCTTAAACTGGCAATGGGGAGGAGGGCGATTTCATCCAGGAGATGGGCGCAGTCACCGCAGATATGAAGCGTGACCGGGACCGGGAGCTTTTTGATGATCCGGGTCAAATAGCCCGCGGCGAATTCCCGAAAATGTCGAGGGGAGAGGATTGAACCAGTGGGCTCCCCGATGATTACGGTGTCGGATCCGGACGCGATCTGGGCCAGTTGATAGCTGATGACCACTTCGGTCGCATACCTAAGGACAGCGTGGAGAAAATCCGGCTCGGTGTAGACGGCCAGGGCGGCCCGTTCGGTGCCGATCAATTCTCCCGCCAGGGTGAAGGGGCCTATGCCCCCGGAGCCGACGGCCAATCCTAATTTTTGGGAGAGCAGGCGGACGGTTTTCAATACCACCGGCATCCGGCCGGCCCGGTAGGGATCTGGGACCCTGAACTTTTCCAGGTCTTCCGGGTTTTCAATCAATTTGGAAGAAACGTAGGGAAGGCCGTTTTCCGGGAATTTGACCTCGCAACCGCAGGCCTGGGCTTCAATGGAAAGATCAGAAATAATTCCGATCCCGTCCGGGCGGAAGCGCCGGACCGCGGCCATCAGGGTCTGGAACTGGGTGCTTCCCGAAGTAAGGTTATCGCGTACCGAGGTTCCGGTAAGTTGAGTGGCCGCCGTTCCGAGGGGCAGGCCGGCGGTTCTCCGGCCCGCTCTCCGCAAAAGCCACAAAGGACCCAAACCCAGGGCTAGGGGCTTCACCCGCCTTACGATCCTCCGGGAAACCGGAAGACTGCCCAGGTAGGCGTTGAGATCCGCGGGGGTGATGTTAAACATAGTTCAATAATACCGGAAATTCATTTCCGAGACACGGGTTTTCGCGGAAAAATTCGATCCGATTATCCCGAAATACTCAGATGGATCCTCCCTACGTCTTTCCGGAGTGGATTTTTTTGTAGTATGCCGATTCACTTGTCCCTTCGCTGAGGGGATCGGCGGTTTTAAAAAAGCCCGATCCCTCCCGGATCGGGATAAATCCCTCTGAAGTCGGGATAAATAAATCGGGCAACTACATGGAAATGGAAAATATAGACTGCGTTTTTCGGATTAGATATCGGGTTCGTTCCCCTGAACAAATCTGAGGGCCGGTTCAGGGAACAGGCCCTCCGGAAAATTCCGATCAACCGGCCGGGTAAATGCACCCGAGAACCACCGGTTTCTCGGCCCCGGTGACACGGGGCAGGTTGCC
>JAPLJI010000004.1 GCA_026388655.1 Pseudomonadota bacterium
TCACTTTGCCGACGTCCAGCACCTGCTTAACCTCCTCCTGAGGCTTCGAGATGAGGGAAACACGATCGTCATCATCGAGCACAATCTCGAGGTGATCAAATCCGCGGATTATGTCATTGACCTGGGCCCCGAAGGCGGGGATCAGGGGGGGGAACTGGTCGGAGCCGGCACCCCGGAGGAGCTGGCGGAAATTCCGGAATCCCATACCGGTCGCTTTCTCTCGGAACTATTTAAAAAATAAAAGGTCGAGTAATATACCGTTAAATGATAAGATTAGTTCAGTACAATACTGATAGATATTTTTGCCTGTATTTCTTAACCGTCATTCCCGCGAAAGCGGGAATCCAGAAGAAGAGGTTGGATTCCCCCGGATCAAGTCCGGGGCAGGCTTGGTCAAGCCCGGAATGACAACAATGGCAAAGCGATTTACGATACCATACGCCAGGATTTATTGTTTTAAATTGAGCTTGAGACCAAGAATAAATTTGAAAATTCTCCCCTTCCTGACTCTTGCCTTGGCCGTGCTGACCGCGACGGAGGGCCGGGCCTTTTATGAATCCATCGGGGCCAAAAGCGTCGGAATGGGGGGAGCTTTCCGGGCGATGGCAGACGACAACTCCGCCATTTTTTTCAACCCGGCCGGCCTGACCCAGACCAAAAGATACACAGTCGGAACGGGTTACACCCTCGTTAACTCCGGTTCGGAAAATTTTCACTATCTTTCTGGCTCGATCGTGGATACCAAAACCTCTCCGGTGGGGGCAGGGGTAGCATATATCTATAAAAAAAGGGACCGGGATTATGACCAGCAGACCGAGGCCCAGGAAGTGGCCGTCGCGCTTGCCCAGGAATATCTCAGATCATTTCATCTCGGAGTCACCACCCACTATCTCTGGCCTCATCGGAAAGGCTGGCGCCTGGATGCCTCCGCTCTTTTCATTCCCAGCCACTACATTATTTTCGGTGTGATCGGGAAGAACCTGGTTCACGTCAAAGGCGATCAGCGGGAAGTGGATTTTGGCCTGGGTTCCCGTCTGGGCGAGTATGTCAACCTGGATTTCGACCTCCTCTGGCTGCCCAAAGCCAAGAGCGACAATCTGGGATATAATTTGGGGATAGAACTGGTGGCCCGGAAGGAAATTTTTATCCGGGGAGGATATTCATTCGACCGGTCTGATCGTGACTGGTACGGGCTTGGACTGGGATGGCGGATGCCGCGGGGATCTTTTGAATATGCTTTCCGGCGGGAGGTGGGCGGATCCGACGTTACCGGACACTGGCTTGAAATCGCGGTCTCAATTTAGCAGAACAAACTGATTATGCCGGCCAACTCATCGAAAAAAACCTACTGCCCGAGCTGCGGGGTCGAGGTTGATACCTATGTCATCCTGGAGTCGGGAAGCGAGGTCACCCACTGCGCCAGCTGCGGTCTCACCCTGACCGAGCATCTCGAACCCCCTCCGGCTAAAACCCTGGATTGCATAATTTACGCCGAGGACTCCGACCTGCTCCGGAACCTGATCACCCGCCTCCTGATCGACAAGAAGATCGGCCGCGAGGTCATCCCCTGCAAGAACGGCGCGGAATTCATCTCCAACGCCACCCGCCGCATGCGGGAAAAGCAGCCGGTCAACCTGGGGATCCTGGACGTGGAGATGCCGATTATTAACGGAATTCAAGCGGCGGTTTCTCTCCGGGAGATTGAAAAGGGATTAAGCGCCAAGAAAAAAATCCCCCTCCTCTTTTTCACGGTGAGGAAATGTGACGATGAATTCAAGAAATTCCTGAAATCCTTCGAGCCTTCCAGTTACGTGAATAAAGGCGCGAGCGATTCCCCGGAAGAACTGGCCAACCGGGCCTACCGAGTAATCTCCAGGCTTCTCTCCAGCGTCTAGCGCTCTTATTCCTTGTGTTTAAGGGATTGACTGAACATGCCCTTGGCCACCTGCCGGAAGAGCGCGGGGGAAAACCTCTTGATGTTATAACAAATCTTAGCAAAGGCGGTAATCACCAGGACCGCCTGGTTCCGCTTGACCCCCCGGATGATCAGCAGGGACGCTTTTTCCGGAGTCATTTTCATGAAAACCGGCGGCTTGGTAACTTCCTTCTTGAATCCCTTCACCCGGGTGGAATCAAAGATGTTGGTCCGGATCACGGCCGGGCAGACGACGGTTACCCCGATCCCGAACCGCTCCACCTCGGTGCGCAGGACCTCGGTCAGGCCGACCAGGCCGAATTTGCTGGCGGTATAAGCGCCGCTGGCCGGCAAACCGGTCAACCCCGCCCCGGAGGACACGTTCACGATGTGCCCCGACCCCCGCTCCACCATGTGGGGGAGCAGATAATACAGGGTGTGGACCGAACCCCAGAAATTTACCCCCATGACCCAATCCCAATCTTCCAGGGACATGTCCTTGAGTTCGCAGCCCAGGCCCACCCCGGCGTTGTTCATTAAAATGTCCACCCTTCCGAATTCCTTTAACGCGGTCTGGCAGAGTTTCTCGACATCATCCCGCTTGGAGACATCCGTCATCACGGTCAGGGCTTTCCGTCCCATCGCGCGAATCTTATCGGCGGTGGCATTTAAGCCCTTGGCATTGGCCCGAGTGGCAAGCACCAGGTCGCACCCTTCCCGCGCAAACGCCAGGGAGGTAGCCTCGCCAATTCCGGTGGCCGCCCCGGTCACCAGCGCAATTTTGTTTTTTAAATCTTTCACGTTCTCCCCCTTTCTAAAATTCTTTCCGGGTTTTCTTTAATAATTTCCCCTAAAATATAATTATTTAAATGAATAAGTCAAAACTATTTAGGTTAAGCACAAAGTTCAAAGCTCAAATGCCCCTTTTCCAAACCAGAAACTCGAAACCAGAAACCAGAAACCCTTTGGCATTCAAATAAGGAGGATAACCTGATGGCCATCTATGAATTTGAAGGGAAAAAGCCCAGGCTGGAGGAAGGCGTATACATTCACCCCTCCGCCAGCGTGATCGGGGACGTCATCATCGGGAAAAATTGTTTCGTCGGGCCCGGGGCCGTGCTCCGGGGTGATTTCGGCGGGATCCGGATCGGGGATGGAACCTGTGTCCAGGATAACGCGGTAGTCCATGCCGATCCGGAATTCACCGCCTCCTTCGGCCGGGGCTGCCATATCGCCCACGGGGCGGTCGTCCATCATTCCGAGATCGGGGATAATGTCCTGATCGGAATCGGGGCCATCATCCTTCCCCAATGCCGGATCGGGGACGACGTGCTGATCGCCGCCGGCACCCTGCTCACGCCTAACACCCGGATTCCTTCCGGGAAGATGGTGATGGGAAGGCCGGGTAAGGTCACCCGGGACCTTCAGCCGGAAATGATCGATTTTATCAAGCTGGGCAACCTGGCTTATCAGGAACTCTCCGGCCGTTACCGTTCCGGGCTTAAGCTTATCAGCCTGTGACCTTCCCCCGGACGGGATCGTTCCGGCCTTTTGAGAAAATAGTGATCGGGGCTTGGGCGCCTTCGATTACCCCAGCGAGGAATGTCAAGAACGGAATCGATCAGATCTTGGTTATTTCTCGGGGTTTAAAACTCACAGGAAATCCGGTCCAGGGTTTTAATTACCCTTTCAAAATCCTGCGGATCACATCATACAGGAGTCTGACCTTGGTTTCATCCTTGGCAAAGAGAAGACGATTAACCCGTTCGCGGTAATCCAGGTGTTTCCGGCCTTTTTTCTTTTCCACCGGATCCTGGACTTCAAAATCCATGAGTTTGTTGATCGGCACCTGCAAGCTGCCGGCCAAAACCGCGATGGCCGGCAATGAGGGTGACCGCTTCCCCGCTTCCAAGAGGGCGATATAGTTGGCGCTCAGGTTGGTGAGCTGAGCCAGTTCCCTCTGACTTAAGCCGGTTTCCGTCCGTAAAGATTTGAGCCGCCGTCCGAATTTGAGATAAAGATCTTCCAAAATGACCCTCCTTCCGATTTCCGGGAATTATCATAAAAAGGGGGGGAAAAAGAAGTAAGGAAAACGCCGTAGTTTAGGAAAAATACAACTTTAATGTTAACTGATCGTGATGAAATTTTCCCTTGCGTCGCGGGCTTTTGGTTAGGGGCGGGCTCGGCTTCATTCCCCGCTGGTGATTCCCTCCTTAGCTTTTTCCGCCGGCGTTTCCGTGGGTGGGATGACCCGGATTCGGACGATCCTGATCCCGGAGACATCCACCGCTTCGAGCTGGTGGTTGCCGACGCTGACCAGATCGCCATTGTGCGCGGTCCGACCCAGTAGATTGATGAACAATCCCCCGATGGTCTGCCCCTTCCCTATCTGCGGGTGCTGCAGGCTCTGACCGGTCTGCCGGTTAAAATCCACCACCTTCATCCTGGCCAGAACCAGGTAATGCCCATCCGGCTCCTTCTGAATCGCCTCCAGTTCTTCCTGGTCAAACTCATCCCGGATCTCGCCCACGATCTCCTCCAGGATGTCTTCCGCGGTCACCAACCCGACGGTGGCCCCGAATTCATCCTTCACGATCGCCATGTGGGAAAAGCTGATCTGCATTTCCCGGAGAAGCTCGAGCGTCTTCTTCCCGGCCGGGACCCGCAGCACCGGGCGGATGATGTCCCGGTGGGTTCCCTTCAAAACCCCCCGGGAGATCGCGATCACATCCTTCAGGTGAACCACACCCACGACATGATCGAGATCCCCCCGGTAAACCGGAACTCGGGTATACCTGTCCTCCACCATCTGGCTTAAAACCTGTTCCGGACCGGCATCCTCCGAAACCGCGAAAATTTCCGCCCGCGGCACCATCACCTCCGCCACGGTGGTCTTGGAGGCCTGGAGCGCGGCGCCCACGATGACCGCCGGGTATTTTTCGATCGAGCCGGTCCGGGCCCCCACCCGCACCAGGCGGAGGATCTCCTCTTCGCTGACCGCTTGCTCCAGGGCCTCCCGTCCCCCCAGAATCTTGATCAAAGGCGCGGTGATCAATTCCAGAAACTTGCTGAGGGGCCAGAGCAAACCTTGAATCGCGTACAGGGGAAGCGCAACCAGGCTGGAATACCTTTCCGGGTTGTTCGCGGCCAGGGTTTTCGGGATGATTTCACAGAAAATCAGGATGACCGCGGTCATGATTCCGGTGGCCGCCAGCACCCCCAGTTTCTCTCCCCAGATGCCGACAAACAAGGATGCCGCCACGGCGCTGGCCGCGATATTCGCGAGGTTGTTTCCAATCAGAATCGAGGAAAGAAACCGGGAGGTGGAAGAAAGGATATGGCGGATCACCACCGCGGTGGCCTGGCCCGCCCCGGCTTTCGACTCCACCGCCGCCAGTCGCAGGCGTAAAAGCGCGGTCTCGCTCATAGCAAAAAATGCCGAGAATAATAGACAAATAAAAATTATCAGGATTTCATTCATGTAACTCATGCTCACCTCCGGATCTATTCAAACTTCATGATTATCCAACCATTGGGGAAAACCAGTTGGTTAAGATAAAATAAAGAACCCCGGTTAATCCCGGGGTTCGACTTCCACGATCAGGTCCAGTTCCACCGCGGCCCCGCCGGGGAGCTCGGCCACCCCCACCGAAACCCGGGAGTGCCGCCCGGCCTCGCCAAACACTGCCAGCAGGATATTGCTGGCCCCGTCTGCCACCTGCGCCTGTTCTGTGAATCCCAGGGCCGAATTAACATAGCAGTTCAGGCGGATAATTTTCTTTACCGCGGCCAGGTTTTTGATCTCGCTTTTAATCGCCGCCAATCCGTTTAAAAGCGCCAGGCGGGCCGCCTCCTGTCCATCCTTGAGATTGAGTTCCTGCCCCAGTTTCCCGACCGAAACCAGCCTTCCTTCCAGCCGGGGAAGCATCCCGCTGACAAAAACTAGATTCCCCACCCGCACCACGGGTAGATAGGCCCCCAGGGGGCGGGGAGGGTCAGGCAGTCTTAACCCCAGTTCGGTGATCCGGTCTTCAATTTGGAGATCTTTAATCATAAATCAAGGTCAGCTCTTTCCAGAACGTTTAGCATTTATTATGTAGTTGCCCGATTTATTTATCCCGACATCGGGAGGGATCGGGCTCTGAAGGATTTTTTTCAGACCGAGCCTCATAAATGAGGCAACTACAAATTCATTATCCAGATCCGAAATCCCCGTCATTTCGCTACGGGAATGACTGATGAGGAAACATTTAAGACCACATGCATTATTCATTATAATAGCAATCAGAATGGGATGGGAATCGGCCATGACCAAGACAATAATATTTTATTCTTTTTTTATTACCCCTTTATCTAAATCTTCTCCCCTGCGGGGAGAGGGAAGGGTGAGGGGGAAAAATCAAGAGGCAGGGTGCGGGCCTTCTGGTCTCTGGAAGGCGCCCTCCCGGGCCTCCCGGCCCGGGACTCCGGCCTTCGAGCAAAATCCAGAGGCTTAACGAACGCAACGAAACCCGTTGTTGTTGTTCTGGTTCGTCGGGTTGTTGTTGTTCCGATTGGATGCGCGCAGGTTGTTGGTGTTGTTGTTCCAGCTCCCGCCGCGCAAGACCCGGTTGTATCCGGGCCCGCCCCCTTTCAATCATGACCGTCATTCCTAGATTGACCGTTGTTTCGTAGTCCGCCGATTTATCGGCACCGTAGTCCGCCGATTTATTTATCCCGATTTCAGAGGGACCTGTCCCGTCCCTGGCGGGATCGGCATTCATTTTTATAAAAATCCTCAAACTCGATCTTCTCCACCAACGGGTTATTCTGAACATACTCCCGAATCCGACGGAGGGCTTCTTCATTCCTGATCACATGCTCATAATAATTCGGCTGCCACAATTTCCTCCCCGCCTTCTTGCTCGTTTTTGCCTTGAATCTTCTCACCACTTCACCCAATTTCAACCCGCATCCGGTTAAAACCAATATCAGGTGAAGGTGATCGGCCATTAAAACATGGAAATCCAGCCCGATACCCTTGATTGCCGGCAAATCCCGGATCTCTTCCTCAATCAATTTCAAATCATCCGCTGAAAATCCGGCGCGGTCATTGGAAGCTATGGTTACGAAGTAGTGGCCATCGGCTGAATAGTCGTAATTCTTCAGCCGAATATTTTTTAGGCCTTTCATTTTTCGTTATTCAAAACCGCCGATCCCGCCCAGTGACGGGACACGTAAATCGGCGAACTACAAAAACAAATGCCCCATAAATGGGGCAACTACATTTTCCCAAATTCCAAACTCCAAAATTCCAAAACTATTTAGACCTAACGAACGCAACGAAACCCGTAGCTGCCGTTCTGGTTCGTCGGGTTGTAGTAGCCCCGAAAGGATGCGCGCAGGTAGACGGTGACGTTGTCCCAGCACCCGCCGCGCAAGACCCGGTATGACCCCGAAGAAGGCCCCTGCGGATCCTGCGTCGGGCTGGTTGAGTAATACGCCGAATCATACCAGTCATTCACCCACTCCCAAACATTCCCGGCCATGTCATAAAGGCCATATCCATTCGGGGCAAAGCTCCCCATCGCGATCGTATCATCCGGAGAACATGAATCATACTGCGACCCGTTATTCGCCCCCAAGGTACAGGTGGGCGAATCATCCCCCCACGGATACCTCTTGCCCGCCAATCCTCCCCGCGCCGCATACTCCCACTCCGCCTCCGTCGGCAGTCTCCCTCCCGTCCATTGGCAAAATGCCTTCGACTGGCTCCAATCCACATAGATCACCGGGTAATTGTCGTAGATTGCATTTCCATAATATGAAGAGCGGGTATAGGAAGAACTGCTTCCCGGGGCGGTGCAGGACCCCGCATCCACGCAGGCCTTGTATTGGGCGTTGGTCACTTCATAAACATTCATCTGGAAAGCCGAGATGCAGACATTATGAACCGGTCGTTCTTCTGATCCGCCCTCATAGAAGGCATCGCCCATGTTGAAACAGCCGGCAGGGATGATGGAGGTCATTTGGCTCACGCCCTCAACGCACTGACCCGCCGAGCAGTAATATCCCGTTCCACACGCCGTCACCGTCCCCCACTCCCAACACGGATCCGCATCGGTATTTCCGCAGGTCTGATATCCGCTCCCCGAACACTGCTTCGCCCCATTGGTTGAACATTCATTGGTGCATCCATAACAAGTTTCCGTGTTATAGCCCGACCCATTCTGGTCGCAGGGGTTGTTGAAATCGTAGCCGCAAGCCAAAAATAGCATAGGGCAAAGGGCAAGGAGCAAGGCGGGAAAAACGAAAGAAAATAATGAACGACGAAAAGAAAGCAATGAGTGTAAAACAAAGGGAAATTTTTTCATCGCCAAGCTCCCCTCCCCTTGAGATGATCCTCCGATTGCAACGGTCTCTTTAAATTCAGGTCGCTCATTTTCCAATTCATCCATTAATTACCTACACAATTTTTTAAAACCGCCATTCCGCGCCCATCCCGCCGGGAAACGCGAACGCTTGAAAGGCGTAGGGGAGGGCCTCGTGCCCTCCCACCCCTGGGCGGGGATAAACCCCGCCCCTACCTTCTGATTGGTCCGTTCGGGGAGCGAACCCTACCCTCGAACCCTCGAACCCTGGGACCCTTGAACCCTTTATTTCTTTCGGCAACGAGGGACGGGAAAACAAGGCGATGACTGCGGTGATGACCCCCGCCCCGACTATTCCCAGGCCGATATAGGTGACATTCCGGTTCGATTCGGTGTCGCTCCGGAAGCGGTCAAGGTCGGCCTGGACTGACGCGCCCTTATAACTGTCATGCGCCGAATCGGCCCGGACCTTGAATAAAACCGCCAGCGCCGTCCCCGCCGCCGCGATTCCGGCCCCGGAGATGGTAAAGACATTCGCGACCTTCCTCTTGGTTTTGAGCGTAGACAGGTATCCGGGCCTGAAACCCAAGGCGACGTTCAACTGCTTTTCCTCGCCCCGCCCGATCTCGATCTCGCTGGCCTGGGCTTGGTAATTCCCCCCGCCCCTGATCTCCATCTGGTGCTTTCCCCAGGCTACCTTTTCCTTCGTGACCGGGGTGTTCCCGAGTGACTTCCCATCCACCAGCACCGCCGCCCCCGAAGGCCGGGATTGAACGGTCAAATAACCGAAATTCGGCTTCAGCCGGGCCTCCAGCGTCTTCTCCTCCCCGACCTTAACCGCCGCTTCGTACTCCAGGGCTTCATAATCGGGGGCGGAGACCTTGACCCGGTATTTCCCCGGCGGGACCAGGTAATCGCACGGGGTTGAATTCGCCGGCAATCCGGCGATTTCAACCCTGGCCCCGGAGGGATCCGAAATCACCCTGATTAACGCCCCTTTGACCAGATTGAGCGTGACCATTTCTTCCGTCCTAGAAATGCTGACATCCTTGCCCGTCCGCACATACCCTTTCTTCTCCGCCTCCACCCGGTGCGTCCCCATCGCCACCTCCGTGAGCGTGGCCGGCGAGGAACCCGCTTCCCGGCCGTCCAAGTAGATCCTGGCCTCCGGGGGTTCGGTGATCACCGTGAGCCGGGCCTTCATCTCCTCCATCGGCACGGTGACGTTGGTGAACTGGTCCCTGACGACCGTCACGTTGATCCGACCGTAATAATTCCCCTTCCTGGCTTCCACCTGGTAATCCCCCGCGGGAAGGTTTGCGAGGGTTAGGGGGGTATCGCCAACCCGTTGATCGTTCAGCGTGACCGCCGCCCCCGGGGGATCGGTCTTGAGGTAAAGGCCGCCCTTGGCCCCTTCACCCCTTTGGGAGGGGGTAAACCCCTCCCCTACACCCGGAGGAGAGGGAAAAACACCGCTTTTGGGAGTAAAGGTTACCGGGAGGCCCATCAGCTTCCCCGCCAAAACCCGGACCAGATCCAGGAGATCCTCCGGCTCGCACCGGCACTTCTCCGAGGCCGATGACTCGATCTTCCCCGTTTCCACGTTCACGAGCTGAATCATCCCGATGGAGGTCTCCCCGAGCCGGTTCATGCTTCCGGTGACGACCTTCCCTACCCCGAGGAGCTTCCCCATGTCCACCCGGCATTTTTCTTCCACGCAATCCTTTACCTGAAAACCCTGCTCCTCCAAAATCTTGTCCCGGTTGGCCCGGTCAATCACCTCGTAGCGGCCGATCTTGACCAGCTCGTCAATCACGGCGTTGGTGAGAATCACCTTGAGGGACGGGTCCAGCCCCTTCGCCACGTCCAGGTCAATGACCGCGATATAGTTCTGCACCCGCTCGATTTTCCCCTCCTCCGCCGCGGCCGGGGCCGGTAAACTTAAAGGAAACACTGTCAGGGTGAAAATCAAGAAAAGAAAAAACCTGGATCGCATTTTGACCTCCCGGATAGGAATCATCGGTGAACATTTTATCATATGGTCCCTCAAAATGTTAAATGAACCTCTCCGCGGCAAGACCGCGGGGTATCTTTCTCAAAACGATTCTTAAGCTTTGGGTTGTCATTCCCGTCCCGCATCAGAGTGCGGAATGACGGGCATGGCAGACTGGATTCCCCCGGATCAAGTCCGGGGCAGGCTTTATCAAGCGCGGAAAAACAGAATAAGGTAACCCCGCCAACCGCAGGACGCCAAACCTTTTGCTTAAAAGTAGAACCGATTACGAAACTGTTATATATTAAGATGCACATTTAAAAATAAGGAGGTTGCCATGGGAATCCTGAATCAATGGAAAAAAATGCCCGGGGCGGACAAAAAGCTTCATCCCTTCGATAAACTTTACGGGTTGGTGACCCTGGGGATCATCGAATCCTTCGGCCGGGGCTTCAACCTCCTCGGAAAAGTAATCCCCGCGGCCAACCGGAAATGGGAACCGGGGGAAAGACTCCAGGTCCTTTTCCTCGCTTATTCCGGCGCCCGCAATACCGGGGCCGAGGTCCGGGTGGCGGAGTGCATCGACCAGGTCAACCAGGTCCTGGGTGAGGAAAACGTGGACATCAACATGACCACCCTGAACCTGGAAGAAGCCCAGGAATACTTCAAAAACAACAAGGTCAACCTTAAATTCATGAGCTCGGTGTTCTTCGGGGACGTTTTCAAGCTGGCGCTCAAGAATCACATGATCGTCCTGGTGGAAGGCTCCTGCTGGAAGGAAAATTTCGCCTCCGCCCTGCTCCATTATTTCCTCTACGGTTCCGGGCTCGCGGCCCGGCTCGGCAAGCCCTGTTTTTTCTACGCGGTGGACGCCGGGGACATGAGCCGGTTCAACAACTTTCTTTCCTGGTATCTCTCCAAGGACGCCCACCTGATCACCCGGACGGTTGACGCCAAAAAGGTCCTGGACAAGATTGACCTCCCGGGGGCCACGGTCCGGGTTGACACCGCCTGGACCCTCCGGGCGGAAAGCCTGGATTGGGGGGCCAAGCTGCTGAAAGAGAGGGGATGGGATGGGAAGAAACCCCTGATCGGGATGGCCATGCAGAACTATTTCTGGTGGCCGGTCATCCCCGATGTCGCCCGCTTCGCGAAGAGCCTGGTTACCGGCGACAAGAAAAACCAGTACAAGATGATTTATTTCTACGACTACGACGAGCAGGATGAGAAGCTCTACCAGAAATTTTCCGAGCTGGTCGCCCGCTCTCTTGACTGGGCCGCCGATACCTACCAGGCCCAGATTGTCCTGGTCGGGATGGAAGCGGTGGATGAGAATGCCTGCCGGGATGTCGTGAAAATGATGAAAAACAAGGCCATCCTGATTTCCTGCAACGAGTTCGTCGGGGTTCAGATCGCCTCGTTCCTCCGCAACCTCAACCTTCTGATCACCACCCGCTATCACGCCATGGTTCTCTCGATGCCGGGGACGATTCCCTTCGTCGGGCTTTCCCGGGACGAGCGCATCCGCGGGGTCATGCAGGAAATCAAGCTTTTTGAGAAATATTACCTGGACTACCAGGACGCCGACCTGGAAAACCGCCTCCGGGGCATGGTCAGCGCGATCATGGATAGTCCCGAGGAGCAGCAGCGGATTAAAAAAGTGATCCGGGAAAATCTACCCTATTATTTCGCCCAGATGGGAATGCTCGGCCTGGATATCCGGAATATCGTCAGCGAATCCTTCCCGGGATTCCCCCTGAAAAAGCTCGACGAGAACAAATTGGAAAACCTGATCCCCCACGTGCCGCCCGACCTCGCGGGCGACGCCCAGAAGAAGTTTCTGGAACTGAGAAAAAGCTCTGGAAAGCTGGGCGGCTAGAAGGCGGGAAGGCTCCAAAATCACAAAAATTAATGTTGGGGTGCCCTCCAAACCCCCAACCGCCAACTTCCAACTAATCGGGGGATTTTTTCTTCTGCAGGGTATCCCGGATCTGTGAAATCATCCCCTGCAAGATCCTGATCTCCTGTTCGGAGAGGCCGGAGCGGTAAAACATCCTCCGGATCTTGACCATCATCCGGGTCGGATCATCCTCGCGGAGAAAACCTATTTCCTTCAACAAGACCTCGAACCTCTTGAACATTGATTCCAGATTCCGGGTCGTGGCCAGCCGGGGGATGTCCTTTTCCCGCAGAGCCAGCATCAGATCGTAGCCCACGATCGCCACCGCCTGGGCCAGGTTGAAGGAATCATTAGCGGAAGGAGACGGGATCCTTACCACCCAGCGGCAGAGTTTGAGCTCCCGGGTGGTCAAACCCCTATCCTCGGGCCCGAAAACCACGGCGATCTGGTTGACCCGGGCCAGGGGCGCCGCCATGTCGGCCATCTCCCGGGGGCCAATCGAATGACCGCGCTGGATGCCTTTTCTCCGGGTGGTCCCGATCACCAGGCCCATCTCGTCCACCGCCTCCGCCAGGCTTGGATAAACCCCGGCGTTTTCCAGAATCTTCTGGGACTGGTTCGCCCACTTCCGGGCTTCATCGCCGATCTTCACCCGCGGGTTGACCAGGGCCAGCCGGGAGAATCCCAGGTTGTCGAGAACCCGGGCCGCCGCCCCCAGGTTGCCTTCATATTTAGGCTCGACCAGGATGAAATGTACCCTCTGGAAAGCATTCATAAGTCCTTCATCGGCTGTCAGCTTTCAGCCTTCAGCGATAGACCTGTTCTACTCCATCCTCAACGCAGGCTAAAGCCTGCGACTACCATTTTACCAATTCCGCAATCTGCATTCCGCAATCCGCATTCGAAAGGTTTGACCTCCCTCGGTTGGAAATTTATAATAACGGCATTCTCAATTAAATTTCAAACCTTTTTTTAGTTTAGAAAGGAGGATGTAGAAATGGCGATCAAAATTGGTATCAGTGGATTCGGCCGAATCGGTCGGCTGGTCTTGCGGGCCGCACTGGAAAATAAGGATATCGAAGTGGTGGCGATCAACGATATCGCGGACATCGGGACCATCGCCCATTTGCTGAAATACGACTCGGTCCACGGCCATTTCCCCGTAAAGGTCGAAGTGGCGGATAACGCCCTGGTCGTGGGCGGCCGGAAAATCCAGGTCTTCGCCAAGAAAGACCCGGCCGAGCTTCCCTGGAAGGACCTGGGAGTGATAGTGGCCCTGGAATGTTCCGGGAAATTCGTGGACCGGCCCGGCGGGGAAAAACACTTGAAGGCCGGCGCCCAGAAGGTCATCATCTCCGCCCCCGCCAAGGATCCGGACATCACCATTGTGATGGGGGTCAATGATGACAAGTATGACAAGAGCAAGCACCACATCCTTTCCAACGCCAGTTGCACCACCAACTGCCTGGCCCCCGTGGCCAAGGTGATAAACGAAAAGTTCAAGATCAACTACGGCCTGATGACCACCATCCACGCCTACACCAATGACCAGCAGATTCAGGACGCCCCCCACAAGGATCTCCGCCGGGCCCGCGCCGGCGCCCTCTCCATGATCCCCACTACCACCGGCGCCGCCAAGGCGGTCGGGGAAGTCCTGCCCGAGCTCAAGGGCAAACTCGACGGCATGTCCATCCGGGTTCCCACCCCCAACGTCTCGGTCGTGGACGTGGTCCTGATGGTGGATAAGGACACCAATGAAAAGGAAGTCAACGAAGCCCTGATCGCCGCCAGCGAGGGAAAGCTCAAGGGCATCCTCGCCTGCGCCAAGGAGCCCCTGGTTTCCATCGATTTCAACGGCGACACCCACTCCTCCATCGTCGACATCCCCTCCACCCGGGTCATGGAAAAACGCATGGTCAAGATTATTTCCTGGTATGACAACGAAATCGGCTTCTCCCACCGGATGTGCGACCTGGCCAAGCTCATCGGGAGTTAAAGCCAAGGGGGAGAAAATGGGAATCAAATATATTGACGAGCTGGATATAAAGAATAAGCGGGTCTTTATCCGGGTCGATTTCAATGTCCCTCTGAAAGATGGGAAGATTACCGATGACACCCGGGTCCGGGCGGCCCTGCCCACGATCAACCACGCGGTCAAACAGGGGGCCCGGGTCATCCTGGCTTCCCACCTGGGACGACCCAAGGGGGGGCCGGACGCCAAGCTTTCCCTGAAACCGTTGGCGGCCCACCTTGGAAGCCTGCTCAAGCAGGAGGTCAAGTGCGCCCCGGATTGCATCGGGGATGAAGTCGGGAAAATGGTTAACGGGATGAAACCCGGCGAGGTTATCCTCCTGGAAAACCTGCGCTTTCACCCCGAGGAGGAAAAAAACGACCCGGAATTCTCCAAGAAGCTGGCCGGCCTGGCGGATGTTTACATCAACGACGCCTTCGGCACCGCCCACCGGGCCCACAGCTCCACCGAAGGCATGGCCCATTTCGTTAAGGAAATCGGGGGAGGATTCCTCCTCCGGGACGAGCTAAAGAACCTGGAAGGACTGCTCAAGAATCCGGAGAAACCATTTGTCGTGATCCTCGGGGGCGCCAAGGTTTCCGACAAGATGGGGGTGATCGACAACCTCAGTGGAAAAGCCGACGTGATTTTGGTCGGCGGGGGCATGGCTTACACCTTCCTAAAAGCCCGGAAGATCGAGATCGGCGCCTCGAAGGTTGAGGAAAACCTGGTCTACGACGGGATGATGATGCTCGGGCGCGCCACCACCCGGAAAACCCGGATCCTGCTCCCGGTTGACCACGTGGTGGCCGATAAATTCGAGGAAGGCACCCCGCCCCAGGTCGAAGCGAAAAACGCGATCCCGGCCGGCAAGATGGGTCTGGACATCGGCCCAGCTACCATCGAGCTTTTCAAAAAGGAAATCGCATCCGCCAAGACCATCTTCTGGAACGGCCCGCTCGGGGTTTTTGAGTGGTCCGGGTTCGAGAAAGGCACCCTCGAGATCGCCAAGGCGATCGCCGAGTCCAAGGCGGTCAAGGTCGCCGGCGGGGGTGACACCATCGCCGCCATTGAAAAAGCCAAGGTGGCGGACAAGTTCACCCACATCTCGACCGGCGGCGGCGCCAGCCTCGAACTGCTCGAAGGCAAAAAGCTCCCCGGCGTGGAGGTTTTAAGAAAAGATTGATAATTGTAGGGCTCGGTTCCGAACCGGGCCGATTCTCGGTTCGTTCGGGGAACGAACCCTGTAAATAAAATTAAGGCCCGCGATTTGCGGGCCTTTTTTTGCTCTATTATAAAATCGTAGTGGCCGACCTTGGTCGGCAAGTAAGTCGAGCAAGCTCGACCGCTACAGTTTGATCAGAAATAACTCGGAAGGCCGATAAATCGGCAAACCACAAAACAATGTTTCGTTTTTCTTCGTAGTTGCCCGATTCATCGGGCGCATTTTAACCGGCCGACAAATCGGCCGGTTACAACAAACGGCAGTATTCTTTCGTGGCTTCTTCCCAGGAGCGGAGCGGACTGATCCCAAGCGGAGCGAGATTTAAAGAGACCAGGGGACTTTGCGGCGGTCTTTTGGCCGGGAGCGGAACCAGCCAGGAATTGACGGGTACAATCGCCGTCGGGTCCAGACCGGCGGACTCTAAAACCAACCGGGCCTGATCCACCCGTGAACAGCTCCCCGAGTTGGTTACATGATACGTGCCGAAGCCTTCCTTTCGGGATATTTCTTGGATAATTCGGGCCAGGTCCGGGGCGTAAGTGGGGCTCCCGATCTGATCCTGAAAAATCCGGGGATGTAACCCTTTTTTCACCTGGGCGACGACCCAGCTGGGGAAATCCTTGCCGGGTTTGCCGAAAAGCCAGGCGGTCCGGACGATGTAATGTTCCGGGAGAAGCTCCCGAACATAATTTTCCCCGGCCAGCTTGCTGGAACCGTATACGCTGATCGGTTTGGTGGAATCCTGCTCGGTATATGGGTCCCTCTTGGTTCCGTCAAAGACGTAATCTGTACTGATATAAACCAGGCGGGATCCGGCCTTTTTGGCCCCCACCGTCACGTTCCGGGTCCCGAGCGCGTTGATTTTAAAAGCCGATTCCGGTTTCTTTTCACAGCCATCCACATCGGTCATGGCCGCGGTATGAATAACCAGCTCCGGGTGAACCTTCTCAATCAGAGTGGTGATGGAATCAAGATCGGCGATGTTGGCTTCTTCCAGATCGATCCCGACGACCTCGTTTTCCGTGGAAGTAAAAACCTCCCGGACCTTCCCCCCCAGCATCCCCTGGCTTCCGGTGATTAAAACTTTCATAAAGAATTCCTGGAATTTGATGTGTCCTTCCCGCGGAAGCGGGAATCCAGGCAAGGATCAAATCCTGGATTCCGCATCAAGTGCGGAATGACGTAAAAAGACACCCTCCTGGCAAGACTGCGGTGAATTGCATGTCCGAATTCCATTTGAACTTTTGATTTTGAACTTTGGATTTATTTGTTGATTCTCCACCCATACGTCTTTTCATAATATTTCTGGTATTCACCCGATTTGATCCGCCCCCACCAGGATTTGTTTTTTACATACCAATTAATCGTATCCTTAATTCCCTGCGCGAAATTAACCCGGGGGCGCCAGCCCAGCTCGCGCTCGATCCGGGTAAAATCAATCGCGTAGCGGCGGTCGTGGCCCGGCCGGTCGGCCACATGCTTGATCAGGCTGTCCGGTTTCCCCAAAGTCTCTAAAATCAACTTCACGATCTCGATATTGGTCCATTCGTTTCCGCCCCCGACATTGTAAACCTCCCCCGGCTTGCCCTTTTCCAGGACCAGGAGCAGGGCCCGGCAGTGGTCTTCCACGTGAATCCAGTCCCGGACCTGCAAGCCGTCTCCGTATACCGGCAGGGATTTATCCTCCAGGGCGTTGCTGATCATCAGGGGAATCAGCTTCTCGGGGAATTGATAGGGCCCGTAATTGTTGGAACAGCGGGTAATGAGCACCGGCAGCTTATAAGTCTCGAAGAAAGCCAGGCTGAGGAGATCGGCGCCGGCCTTGCTGGCGGAATAGGGACTGCGCGGGGAAAGCGGGGTGGTCTCCACAAACTTCCCGGTCGGTCCGAGCGATCCATATACCTCATCGGTGGAAATCTGCAGGAACCGTTTCACCCCGCGCTTCCGGGCGGTCTCCAGGAGGGTCAGCGTCCCGGTGACATTGGTGCGGATAAAATCCTCCGCGGACTCAATCGAGCGATCGACGTGCGATTCCGCGGCGAAATTGATGACCGTATCAATTGAATTGGCGGTCCAGATTTCTTCCATGATTTTGGGATCGGCGATGTCACCCCGGACAAAACGGTAATTCGTCCCGGCGAGTTCTTCCAGCCCTTCCAGATTTTCCAGGTTTCCGGCGTAGGTAAGCTTGTCGAGGTTGACGACGCCGATTACCGGACGCTCGCGAACGAGGAAACGGATAAAATTAGAGCCGATAAAACCAGCCCCGCCCGTTATCAGAATCTTCATACTTTGTAAATCCCCATGACCAATTTACAAATCCCAAACAAATCCCAAATCCCAATGTCAAAAAGGAAACCACATTTTTATGTGATTCCTTGTTTTTGAAAATAAGATCATAAGCAAAGTCCGGAAAATCGCCTCGCCCTGTTCTTCCCCTTCAGGGCGATTCTCACCGAGGAAGAGAAAATGTTCTTCTTGGTCTTATTATTGGGATTTTGGTCATTGGTAATTGTTTGGGATTTGGGATTTTGAAATTGGGATTTTTACCCATGTTTGGGTTTCCAATCGTAAGGAACCTTGTCCGTGAAAGGATCCTCCCGGTACTCATCCGGTCCGTCGTATTTGTATACCTCGGTGGGACAATTCAGCATCAGGGCTTCCTTCCCTCCGACCGCGCAGAAACCATGCCACACCAAGTGGGGAATCTTGACCAGGATCGGGTTCTTCTCCCCGACGAAATATTCGTTGATTTCCTTGTAGGTTGAAGAATCCTTTCGGTTGTCAAAAAGAACCAGCTTGGCCATCCCCCGGACGACGGTAATAAAATCGGTTTGTACCTTGTGGTAATGCCAGGCCTTGATCATGCCGGGATAAGCCATGGTGACATAAACCTGCCCGAACCGAACAAATAAGGAATCATCATTCCGCAGGATTTCCATCAACCAGCCCCGCTCGTCCGGGATCACCCTTAATTTTTTCGTTTCCACTCCCTGGATCATTTCACCTCCCTCTATTCCTCCATTAGAAATTCGGCATTAGAAATTAGACATTGGATATTAGATATTTACTTAAATTTATTCCCTATTTTCTTCTCCGCCACCAGGTTGGTCGCCCGCCGGAGCGAATCGAACGTCCCCGCGTCGGTCCACCAGCCTCTTAAAATACTGAAAGACAGCTCTCCCCACTTCAAATAATGGTTGTTTACGTCCGTGATCTCCAGTTCTCCCCGGCCGGATGGCTTCAAGGTTTTGATAATGTCAAACACCCGGCAATCGTAAAAATAAATCCCGATCACCGCGAAATTGGAAGGCGGCCGCTTCGGCTTCTCCAGGATCTGTTTCACCTTTCCCTTGACGACCTCCGCCACCCCGAACCTTTCCGGGTCCGGCACTTCCTTCAGCAGGATCTTGGCCCCTTTTTTCTGGCGCTTATATTCCTGGACCGCCGGTTTGATGCTTCCCTCGATGATATTATCCCCCAGAAACACGCACAGGGGCTCGCCCGCGCAGAAATACTCCGCCAGCCGCAGGGCGTCCGCGATCCCGCCCTCGCCTTCCTGGTAGGTGTAATTCAAATGCTTCAGCCCGAACTCGCTCCCATTCCCCAGGAGCCGCAGGAAATCCCCGGCGTGCGGTCCGCCGGTCACGATCAGGATATCGGTTATCCCCGCCTGCACCAGCGATTGGAGCGGATAATAAATCATCGGCTTGTCGTAAACCGGCAAGAGATGCTTGTTGGTAATCTTGGTCAAGGGACTCATCCGGGTGCCCAGCCCGCCGGCCAGAATTACGCCTTTCATAATCCGCCCTCCATCTGATTCATCTGGTCTGTCTGGTCTATTTTAGCAAGGAGCAGAGAGCATAGCGCATAGGGTTTAACTCGAAACTCTGAACCCTCGGCCCTTTTTTTCCATTCTGCAATCCTCAGCAAGGCTGAAGCCTTGCCCTACATCTCCCCTTGGCCCCTGGAACCCTCGAACCCTTGAACCCTATTTTTTATTCCGTATTGTCTCATCTGATTCTGAGAAAATACGGCGCCAGGGCGAGGTTTTGCGGCGAGAGGAAAAGAGAAAGAATCGGATTTTGAGTCAGGTTTCGCAACCGGAACTGATCCTCCAGTTCTTGAAAACCATCAGACAAAGAAACCGGGTTCAAATAAGCTATCGGAGAGCCCGCCCTCGCGTATCCTCCCCCGATCATGCCCCGGAGGATCTCCTTTTTCCAGGACCTGCGCCGGGGGAGTTCCAGGATTGGGATCTTATCTTCCGGGGAAATCCCCGCCAGCTCCTTGGCCCGCCGAATCGCCTCCGACAACCCGCCCAGGTGGTCCACCAGATTCAAACTTACCGCCTGCGTTCCGGTCCAGACCCGGCCCTCGGCAAGCTGGGAGAGTGTCCTCATTTTCATATTGCGCCCTTCCCCGATCCTCTCCAGCATTTTCCGGTAGGTGAATTCCAGATGCCGGCGCAGCAGCGCGTGTTCCTTCTGGGTCAGGGATCTGAAACTGCTGAGCATGTCGGCCCGCTCCGCGCTTTTGAAAATCTCGGGATTGGCCCCCAGCTTTCCCAGCAGATCCAGGATCACGAACTTTCCGAAGAATACCCCGATGGAACCGGTGAGGGTCAGGGGATTGGAAAAGATTTCGCTCGCCCCGGCGGCCAGATAATAAGCCCCGGAAGCCGCCATCCCCCCGCAGGAAATCACCACCGGCTTTTTCTCCCGCAGGCGGATTACCGCCCGCCAGAGGGCGTCGGAAGCATCCGCCGACCCGCCCCCGCTGTCCACCCGGAGAACCGCCCCCGCGATGCTCTTTTCCCGGGCGATTTGATCCAGGAGAGGAACCAGCGTATCCGCCCCTGTCATCCGCGTTCCCTGGAACGGGTCTTCCAGGCTTTCCCCGGACCGGATCGTGCCTTCCACGAAGACAACCGCGAGCCGCTGTCTCCGTGGTCTCCGGGGAGAAAAATGAAAAGAAAGAGGCATCTGGTCCCCGGGGATCATCACGATTTTGTCTTTCCAACGCTCCTCGACCAGTCGGGGAATCTCGTCCGGGAAACCCAGGGCGTCCACCAGTTTCAATTTCTGGGCCTCGGCCGCAGTCAGGATCGCCGAGTCTGTTATTTTCTTAATCCCCCCCGCGGAAAGCTTCCGGTTCTTCTGCAAGGTGTTGTTGTAATAACCGGTAATCTCTTCCAGGATGGATTGGATTTCCTCCCGATGCGGTTGGCTGGGAGAAGTCCGGGTAAAAATCTCGGGAGCGGACTTGTAACGGCCGATCCGCTCGAATTCCGGTTTCACCCCGAATTTTTTCAAGGTGTCCCGGAGGTAGACGATCTCCACCCGGAATCCCGGCAGAAAAAGACTGCCGGCGGGGTTCATCACGATCAGGTCGGCCAGCGAAGCCAGGAGATAATGGGAGGATTCCCCGCTGTTCAAATACACGATCAGGCGTTTGCCCCTTTTCTTCAGATCTACCAGGGCCTGGTATATTTCGGATAGGCGCCCCATTCCCAGCTGGAGTTGACCCAGCCTGAGGATGATTCCGTCAACCCATTTTTCTTCCGAAAGCAGGGCCAAATGGTGAATTACCTGGTGCATCGAACTGATATTCGTGAAAAATGGAATGGGGGGGATCCGCTCCGGGAGATGTTCCGGCAGGGATATTTCAATATAGTTGCCGCCCCGGCTAATGGGGCGGAGCAACTTTCTTTTCAGACCCAGGGGAAGACTATAACCGAACATTGTCTGTTTCAGGTATTTAAAGTATTGTTTTCGCCAGCAATATTACATTATCAATAAAGATAAAATTAGTAAACGGAATCGAGATGAGCAAACTTCCCGAATTACCGCATCGTCCCCACGATTTTTACCGGATCGAAAGCCGTTTTATCGAATTTAAGCCCGCGGCTGATTATCCCCGGCCGGTGAAAGTTCATTACAAGGTAGCCGGCGAGGGTAAGCCTCTTATCCTGGTTCACGGCCTGATGACCTCGGCCTACTCCTTCCGCTACGTGATCTCCCCTCTGGCCAAATCCTTCCGGGTCTATGTCCCGGACCTGATCGGGGCGGGGTTAAGCGGAAAGCCGGCTGATTTCAATTACTCCATCCGGAGAATCGGAGAATTCATTTCCCGTTTTCTCCAGGAACTGAAGCTGGAAAAACCCATCGTGATCGGGAATTCCCTGGGCGGCCTCTACGTTCTCAGCCTGGCCCTGGATCACCCCGAGCAGGTAAACCGCCTGGTGGTGATCCATTGCCCCGGATTCCCCATGTTCCGGCTGAAAGCCCTGGGTTTCCTGCTCAAAATCAGCCCCCTGGTTCGGGCTTACCGGGCCTTCACCCTGCGTTTCGCCCATCAATTCGTCCGGAATTCCATTTTTTACCAGGATAAAAACATGCTCTCCGAGGAAGAGGTCAAGGAATACGGCCGGCTCTTTTCCAGCCCCGAAGGCGCGGTCGCTTTCACACACATTCTAAAGGAAAGCCTCGATTCGAAAGCCAGCGCCGAGCTTATCTCCCGCCTGACCAAAATGAAAGAAGAAGGGAAAAAATTCCCCTTCCCCGTCCTTTTGATGTTCACGGATAAGGACCGCCTGGTCCCCGCCGAGTTCGGCGACCGTTTCCACGAGATCATCCCCGGCTCCCGGCTGGAAAAATTCTCCAACACCTCTCACTTCATCCACGTGGAAAGACCGGAAGAAACCGTCGAACTCATCCGTAAGTTTTCTGAAGTTACAGACTAAGATTTTTCATACATGTCCAAATTGGATGGAATTATCGGACGAAAACTAAATGATGAAACCTGATTTTGAAAATCACGGATATGACCCCCTCTCCTCTCCGAGCCGTAGGCTCCTACGAGCCGGAAGCCCCGCCCTCTCCCTCGAGGGGAGAGGGAAAGGGTGAGGGTGAATATTTTAATCTGGAAAGCTGTGAAGATATTTAACTTTGAACTTTGAACTTTGAACCTTGAACTTTGAACCTTGAACCTCTTAACCTTGAACCGTGAACCGTGAACCCCATGTCCTCCGACCTGTCCTACGAAGCTTTAGCGTAGTTGGAAGCCTTGGCGAAGGAGGATTTAACCCTATTTCATAATGAGAGCTTTTGTCACCGGAGGAAACGGATTTCTCGGCAGTCACCTGGTGGAAACCCTGGTGAAACGGGGATACGAGGTTACCTGCCTGGTTCGGAAGACCAGCAACCTTTGCTGGCTGGATAATTGTAAAGTCCAATACGTTTACGGCGACATGGGCCTGGGCGACCAGGGACTGGCGGAGGGCCTGCAGAACGCCGACATCGTTTTCAACCTGGCCGGGAAAACCATGGCCCTTTCCCGCGACGAATATTTCCAGGTCAATTCCATCGCCCCGGATCGAAATGGAGAAACGCGTCCTGCGGTATAAAAGCCAAATCCCGATCGCCATCGTCCGGCCAGGCCCAATATATGGGCCCCGGGATTACGCGTTTCTCGACGTGTTTAAAACCTTGAAAAACGGGATCCGGATCGATGTCTACGGAAAGCCCAAGATCCTCAACATGGCTTATGTCCAGGATATCGTGGACGGCATCATCCTGGCGGGGGAAAAGGATTTTGCTTCCGGCGAGATTTTCCTTCTGGGAGACAGTAAAAATTATGACTGGGACGAGATCATGACCATTCTGGGCCGGACGCTCGGGAAAAAGGGCCTCAAGATCGCGGTCCCGGTGCCCCTTCTTTACCTGGTCGCGGGGATCTCCGAACTCATCGCCCAGATCCGGCGGAAACCCGTGATGCTAAACCTGCAAAAGGTCCCGGAGATGATCCAGCAGAACTGGGCTTTCAGCGTCGGCAAGGCCCGGAAAATGCTCGGCTACGAGCCCCAGGTTGATCTGGCCCGGGGATTCCAGCTCACGCTGGAATGGTATAAACAAGCCAAATGGCTTTAGAATAAAGGGTTCAAGGGTCTTAGGGTCCAAGGGGTCAAGTAAAGATTTGAAAAACCCTTGTTGGCGTCATCCTGAGCTTAGCGAAGGATCTTCTTTTCTTGAATCCTTGATCCTTGATCCTTGCACCCTCGAACCCTGGAACCCTGGAACCCTTGGACCCTAGGACCCTATCCAAAATGTTTCTAAAAGATCTCCTCGATTATTTCCGCGGGCAGGACCGGCGCAGCGCCACTATCCTTTTAAGCTCGGTCGTCCTGATGGTGATATATCTCTACCAGGGCAACCATAATTTTTTCCTTTTTCATTTCGGAAGCGGATTCTACGACCGGAACCAGGCCCTGACCTTCGGCCAAGTCTATCAATGCACAGTCGCCTTCCTGCTCTGGGCACTGGTCCCGATTCTCCTGATCAAATTTTTTATCGGGGACGACCTGAAAGATTACGGGATCTGCCTGGGGGACTGGCGGTTCGGTCTGAAGTTTTTTCTCCTGTCGATTCCTATCCTGCTCCCCCTTCTTTACCTGACCTCCTTGAACCCGGAATTCCCGGCCGAGTACCCCCTCGCCCCGCTGGCCGCACAGGGAGTCAGAGGTTTTATCCTCTGGGAGCTTTGTTATCTGGTTTACTACCTGGGGTTTGAGTTCATTTTCCGCGGTTACATGCAGCTGGGGCTCCTGAAGCGACTGGGGCCATTCCTGGCGATAATGGCACAAACCATCCCTTCCACCATTGTCCACTGGGGAAAACCGGAGGGAGAAACCATCGCGGCGATTGTCGCCGGTCTCGCCTTCGGCGCCCTGGCCATACGGACCCGCTCGATTCTCTGGGGTCTCCTGGTTCATTACTTCGTGGGGATCGCTACCGATTTTTTCTGCTTGCTTCAACGGATTTAAAAATAGTTTCGGGTTTCCCTCCGGGCCGTAGGCCCTACAGGGCCGGAGGCGAGTCTCTAGTTTCGGGTTTAAGGTTACTGATGATTTGGTATTTGGGTATTGGAACTTGGTGATTGGTTATTGATTAGATGAAGGCTTTAGTCACCGGCGCGGACGGCTTTATCGGCTCCAACCTGGTTTCCGCGCTCCTCGCGCGCGGGTTCGAGGTCAGGGCCCTGGTCTTCCCCGGGTCCCCGAGCCGCAACCTGGAAGGCCTCCCCGTGGAAATTCATCACGGGGATCTGACCCGGCCCGAGACCCTTCTCCCCGCCACCGCGGGGGTGGATTATGTCTTTCACCTGGCCGCCAAGGTAACCGACTGGGGACCGCTGTCCGAGTTCCGAAAAGTTATCGTCGAGGGAACCAAGAATATCCTGGCCGCCTCCGCGGAAAACCGGGTCAAGCGTTTCCTTTATGTCAGCACCCTGGCCGTTCACCGCTACCGCGATTATATCGACGGGGATGAAACCGCTCCCCGCGATTGCCGATATCCTTCTTACGGGGTCACCAAGATCGAGGCCGAAGACCAGGTCAATTTTTTCCAGAAATCCGGACGGCTCGGAACGGTGATTGTCCGCCCGGGTCTTTTTCCCTTCGGCCCCAACGATCGCACCAGTTTTTTTCAGCTGGCCCGGGCCCTGGAGGGGGGCGTTTTCGGTTTCATCCGCGGGGGGAAAAAACTCCTCTGCACCTCCTATGTGGAAAACCTGGTGGAGGGAATGATCCTGGCCGCGCTGAATCCCCGGGCCGAAGGCCAGGTATATATCCTGACTGACGGAATCAAGATCACCTGGAAGGAACTTTTCGAAATTTTTACCCGGCACCTGGGGAAAAAACCGGTCTGGATAAACATCCCCTATCCCCCCGTATATCTGGTAGCCCTCCTCTGGGAGTCACTTTACCGGCTCTTCGGCGTCAAAACCGCCCCCCTTCTGACCCGCTACCGGGTTTCCCTGCAGGCTTACCACCTGCATTTTGACTGCCGGAAAGCCCGGGAAGAATTAGGCTACCGTCCCCAGGTGGATTTAGAAGAAGGAATCCGTCGAACCGTGGCCTGGTATCAAAAAGCAAAACAAATTGACGACTTGTCCCGAGCTACGGCGAGGGATTGACGATTGACGATTGGGAGAAAAGTAGCAGGGAGCAAAGAGCCGTTGGCAAGAAACAGGTAGGCGCAGGCTTTAGCCTGCGTTCTTAATAATTGGCTGCAAATTGCCGAATGTATTGGTCGTTTATCCTGTAAGGAAGCTTGCTCGACTGAAAATTTGCAGGGCAAGCCCTGCCACTACGATCAAAAAATCAGAAAGCCAACGCCGAAGTTGAAACCCCCAAACCAATTGCCTAAGATGTAATAAACGCCAGCATCAAGAAATGAAAACCCACACCCAAGAGGACCGGCTCGCCCGCGAACTCAACAAAACCGCAGAGAAGAACTATGCCGAGCTGGACCGGAAGCTCAAGGATCGTTTCCACAACCTGAACCATAAAATCTCCCTGGCGATCAAGCAGGCGGAAAAATCCCGGGGCGGCCGGGGTGAAAACGGGGAGCAACTCAACCGGATCCTTGGACAAATGGACCTGTCTTTAAAGCACCTGGAGGAACTCGAAGGCCGGATCAAGGGAACGGATAACAAAAAGGAAGACGACTCAACCTCTCTCTCCCTTTTCCAAAAATTCCGCCAGGAAAAACCGGTCCGGAAATACATCCGGAAAATCAGGATGATCGGAACCGCCGAGGAGGTGGACGATTTCGGCTACGACCCGGTCTTCTGGGACCTGGTGGAACCCATTTTTGAATTCTTTTACAAGAAATACTGGCGGATCACCGCGATCGGGATTAAAAACATCCCCTACTCGGGGCCGGCCCTCCTGGTATCCAACCATTCGGGAATGCTTCCTTACGACGGGGCCATGATCTCCATCGCCGTCCTCAAGGAGCACCCGGCCAACCGGAAGGCGCGCTTCCTGGCCGAGGATTTCGTCAGCCGTTGGCCGGTGATGGCCCCTTTCGTCGCCAAGTGGGGTATGCCCCGGGCCTGCCCGGAAAACGCCGAGCGGCTCCTCCGGCAAGGCGAGCTGGTCGGGGTCTTCCCCGAGGGTCTGAAAGGAATCGGGAAGGAGTTCCGCTACCGCTACCGGGTGCAGAGATTCGGGCGGGGGGGGACCATCCGGCTCTTGGTGCGGACCCGGGCGCCCGCTATCCCGGTGGCGGTGGTAGGGGCCGAGGAGATCCATCTCATCATTGCCCGGGCCGACTTCCTCTCCCGGTTTACCGGTATCCCGATCACCCCGATCCCGGCCTCCCTCCTCCCCCTCCCCACCAAGTGGACCATCCAGTTCGGGGAGCCGATCCACTACGATCAGTACACGGAAAAAGACTTGGACGACGATATCCTGATCAACCAGCTCAACGAGGAACTCCGGGCCCGGGTCCAGGGGATGATCCTTGAGGGCCTGAAAAAACGCCGTTCCATCTTTTTCGGCTGATCAACCCATTCCGCAGACTTGTTGGATTAATTATTCCGTTACCCCAAGGCTGGGGTTCGGGTTGAGATCGTTAACCCGAAAAATGCGGCTAATATTTTCAATCTAATTGTAGTTGCCCGATTTATTTATCCCGACTCCAGAGGGATTTATCAAGATATCGGAGGGATCGGGCTTTATGCAAAACCGCCGATGAATCGGCATACTACAAAAAATCCGCTCGCTAATGACGAAAAGGCGAAACTAGCTACGGATTTCGGGTTAGTCTTTTTATCCCCTGGAAAATCCCTACTCAGGGCTGGACGATTAACTCGATAAATTCCCGGGGGATATCGGCGAGAAACCGGGAAGGCCGGCTGAAGGAAGGCACCCCGAAAAACCTCCGCTCCCGGGCCTGGAAAAGAAACAGCCTCTCCTTGGCCCGGGTCATCCCCACGTAAAATAGCCGGCGCTCCTCTTCCAGCTCTTCCTCGTCTTGGATGGAGTGGAGGTGGGGAAGCAGATTATCCTCCAGCCCCGCGATCATCACCACTGGGAACTCCAGGCCCTTGGCGTTGTGCAGGGTCAGGAGCTTGACCGTCCGCGAGGTTCCATCCAGCTCATCGATATCGCTCACCAGGGCCGCCTGGTCCAGGTACTCCAGGATCCCGCCCTCGCCCCGCTCCCAGAAATCCCGGGCGGCGTTGATCAGCTCCCCCAGGTTTTCCAGGCGGGCCCGGGCTTCCTCCGTTCGCTCGTTCTCCAGGACCCCGAGATATCCGCTCTCCTTGAGAATCCGGTGGAGGGCGTCGGGAAAAGGCTCGGAGGTTAAATATTCCTGGAAGGTTTTCAAAAGCTGGAAAAACGCCTCGAGCTTCCGCTCCGCCGCGGGGGAAAACAGCTTTTCCTCCCGGCCGGCCCGGAGGGCGGTCGTGAAGCTCAAGCCCCGGCCCGAGCCGATTTCCTCGACTTTCCCGAGCACCGATTTGCCGATCCCCCGGGCCGGGACGTTGATGATCCGGCGCAGCGAGAGAGAATCCTCCGGGTTGTACGAGGCCCGGAGGTAGGCGATCGCGTCCTTGATCTCCTTGCGCTCGTAGAAGCGCAGGCTGCCCACCAGCTGGTAGGGAATGCGCCGGCGGGAAAGCTCATCCTCGATCAGGCGGGACTGGGCGTTGGTCCGGTAAAAAACGGCGAGGTCACCGGCCGCGAAGCTGTCCCGGCTTAAAAGATTTTCGACCAGTCCGGCCACCGCGATCGCTTCGTACCGCTCGTTCCGGGAAGAGATGGAAAAAATCGGGTGACCCTCCTCCCGCTCGGTCCAGAGCTTCTTGCCCTTGCGCAGGCGGTTCTTCGCGATCAGGGCGGAGGCGGCACCGATGATCCGCTTGGTCGAACGGTAATTCTGCTCCAGGCGGATGACCCGGGCCTTCGGAAAATCCCGCTCGAAATCCAGGATATTGCGGAGGTCCGCGCCCCGCCAGCGGTAAATGGACTGGTCCTCGTCCCCTACCACGCAGAGGTTCTGGTGGGAACGGCACAAAAGCCTCAACAAGTCGTACTGAACCCGGTTGGTATCCTGGTATTCATCCACCATGACATATTGAAACTGGCCCTGGTAACGGGTCAAAACCTCCGGGCATTTTCGGAAAAGCTTCACGACCATGATCAGGAGGTCGCCGAAATCCAGGCCTTTCGCTTCCCGGAGCAGTTCCTGGTAGCGGGTATAGATCTTCCCGAAAGTGGTGGCCGCCGTGAACTCGGGATCGGTGAACTCCTCCGGCCCCTTGCCGTCCCCTTTCGCCCGGTCGATCCGGTATTCGATCTGCCGGGGCGGGTAGGCTTCCTCGTTCAGATTGAACTCGGCGATCGTCCGGCGGATGAGCCCGAGGGAATCTTTCTCGTCCAGGATGATAAAATCCCGGGGCAGGCCCAGGTGCTGTCCCTCTCTCCGGAGAATCCGCAGGCAGGCGGAATGAAAGGTGGAGATCCAGAAACCGTTCAAGGGGGTGGAGAGCAGGCGCTCGACCCGCTCCCGCATCTCCCCGGCGGCCTTGTTGGTGAAGGTTACCGCCAGGACGCTCTCGGGCGCCAATCCCCCGCTCAAGAGATGGGCGATCCGGTGGGTCAGGACCCGGGTCTTGCCGGAACCGGCCCCGGCCAGGATCAGGAGCGGACCCTCGGTATGAATAACCGCCTCGCGCTGGGGCGGATTCAGGTTTTTCAGAAAATCCTCGGAAGCCATATCCTATTCGTCATCCCCGCGAAGCTTGTCCTCGAAGTCTTTAATCGGGGAGCGGGGATCCATAAGAATTGGTGGCAAATTTTTCACGCAAGCTGGATTCCTCCCGCCCCTGGCGGGACGGGAATGACTTTGCGGTTTGTCGCTTTAACTTGGCCCCTTGAAACCTCGAACCCTTGAACCCTTCCGATCGGCTTTCAACCTAGTGTAGTGTCTCAGCAACGGCTTTACAGTGATCATAATCCTTGGTTTTGATGATGTAGGGGCGGCTTTCTATAGCCGCCCGACGAGGGAGCCAGTCCCTCGAAGTTGCTCGGGATAAATGGAATGGTTTATCCTGAAGGGACTCATCCTGAAGGGCTCCCCTACAAGAGACGTCCATGTGTAAAGATTTTCATGAAACACTCAACCCAGCTGTTTTAAAAACTCCGAGATTCCGTAGCACTCGTGATTCTTCCACCGGTAACGGGTCAGGGCCTCCACCACCAGTGTCCGGTGGCCTTCCTCCTCCAGTACCAGCGGGATCGGGTTTACCGCCTCTCCCTCAAAAATCACCGTCTTTCCACTCACGTCCTCGGCATGAATCCGCAAATGCTTCTGAATCAGGTCGCCGGGTTCGAATTCGGTCTCAAGCTCGAAACGGCGGATGGGATGGTTTTTCCCGTCGTGAAACATGAACCCCGCGAAAACCTCCATCCGGCCGATCACCGCCCGGGAGAGATTCAGGCTGAGCTCGGTTCCGAACTGGGCCGTCATCCAGCGCCAGAAGCTGGGGGCTTTCCAGTCCCGCACCCCCCAGCTGTGATCCCGGTGGCCGCTGCCTTGGAAATCATAATCCTGCGATCCGATCCGGATCCGGCCCCGGACCGTGCCGGACTGCTCGTAATGGAAAGACGCCACCTTGGCCGCGTTCCTAAGTGCCAGCAGCGGGATCTTGTGCTCTACGATATGCTCAGAAAACGCCCGGGGATCGAGATGGTGATAGTCGAAAATCGGGGATACCCCTTTGAACTCAAGTTCCAGTGCGACTTCCGGCATCTCGACCGAATCGGGGGCAATCGTTTCGCGCTGGAGCAGCTTCCGCGGCTCCGGGATCCTGACCATTCCCCCCTGGAAACTGATCTTCCAGTCCTTCCCCGGCACCACCCTTTTATAAACGAGCGGCCCGGTTTCCAGGTTGTCGGGGTTCTCCGAAATCGGGGGATCATTCTTGAAAAGCAGGGCCGCCCCGTCCGGTGAATAAAGGGCCAGGATACCGACCACGGTCTTCTGGTTGGGCAGGATCCCGATCCGGGTGAAACCGCCTAGGCCATTCCGGTGTTCGAAGAAATTAAAGTAATAGCTCTCGTTCCAGAGCCGGTCCGAACCGAAGGAATGGTTGAACTCATCCTTTTCGTCCAAAACCCGGCCCCGGACAGCGCGCTCGAGTTTCATCAAGCCCATCAGGGCATTTACTTTTAACCTGCCCATCATCCCGATCGCCATTCATTCCTCCTTTAACCGGTTTCCGGTTATTTGCTACTTTTTACTTTCCCAACAATCGACAATCGTCAATCCCTCCGGGCCGTAGGCCCTACAGGGCCGGAGGCGTAAATCGTCATTTTTTAGTTTTTCATCTCCCCCATTTTCCCCCTTTGATCTTCTCCATCTCTTCCTTGATCTTTTTAGCATCGGGCGATTCCGGATCGTAAAATTCCAGAGCCTTATGAAAATGAAACCTGGCGTTTTCCAAGTCCCCGATCAGAAAATAACTCCGGCCCAGGTAATAATGAGCCTGCCCATATTTTTCCATCTCGCCGTAAACAATGCCCAGCTCATAGCAGGCATCCACCAGGTCGTGATCCAGCGCGATCGCGCTTTCCAGGGCTTTGATCGCCGGTTCAGGTTTCTTGGCTTCATGGTAAGCCTGCCCCAAGGCTAAAAATAAACTTTTGTTCTTGGAATCTAGCTCGGTGGCCTGGCTGAAGCTTGCCGCGGCGGAATCGAAATCACCCTTTGGGAGGTAGACGTTTCCAAGCTCCCAGAGAATCTGCGCGTTCGGTCCGGACAAATCCAGGGCCTTACCGAGTTCAGCCAGCGCCTCGCCCCACATCTTCTGCCGCTGGTAAAGAAGCCCCAATCCGAAATGCAGATCCGGATTTTTAGGATCACTCTTCAACTTTTCATCAAAATAACCGCGGGCCACGTTAATCTCTTTATATTCCGCGATCAATTTGGCCTGGATCAGCTTCAGCCGGTCGGAACCAACCAGATTTATTGCCGCCGGGGAAGCGGGTGGAGACAGGCTTTCCAGGTAACCGATCCTCTGGATCAGGGGCGGGTGGGTCTCGAGATAGGGAGCCAGGGTTCCGCTCTCGATCCCTTCTTCCTTCACCAGCCGTCCCAGAAAGCGGATGATCCCGTGCGGGTCGTAGCCGGCCCGGCTCAAATAGCCGATCCCGTACTGGTCAGCCTCCTCTTCATCCAACCGGGTGTATCCGAGCGCCACGCTTTCCACCCCGGCGATGGTCCCGGCGATAATGGCCTGGCCCGCTTGCGGATTCGGAACCATCATCCCGGCCATGATCCCGGCAATGGTGGGCAGGGCCATCCCCTGCTGCTGCTGGATCATCCGGGCGATATGGCGTCGGGCCACGTGGGCGATTTCATGACTCAGAACCCCAGCGAGCTCGGATTCATTATTAGCCTCGCCGGCCAATCCGGCGGTAATAAAAATCTGCCCGGCCGGCCCCGCAAAGGCATTGATCCGGGGATCGGCCAGGATGTAAAAATGAAAGGGAAACGGCTGTTCCTGGGCCTGGACGGAGATTCGCTGGCCGATGGCGTCAAGATAGCCGGTGACAAAAGGATCATCGATAAATTTCACCGTTCTTTTAAGCTCGAATAAAAACATCTCACCCAGGCGTCCTTCCTCGGCCGGGCTGGGAAGAAAAATGCGGTTAAAGGGGCTGTCCTCCCGGATCCGCCAGAAGCAGCCGGCCAAAATACAATTGATAAAGATGAGTGAAAAGTAAAAAGGAAAAAGTAAAAAGGCTTTTCTTTTCTTATACACAGCGTCTTAAGTAATTGCGCATTAATCGTCATTCCCGTCCCGTCATCGGCGGGAGGAATCCAGAAAAACAATCTGGATTCCGGGTCAAGCCCGGAATGACAAGGATTTTTGACATACACGCATAATTGTTTTGTTATTTATAATCATATCTAAATTACTCTTTGCTCTTTTTCCCTATGCGCTATGCGCTTTGCTTCTTGCTCTTTGCTCCTTGCCCCTGATCAGTTGCTCAGTATTACCTCCCCCCGGTCGCCATCGACGGTGATCAGCTCGCCGTCCCGGATGATCCGGGTGGCTCCCTTAACGTTGATGACCCCGGGAATCCCGTATTCCCGGGCCACGATCGAGCCATGGGACAACAGGCCCCCGACATCCACCACCAGTCCCCGGGCCACCAGGAAAAGCGGGGTCCAACCCGCGTCGGTTACCGGGGCCACCAGGATCTCTCCCGGCAAAATCTTCGCCTCCGTCCGGGGGGAAAGAATCACCCGGGCTTTCCCGGTCACTCTCCCCGGGCTGACCGGGATGCCCTTTAATACCCGGGCGGAACGGTCCACCTCCGGGGTGGTCCGGGGCCGGGGGACCGGCCGGCCGCGGAATGATTCCGGGAGCTCGATCTCCTGGTTTATCCGGTATTCTTCCCGGCGGCGCCGGATCCTGAGGGCGAGGTCGGGAGGAGGGGCCTCCCCCTTCACCAGGGGCAGGATTTCCTCGATCTTCAGGAAATAAAGATCCTCCGCGTTCCCGATTATTCCCTTTTCCCGGAGATGGCGGGAGAAAATCCGGCAGACCTTCTTGACCGTGTTGGCCCCCATCATCGCCAGGCCCTTCATTTCCTCCCGGAGCGGGATGAAGGTATGGCAGCCCCGGAGCACCTTGCGGAAAATCGGCTTCTGCCAGGATTTCAGGCGGGTTTCGACTTCCCGCGTCGCCTTCTCCCGTTCCAGCTTCTGCCTCTCCTCGATCCTGGAGGGATCCTGGCCCGGCTCGATCCCCAGGAAATTCTGGATCATCTCGAAAACGTAGCTCGGATCCTCCTCCCAGGATGGGAATATCACCTCGGCCTCGGAAACGCTCCGGAAGCCGTACCGGTCCAGGAATTGTTTAAGCTTCTCCCGGAACCTGGCGGCCGACTCGTTGCTTTCACCCTTCAGTTTTTCCCCGATCTCCCTCGCGCGGAAGGAAGTGAACAATGTTTTCAGCTCGGGAGAATCCATCACTGCCCGGGAAAGGTTATAGATTTCGAAGCTCGGGCGCGCGCTCTCCAGGTTGTTGAGGCCGGTCACGAGCCGCGCCGCCAGGCCGCCGTATTCATCCCCGAGCCAGCGGGCGGTGAGCTTCCTCAACGCCTCGAAGTAGCCGACGGCAAGCTGGCTGGCGGCGATATGCACGCCGAGAACCGCGGCCCCCTCTTCCTGCACCGCCGCCATCCGGTCGGCGATCTCGGGCAGGGGAATACTGCGAAGGTTTTGCCTTTTTTCCTCCGCGATCCGGCGGAAGACCTCGGCGTGCCAGGACCGGGCCCGCCCGGGCACCTCCCTTTCGAATCGGATCGCCCGAAAGAGGAAACCCGGAAACCGGAGGTACTTGCGAAGCTCTTTTCGCCACGGCTCCCGGGGCGCTTCCTTCCCCATCCCCGGTATGGGCCGGTCAAACTCGGCGGCGGTGGCCCCCGGGATCTGGGCGGTCATCCCCCGGAAGGTAGTGATATTCAGGTGCGCCCGCCCGTAGAAGAAACCCAGGAAAATGTAGGGGGGCGGATTGGGCGGGAGTTTGAAGAGCCCGAGCTCCAGGTTAGGCAGGCGGAAACCATTTTCCAGGCCGATCATTCCGGAAAGCGTGAAAGGAGTAAGCACCCCCGGTACCACCTCGCTGATGTTGGCCGAGGTAAACTCGGGGAAACGGGGATCAATCGGGGTATCAAATTCCGAAACCCATTCGGCGGGAAGTTTTTCTTCTTCCGGCTTTTCCTTTTTTACCGCCGCGATCCGGCGGGATTGCAGGATGAAGATTTCCTCCCCCACCCGGGCCCATTCGATATCCTGGGGCTGGCCATAATGTGATTCTATCTCCAGGCAGATCCGGGCCAGTTTCCGGATTTGGTCCCGAGATAGGCAGGGTTCCCGCCGGAGCTTTTCCTCCACCGGGATTTCCTTGCTGCCCTTACCCCGTTCCAGGTCCAGGATGATCTTGACCCGCTTTTCCCCGATCTCCTCTGATTGAATCGCGAGGTCGGCTTTCCGAACCGCGATCTGGTCCGGCTGGACCTTCCCGGAAACCACCGATTCACCCAGGCCAAAACTTGCGTTAATGAGCATTTCCTCGGTTCTTCCGCTCAAGGGATGCGCGGTAAAAACCACCCCGGCCGCCTCGGCCGGCACCATCATCTGAACTACCGGGGCGATAAACACCGCGGAATGGTCCAGGGAAAGCTTGTGGCGGGCCAGGGTGGCGCGGGAGGTAAACAAGGAGGCCCAGCACTTTACCACCTGCTGAATGAGTTCATCCTCACCCTTGACCCCGTAATAGGTGTCCATCTGGCCAGGGAAAGAGCTCCGGGAAAGATCATTGGTCCCGACCGAAGAGCGAACCGCAACCAGGGGAATCTGGTCTTCCCGGCCGAGGCGGCGATAGGCGGACTGGATCTCTTCCCGGATTTCCGGGGGGACCGGGGCCGCCGAAACAATCTCCCGGATACCCTGGGTTTTGGCCTCCAGGTCGGAGAGATCGGTAAAATCAATGCGGCCAAGAATCTCGTTGATTTTCTCCGAGAGGAGGTTTTTTTCGAGAAAATCCTCAAAGGCGATCATCCGGACGCAGAAACCGTCGGGGACGGGGAACCCGGCCCGGGCGAGTTCGCCCAGATTGCCTCCTTTCCCTCCCACGAGGGAGATATCTTTAACCGAAATTTGGGAGAGAGGAACGGTGTATTTGTTCATGACTTATAAGGGTTCAAGGGGTCGAGGGGCCAAGGGGTCGAGTGAATGATTGGAATCAATGAAATTAAATGGTAAAAATTGGTCATTGGTCATTATTAACGGGGAATTATTTGAAAATCTGAGACTAGATTTGAATCCAGGTTGACTCTATCAATTGCTATTCCGGGCTTCCGCTCCCCGGTTCCTGCGTCGCCTTCCGGGCCCGATCCACCATCGTGTCGTAACTGCCCCGGACGCTTCTCTCGACTTGATTGAGTATTTTCTTGGGGAAAGAAAGCTCGCGCTTGGTGTAATAGTTGTACACCCGGTCAAACTGGTATATCCCCAGGTTTACCGGGATGGAATAATCGATGGAGACCTCGAGGTATTCCCGATTCGGTCCCCACGCGATTTTGATAATGTCATCGCTTAAGTTCACGCCATTGGCCGCGGCCTGGTCCGCAATCTCCTTTTCCAACTGGGCATCGCTCTTGTTCATTCCTTCGAGGGTAATATTCCCCACCGCGGTTTCAAACTTCCCGGCCTGCGTGGAAGATCCTACCATCTGAACCACCACGAAAATAATCGCGGCCGCCACCGCGACAAAGATTATGATGCCGATAAGGGCGGAGCCATTTTCCTTCCCGATTCCCATATTTCGCATGCTCATAATTTAATCGAATTCCGCCATTTTGCCAACTTTGAACCCCATTGAAAATTTACCATTTGTTTTTTTCAATAGGGTTCAAGGGTTCGAGGGTCCAAGGGAAAAATTTAAATTCAGCTCTGGATTCCTGCTTTGGCAGGAATGACCTTATTTTTTTCATTCGTCAATCGTCATTCGTCAATCGTCAATCCTTTTTAACTCGAAACCCAAAACTCACAACTCGAAACTGTTATTACCCTTCGACTCCTCGGCCCCTTGGACCCTAGAACCCTTGGACCCTGTTATAATTAATAGTTAGGGCTGGTCGGGCGGCCGCTCCGACGTCCGGGCAACCGGGCTCGGGGAGGAAAGTCCGGACTCCATAGGGCTGGGTGCCCGCTAACGACGGGTCAGGGTAACCCCAAATGGGGTAAACCTGAAGGAAAGTGCCACAGAAAACATACCGCCCTGAGAGCAATCGAGGGGTAAGGGTGAAAAGGCGAGGTAAGAGCTCACCGCCCCGAAGGTAACTTCGGGGGCAGGGTAAACCCCACCCGGAGCAAGGCCAAATAAGGGAGCGTTTGAGGGTGGCCCGCCCGATGCTCCCGGGTAGGTTGCTTGAGGCCCCGGGTAACCGGGGTCCCAGAGAAATGGCCGCCGTTCCGCCTTAGGCGGGATACAGAATCCGGCTTATAGACCAGCCCCCTTTATTAATACTGAGCCCAGCGCTGAGAGCAAAGCGCATGGAGCACGGAGCATAGAGCAAAGAGCGGAGAATGAATTACCCCGCCCTCGGACCAGAAAACCCGCAAGCCGCGACTCAATCAATTCGAATTTTTTAGTAAATCAGCTGCCGCAGGAATCCCTGGCAGATGCCCTTAGCGACCACCCGCCCGGACATGGCCGAAAAGACCACCCCTCCCGGCCAGACGGAGTAATGCCCCGCGTTGAACAGGTTTTTAATCGGGGTGCGGAAATTGACGTATTTGTCCTTCAATGGGCTCTGGAAGGAATCGTAGGTCCAGCCCATGATCGCCCCTTCCTCGTTCAGGGTCCAGCGCGACATCGACCGGGGCGTGGCCAGCTCCTTATACACCACCCTCTTCGCCAGCCCCGGGATGATGTACTCGGTCTTCCGGATGATATCTTCCAGGACCTTCTGCTTGAGCTCCCGGTATTCCGGGCTCCGGGCCATGGGATCTGCGGAGCCGGTCCCCCAGCCGTTCCGCCAGTGGTAGGAGGTGAAAACCTGGACGACCAGGGAGCTTTTACCCGGGGGGGCCAGATGGGGAAGGTCGAGGGAGGGCGCGCTGATAAAGGACCAGCCCTTGTTGTGGGCCTCCGGGTCGTAGATGTCCCGGGCCGCGGTTTCATAGGTGCGCCAGTAAATGGTGTGGTTGGTCTTCATATATTTGCGCAATTCCCCGGCGTCCATATCCAGCCCGAGGAAAGCCGAGCTGACCGCGGGGGTAAGCTGGCCGGCGGTAAAGATCTGCCGCTCCCGGTGATCCCATTCTTCCGGCCGGTCCAGCATGGTGTTGATCAGCCGCTTGAGGTTGCCGGCGTTGATGAAATAGTCGGCCTGGAAACGCTCCTTCCCGGAGGTCTCGACTTCGGTCGCAACCTTTCCCGAGGTAATCACCTTGTCCACGGTGGACTTGAAGCGGATCTCCCCGCCCCGCTCCCGGTAGGCGTCGGCCAGCTTGTTCATCAATCCCTGGAGGCCGGCCCGAGGATACCAGTAATCTTCGGTGAAGGTGTACCAGAAGATGTAATGCATCATCAGCGGCACGTTTTTGAGACTGCTTTCCCCGCAGAGGTAGAGCAGGCGCGGCTCGTCGGCGAACATCTCCAGGGCCTTTTCTTCGCCGGTGGTCTTCATCATCTCCCGGCCTTTCCGGACCATGAAACCGGCCCGGGACATCATCCGCAGGTTGGCGCGCACCTTCTCCCAGCCGTCCACCACAAAGGGCTGGGGGCCGCCCCCGAACATCTTTCTCATGCTGTTGCAGATCGGCACGATGTAATCGAACCACTGGTCGACCCCGCGGGTTGAGCCGGGAAAGGCTTTTTTAAAGTCATCCCGCATCTGCCCGTATTCCAGGAAGGGGCAGTCGAGGTCGGGCGTGGCCCAGCGGAAGCGGGCCCGGATCCACTCGCCCGGGTCGTAGAGCCCGAGCTCCTTGAGGATGGGGAAGATGATCCCCACGTTCTCGGTTGACTGGTCGCCGCAGTCGAAGTAGAACCCCTGGCGCCAGATGCCGGACATGTTCCCCCCCACCTGGTGGCCGTGCTCGAGGATCAGGGAGCGCTTTCCCAGCTTCTGCAGGTGGAGGCCGGCGATGAGCCCGGCGATTCCGCCGCCAATAACGATGACGTCGTATTTATTGGAGGACATGGATTCTCTCCTTTAACTGATCAGCCCGAAAATTACAGTTGAACCACAATTTTCGTCTGAAAGACCGCCAACAAAATTGTGGGCGGGGTTAACCCCACTGCTACGAAGGGCGGCCCTTCGGGCAAATTCCTCAAACTGAGGAATTTGGGTTGGCCGGGGTTTTCGCGCCGGTGCCCGGCTGGTCCGCTGAGTGCTGACCATCAGCTGATCTCGACAAACGGTTCAATCCGCTTCTGGAAATTCTCCTTCAGCCGGGGATTGTCGAGTTTCAGTTTGATCGCCTTTTGGGGGCACAGGCGGGCGCAGCGGCCGCAGGCCCGGCATCTTTCGCTGATCACCGAGCGGCCGTCCTTGATGGTAATCGCCCCGATATAGCATCTCTCCGCGCAGGTGCCGCAGCCGACACATTCATCGGTCACCTCGACCGATAATCCTTCCAGGGGGATAAATATCTTGTCCAGGTGTTCGGTGGGTAGCCATCTCATGTTACGGGTGATGCAACAGCATTCGCAGCAAAAACAAACCGTCAGAAGCTTGCCCCGGTCCTTGATGCCGTAGATGAAATTGTCCACCCGGGCCTTGCCAAGCACGGGAACCAGGTCGGCCTTCATCGCTTTTTCCAGATGCTGGAGGGCTTCTTTTTCCGAGGCCATGTGGCTTAAGCTCTGGGGCACCTCCCGGGCGGATTCCCCCATGAGCAAACAGCCGATCTCCTCGGGGTAATGTTGGCATTCCCAGGCCTTGCGGCAACCGCAGAAATCCACAATCGCCCGGTACTTGGATTTGCGGATGTAATCCGCCACCAGCTCCGGGGGCAGAGGGGTATTGGCAGTCCTCTCGATATCCTGATTGACCGGAAGCCAGCTGATATTGGTCTTATCGGTTCGGGTCCAGGGATGGTGGTCACGCAGGACAGGAAGAGAACCCACCCGGAAAATCGCCCGCATGAACCGCATCCCCATCCGCATCATGGGAGGCCAGGTGGATTGCTCGACAAAAGCTTTCTTTCTGGGCATGTTAACCTTCGTTGACCGCTTGAGGATCGTTCCGATAGTTTAAAACATTCCCAGGCGAATTTTGTATATCGGCTTCCTCTGCGGCTACTTTTTTTCCCTCGCCAGGATCATCTTCGCGGTTTCCAGGCCGGAGAGGAGGACCGCGGACTGACCGCCTCCCGGGAAGGTCCAGGCCCCGGCGAGATAGAGATTGTTGATCGGGGTCTTCTGCGGCAGCCGCTTGAACATGCTCTGGTTGATACTGTATTCCCAGCCGAAGATCGTGCCTTTCGGATTCAAGGTGTACTTTTCCATGGTTTTGGGGGTTCCCACTTCCATGATTTCAATCGAGGATTTGAGGCTGGGAACGATTTTCACGCCCCGCTCGATAAACTTCTGCGCCACCTCTTCCTTGAGGGCTTTGTATTTATCGTAACCCTGGCTCAAGAGCCAGTCACCCTTATAGTCATAAGGCATCATCGAAACCAGGGCGATCACGTTCTTGCCCTTCGGGGCGTCGGTCGGATCCGCCATGGTGTAATTAATCACACCGAACATGGCTTTCTCCGGGATGCCTTCGCGGAAGTATCGGAAGGTCTCCGCCTGGTCCCAACCGGGGTTGACGAAATAAGAATGGATTCCGGGGGGGAATTCACCGGTTAAATCCTTGTTCACCCCCAGGTAGACGGCGTAAGCGGAGGCCCCGATTTTCATGGTTTCGAGCTTCTGCAAATAGTCCTTGGGCAGGTACTCACGGCCGATCAGCTTGAAAAAGGTATCGGGCGCGTTGGCATTCGAGACCACATACCGGCAGGGGAATTCCTTCCCGTCCTTGGTCTGGACCGCCGTGGCCAATCCGTCTTTCATCACGATCTTGGTAACCAGGGTGTTGAGCAGGACCTTGCCCCCGTGCTCTTGGACGACCTCGGCCAGGGCTTTCGTCACTGCCTGCGACCCGCCCTCGAAATAGTAGAACCCGTGAAAGTGATAACTGATCCACATCATCGCGAAGAGCATGCCGGAAACATTGTCCGGATCAATGCCGGTGTAGGCCATCAGCTGGGTAAAGAGCGTGAAGAGCTTCGGGTCCTTGATATATTTACCGAGCGTGTCGGTGCTGTTCCCTGTCCAAAACTTACCGAGGATCCAGAGCTTGCAGGGACTGGTTAGAATTTTGAGAAGCGAGCCCGCCACATTCTTTTTATCCTGGAGGTTCATGAGATTCATCATGATGTAGTCTATGGACTGAAGCTCCTTCCAGAGCTTGTCTATCCCCTTGGACTCGCCGGGGAATTTTTCCTTGAGGAGCTGCCGGTATTTCTCGGCATCGGCGGGGATGTCGAAGTAGGTATCCGGGAAAACCGACCTGTAGGCGGGATCGGTCTTGTGGAGTTTGACCTTTTTATCGATCCCGAGATCGTCAAACGCCTCGATCCCCATCCCATCCATGGCGTGGAGCGAGACCTCAAACCGGTAATCCCCCCGCTCAAAGGCACTCATGTAGCCGCCGACTTTGTCGTGCTGTTCGATGACCAGGACCTTCAGGCCTCCCAGGGCGAGCTTGGCGGCCGCCGCCATTCCCCCTCCCCCCGCGCCGACCACCACCGCGTCATAACCGTCCGGGCTGAGCTTGGCCTTGACCGGTCCCTGCGAGCAGGAATACCCGGCGAAAACCAGGAATAAAAAAGCCAGCACCCAAGAAATCTTCTTTGCTCTCTTCATTTTACCCTCCTTAGATAGTGTGGCTGCTTTTAACGATTTTCTTCCAGTATAACCATATTTAAGTTTGCATAGAATTTTATGTTTATCAAGAAAAGAGAATCTTCCTTGAAAAATACATTATTTTGCGATTATTTTACATATTGCGCTTATTTTACATTTCTGATAACTTGGAAAACAGAAAAAATTTCAATATATGATTCCGGTAAAATTTAAAAACATTCTCTCTTCCCCCGAAGATAAGTTTCGCCTCACCCGGCTTTTTATTCCCCCGGGCAGCCAGATCTACGGCCATTCGCACGACTTTGCCGAAGTTAACTGGATGGACAGCGGGGAGGCTTTGCACGTGGTCAATGGGGAATCGGTTTTAATGAGGCCCAACCACCTAGTTATGATCCGGAAGAAAGATAAACACGAATTCCGGAATACCGGCGAAAGCCCTTTTATCCTGGTCAGCCTCGCGTTTCGAGAGGAAATCCTCGGGGATATCCGCGAACGGTATTTCCCCGACAATCCATCATTTTTCGGGGGCGATTCCAAGCTGCCCAGGATGGTGGAACTCGACGGCAACCTCCGCCGTCATGCCGATGAACTCGTGGACCTGATGCTCTACTCCCCGCGCACCCAGTTTTACCTCGACCTGCTGCTTTTGAATCTGCTTTTCCTCATCGAAAACCAGCCTTCCCGGGAAATCCCGCCTTTATGTCCCGACTGGCTGAAGCGGGCTTACGGCACGATCCAGAATCCGGAATTGTTAACCGGCGGGGTAAAAAACTTTCAAAAACTTTGCGGCAAATCCGCCACCCATGTATCCCGGGCCTGCCAGAAGTGGTTTAAGGCCACCCCCTCGGAGGTGGTCAACCGCTTCCGGATGGACTTTGCCGCCCGGGAGCTGGCCGGAACCGAACGCCCGATCGTCGAAATCTGCCTGGGCATGGGTTTCGATTCCCTGAGCCATTTCTACAGCCTGTTTAAAAAACGCCACGGCATTTCCCCCCGAGGATACCGCCTCCGGAACCGGGGGGGAACCTTTGCCGGAGAGATAAATAATGGATATCCCATTCATTGAAAATTCCGTTCGTAGTATTTTGCCTTGAATCGGGGAAAGGTTTAAAAATGAAAGAGAAATTAAAAAGAAAATGGTTTCCCGGGATATTTGATTTCATCAATTTTAAGCCCCGGAATCCCCGTCTCCTCAAATATGTTTTTTACCCGCCGGGGATGAGGTTCGGCTTCAAGATGCTGGCCCGGATGTTCAAGGCAGCGAACCTGCCGCTGATCAATCGGATCCATCCCTGGGTGAGTAATGAAAAAAACCGTCTGTTTATTATTCCGGTGCAGGAGACGCTCGAACTCGGGGAGAGCGTGACCGTGCCCTACCAGCTGGTGGAGACTTTCATCGAGAGGTCCTCCTACCGTGTGATCATCGATTTCTGTGCCTGCCGGAAGGCCGGCGAATGCCAGCATTATCCCAGTGACTTGGGCTGCTTGATCATGGGCGAGGATTCCCGGAGGATTCCCACCACCTGGGCCCGCCCGGCTTCAAAGGAGGAGGCCCGGGAGCACCTCCAGAAAGGAATCAAGGTCGGCTTGCCGGTTTTCGCCGGCAAGCCCCGGGTGGATAACTATATCTTCGGGGTGCCGGATATGGGCCGGATGTTCAGCGTCTGCTTCTGCTGCGAGTGCTGCTGCCTCGGGAACACGATCAACCGTTACCTGCCCCCGGAGAAGCTGAGAATCCAGTACAATCGGCTTCCGGGCCTCGAGATCTTGGTGGATCAGGAAAAGTGCACGGGGTGCGGTACCTGCGTCGAAACCTGCCCCCTCGGACTTATCAGGATGGTGGATAAAAAGCCGCTGATCCCCGACGACTGCCAGGGCTGCGGCCGCTGCGCCAAGTACTGCCCCAACAAGGCGATTCACCTGAAGCTCGATAACCCCGGCTACCTGGAAAGCGCCATTAAAAACCTGGAGTCAGTGATTAAAATTTAGTGCCGGAGTTGTTGGCGGGGCCCCGGATGTTTCCGTGATGCCCCTGCCCGGCGGATCCATATTTTCAGGAGAGGAGAAAGAAAATGGATGCTGTCCCTTTGACCAAGTTGGACGAGAAGATAGCCAAGTTCTCCAAGAATCGAACCGTTCTGCGGACCATGCTGGCGGTGATCAGGTCCATCTTCCGGGTGATCTCCCTCCCGGGAATCCGCGACCGGCATTCCTGGGTCCACCCGGAAAAGAACATGTCCACCGTCCTGCCGATTAATAAAGAACTGAAACAAAACGGCGTTCTGGTTCCCGTCCCGATCGTGTCCGAGCTGATTAATAAATCATCCTACCGCATGATCATGAATGTCTGCGGCTGCCGCCAGGCCTACGACTGTAAAAACCATTCCGCCGAGATCGGGTGTTTGTTCATGGGAGAAAGCGTCCGGAAAATCCTCCGCGGGCTCGGCCGACCGGTCTCCCGGGAAGAGGCGATCGCGCACCTGCACCGGGCGATCGACAACGGCCTGGTCCCCGCCGTCGGCAAAGCGAATGTTGACACCTTTCTTTACCAGCTCCCGAGCGACGGAAAATTCGTCAGCGTGTGCTTCTGCTGCCACTGCTGCTGCCTGGGCGGCGCCTTCAAGAACCTCCCTGCCGAGCACTTCAACCGCATCTCCCCCCGGCTCGAAGGACTGAAGATCGAAGTGACCGACACGTGCACCGGCTGCGGGACCTGTGTGGAATATTGCCTCTACGAGGCCATTACGATTGAGGACGGCCGGGCCGTTCACAGCGAGATCTGCCGAGGCTGCGGCCGCTGCGCGACTTACTGCCCCGCGAACGCCGTGAGCATCTCCCTAAATAATTCCCATTTTAAGGATGATGTTCTCAGTCGAATCAGCCGTTATGGGGATGTGAGTTGAAAAATCGGTTTTTTCCCTTCTTTATCCATTTGCTCATAATTTGTGGTCATAAATTCTGATTTTTGATTTATTTCACCTCCACTCGATGCTGGGCCGGCGGCGCTCCACCAGGCGCCGGAATTTCACCTCCTGGTATCCCAGGGTCATGACCCCAAAGCAGCGATGATCTTTAGGGAGTCCCAGAAATTTCTTCAGCTTGGGATCGTACTTGGCGGAATTTTCGATGAATCCGTTAAAGCAGACACCCACCCCCAGGCTGTGGGCCATCAGGGCGCAATAATTAATGGCGGCGACGCAGTTGAAAGCCGAGCTGGAATCCCAGGCGGGAGCATGGACCAGGATTACCGCCCGCGCGTTCCAGAAGGCCCGGTCCACCCCGCTCTTGGTCGACTCGATCACGGACTTGGCCGCCGGGATGTAATCCTGCAAGAACTTGACGGTCTTGCGCCCGAGGATGAAGCCGGCGTAGAAGGCGACGATCGGGTTGCTCATCATCCCGAAGGCTTTCTCCATGCCGCTGACCGTAATCTCTCTGAGTTTGACGATTTCCCGGGGATCGGTGAAAACCAGGTAATGAACGTTCTGGCTGTTGCTTCCGGTCGGGGCGTACCTCCCGGCCTCGATGATTTTTTCCAGGACCTCCCGGGGAACCGGCTCCGGCCGGTAAAAGCGCACCGAACGGCGCTCCCGGAGGAGCTTTAAAACAGCCTCGGGGTTAACGGCCGGACCGGGGCCCGTGGTTAGATGGCTCTCCACCTTGGCTTCCGGATGGAAAATGGCCTCGGTGGGGCAGACCGCTCCGCAATGCCCGCAGGCGACGCAAAACTCCCTTCGCTCGACGGCGGCGATCTTGTTTTGCATCCCCAATACCAGAGCGGGACAATACTTCACGCAGAGGCCGCAACCAGTGCATTTCCCGCTGATTATCTCCGGCGGGGGTGGGATTCGTTTCATCTTATTCCTCCTTATCTCTATTGGGTGAGATTAATGTTTAAGGGAATAATACCCATCGCCCAGTTTTAATGGAAGATGGGATCTTCCCTTTACTATTGCCGATTGCAGATTTCGGAATTTAGAAATACGATCATCAAGATTTTTTTAATGTCACTTCTACGAAACATATCCTCGAAGCCTTTAATCGGGGAGCAGAAATCCAGGGGTCAGGGATTAGAATAACTTCTGGATTCCTCCCGCCAAGCCTGTCCCCGCAGGTCTTAAGCGGGGAGCGGGACGGGAATGACAAACCGAAACGAATACCTCTTATTCAAAATCCAATGATGAGATAATTTCACCTGATTAATTTCTTTTCTCAGGTGAGCAGCTTTAGCGCGAGGGATAAGGTTTCCTCGGCCTCGGATTCGCTGGCCACCCCCAAGGCCACGCCCGCCACCTTTTGGCTGGCTACCCAGGGAAGCGATTCGGTGGGCGGGATTTTTCCCGCCCCCAGAATCTTCTTGGCCACGATCGGGCATTTGAATTTTTTGATCTCCTCCAGAAGCTCGGGGAGATTCCCAATCATTATCCCCCGCGGGTTCAGGGGAACCATGAGCATCTGGAAATCCAATTTGCTTTCCACCAGCGCCCGGAGGGTGGGAACAGCGCGGTGAACCGCCAGCCCGGGTATAATCCCGGCCTTCCGAATCAGCGAAAGGTGTCCGGAGATCATCTCGAAATCGAGATGATCCGTTTCCATCCCGTGCAAAAGAGCGACCCGGGCGTTTACGCGAAGCAAAAGCTCGATCCCGCTTTCCACCTCGTTGGGGACCAGGGTCCCCACCACCACCGGCTCGATTCCCTCCTGTTTCCTGGCGTTTTCAATCGCCTCGATGACCCGGGGGAAAGCCACCGCCTGAATTCCCCTTACCCCGATTTTCCAGGCCTTAAGAATCAGATCGACCATATTCTCGGGATGCTCGTAAAAATGCTCGAAATATTCGGGCGCCCGGGAGCCGAACTGCCCCGCCCCGAGGAAAGGAGAAGTCCCCAGAAGCACCCGGGGAATCTGTTGTTTGGAAATCTGAAAAAATGCCGTCATCCGTAAGTTAAGAGTTTTGAGTAGAGAGTTAAGATGAAAAATTGTAAAAAGCTTCTTACATACTGATTGAATTTTTAATATTCAATTTACATAATCAATAAATAAATATCAATATTTTCCAGGAAAAATAAATGCTTACGATGGGCCCCGCAGCCAGTATCAACCCTTCGACTTCCCTGGTCTAAAGACCGGGGTATGCTCAGGGTTGATACTGAGCGGCGCCTTTTTTCCTTCAGGGTGAATCCCCTCAGGATAAACCCTGCCCTCAAGGACGGGGTTTGGGCGCCGTCGAAGTATCAAGATTCCGGCGGCGGGCCAGAGGCTTTCCGGGAACCAGCCCCATTTTTTCCCCTCCCTCAATATGTAGGGCCTGTTCCCAGAACAGGCCGTTATGAAAGCCGATCCCCTTTTCTCCCCTCCCTCGATGGGAGCCACCCCACTTTCTCCCCTCCCTTGATGGCCTCCGGCTCTGTAGAGCCTCCGGCTCGGAGAAGAGGGGACTGAGGGGAGGGTGTGAGGAATTTATTGGCTTGTTTCCAGCACGATAGGTGGAAGCTTATCTTGAACCAGACTTTTCTGTCTGAATTCGAAGCTTGTTGCCTCTTTTCTGCTGCGGGATTCTTAGGAAACTACTGTTGGGCTGGTTGATCAGATTGCGAAATTTCCGTAGCCGTATGGTCCTTCATTCATTCAAACCTATTTTGGCCCCCTACACATAAGTCCATATTTCAATTAGGTCCCCCAAATCAATTCTGGCGGGGTCGGTTGTTGACGCCGGGGGCAGGGCGTGGCAAAGTTGGCCCAATGAGTGAAGTGGGACGGATGGTGCGGCAAGCGATGTGGTGGGCCACGTGGCTTTCTCTCGCCACGACAGGATGCGGTGGATCGGGTAACGACCAGCGGACGCCTGACGCCGGCCAGGGGTTCGGACACAACAGTCCCCGGCCCGATTGCCACTATGCAGTGGATCCGAGTAGGGTGCCCTACGCGATGCCGCAGGTCGTGGCAACAGCCTGGGGTGCACCGGTCAAGTTACCCACCCTGAACACGCCTTGCCCCGAGGACGCTATCGAAATCAGCCGCGACGGTACGACGCTCTACTTCTATTGGTCTCCGACGGTGAACGCCTCCTTCGATGAACGGCTCAACGGCACCACGGGCACCTACTACGCGCAGCGGGTCGCCGCCGACTTAGGATCCTTTGCCAATCCACGATTCTTTGACCTTCGCAGGGGTGTATCGGGCGGTGCAAGTGACGGTGAGGTGAGCTTCACTCCGACCGGGGAGTACGTGTATTTCCACTCCACTCGATCTGCGAATACCGGCTACCGGCAGTCGCCACCTGTCGATGACCCCATGGACATCTACGTTGCGCCAATCGTCAACGGCGAACCCGGCCCCGCCGAGAATCTCGGGGAGGTGGTCAACTCGGCATACCTCGACGGCGAACACTGCCTCAGCCCTGACGGGACCAAGCTCTACCTGGCGTCCACGCGCCCCGGCGGCCTGGGCGGGGCCGACATCTGGGTGTCTGCGAGGGCGGGGAATGCCTGGAGTGAGCCTGCGAACCTCGGAGCGCCGATCAACTCGACTGGCGGCGAACTGCAACCAGCGTTCGCTGCGGATGACCCAAACACTATGTTCTTCGTATCGGACCGCGACGGGCCGGCCAGCATCTACAAGGCCACCTTCGACGGCGCGGTCTGGAGCGCTCCCGTGATGATGCTTACCGGATATGTGGGCGAGCCCTCTCTGATGACCGACGGAAGCGTCATGTACTTCGTGCACGTGCTGGTGGACGACAAGGGCGTCTTCGGGTCAGATATCTGGTATGTGAAGCGGAACTGACTCCGTCGTTGATCCCGGCACCGACCTTGCGGACATTGAACCTCAGGCGGGCTCTCTTTCGCCGGTGTGGTTCAGCCGCGGAGCCGAGAGCTGATATTGCCCCCGAAAATGGGCACACGACTAAGCACATTTTGCCATCGCCGATGACTCATACTCAAAAGGTGTAACGTAATCGAGTGTAGTATGGAGCCTTCGGGAATTATAGAAAGATTCAATATACTCGAACAATACTTTTCGCAAGAAATTCCAAAAATTCCAGGGTCAGGTCTTTATCTTGCTATTTGCGATAATTTTCTCCACCTTCTTCCGAAACTTCAAATCCTCTTCCACTTTCCTCTTCATGTTGCTAACACACCGGCTCCCCCGGTATACCCCAGACCGAACTTCTCGCCAATTACCTTCTATCTCAATCCCAACACCCGCCGGGATAAATAAATCGCCACCCGCCGCGCCTTGCTCGTCTTCCAAACACCAAAGTAAAGACTTGACCCTAGAATTTGCCAGAATTTCGCTACTTCTGATTCAGATTTTTCTCCCGACGTCAAACCCTTCCCGGATCGCCTGGAGGACATCCCGGGGCGACGCGCAATCGCCGATCCGGTAGATCTCGGGAATCTTATCCATAAGTTTCCAGAAAAGCCCGTCGTTCTGCCGGTTGGCCTGGATGACGATCAGGCTGTCGATCTTTTCGATGTTCTGGGTGAGTTGGGTGAAATTGTTGCGCACAATAAGAGTGTCCCCGGTGAATTCCAGGGCCTCGCTCGACTCCATAAAGGTCACTCCCTTGGTCAGCATCCGCATAAACATGATGGGGATCTCGGTGATTCCCAAGAACATGCCGGGGTAAGGGAGGGGCGTCACCAGAGTAACTTTCTTTTCCATTCCGGCGAGGTGGTCGGCGAGGGTAACCGCCTGCTGTTTGAAGACGGTGTCCACGATCACGACGTGCTCGCCCAGAGGGACGTTCTCCCACAAAACCTGGACCAAGTGATGCACGTTGGGAAGATCTCCGCCGGGAAATTCGGGTTTGGTAGGAAGGGACCCGGTCGCCAGGACGACGGCATCGGGCGATTCCCCGAGGATGACACGCTCGTCCGCTTCTTTCCCCAGAACGATTTTCACTCCGAGCTTGTCGAGTTGGAACCGGCGCCATCGGATAAGCTCGTTGAACTCGCCCCGCTCCGGGATCCGGGTGATGATATTCACCTGCCCCCCCAGGTCCTTCTCCTTTTCGAAGAGGACGACCTGGTGCCCCCGCTCCGCCGCCGTGCGGGCGGCTTCCATGCCGGCCGGACCGCCGCCGACCACGACGACTTTTTTCTGTTTTCGCGCCGGAGCGAACGTGGTTTCCGCCTCCCGGCCCACCCGGGGGTTCTGCGTACAGGTGATGGATTTGAGCCGGAATCCCCTTCCAATGCATCCCTGGACGCAGGCGATGCAGTGGCGGATCTCGTCGAGCTTTCCCGCCTGGGCTTTTTTCGAAATCTCCGGGTCGGCGATCTGGGCCCGGGTCATCACCACCAGGTCGGCGTGGCCATCCTCGAGGATCTTCTCCGCCTGGACCGGGTCGTTGATCCGGACCGAGGCGAAGACGGGGATTTTCTCCACCGCTCTCCGGATCGCGGAATGAAAGGGAATGAAGAATCCCAGGGGAATATACCCGGGGCCGATGACCAGCCCGTAATGCGCGAACTGGGAGCCGGCCGAACAATTGATGTAGTTCACCTTCCCGGTGGCTTCGAGTGTCCGGGCCACCTCCTGCATTTTTTCGTTGTCCATGCCCCCGGGGTGAAGATCGTCGCCGCTGATGCGGAACCCGAGGGCCATTTCTGGACCGATTTCCTGGCGGACCCGGTCGATAAGTTCGAACGCGAACCGCATCGGCTCGCCGTATTTGTCTTTTCGCTGGTTTCCCCAAGGCGACCAGGACTGCTGGATCAGGTAGCCGTGCGTCCCGTGGAGTTCCACCCCATCGAGTCCTGCCTCGCGAGCCGTCCGGGCGAATACCGTGAAGCATTCAATGATGTCCCCAATTTCCTTCTGGGTGAGGACCATCGGCCTTTCCCGGGTGGAAAAAGAAGGTATGTCCGAGAAGGATTCCAGCGGGGTTAAGTTCTGCGTGCTGTCCCACTCTTTGCCGTGGTGAAAAAGCTGGATGAAAACTTTTGTCCCGTGCTCGTGAAGGGTCTCCGACATCCGGCGCAGGCGGGGGAGGAGCTCATCCGGGGGGAGGAGCGGCTCGTTGCCGAAGATCAAGTTGGAAGGATGCACCGGGCAGGCCCCGATGACAATCAGCCCGCATCCGCCCTCGGCGCGGGCCCGCATATATTCGATATATCTGTCTGCGGGAAGGTTGCGTTGAAAAAATCCGAAACCGGTTTCGTGACTGCTCATCACGATCCGGTTTTTTACCTCTACCGGACCCAACTTGATCGGCGAAAAGAGATGGTCGAATTTCATGGTTCCTCCTTATCATTTGCCGGCGCGGGCCTTCGGGATGTCCTTTACTTCTTGACATTTAAAGAGATTCAACCCCTCCGGTAAATCCGCCGACTGTGAAAAAATCCCTTTCCCTCGCAAAACCGTTCGCGATACCGCGCTCTGCTCCAAACCAAGTTCCCGGGCCATATCAACATTTCGCATCCACCTCACCAACTCTCCCGCCTCCACTCCATAAGAAAATTTTAGGGACAGGTCTTTACCTTGGCATTTGCGATTATTTTCTCCTCCTTCTTCCGAAACTTCAAATCCTCCTCCTCTAATAATTGTTTATTATGATAAACAATTTACATCAAAATTGTTTACCTTGATAGATTTTTTAAAACAATCGTAAATAATGCCGGTGTGAGTAGCATTTATATAGACCGTTGCTAACCTCTCGATATGTCATTCCTTCATTTCATTCAGGACGGCGCCTGAGTCCTTCGCTCTTTGTCATCCTGAGCACATTCGCTTCACTCAGTGTAAACTCCGTGAAGGATCTCGAAGGGCTCAGGATAAACCTTGCGGTGAGCGAAGCGAATCTGTTCGCGAAGGATCTGGTTTTTCGGATTTCTCCGACAGAAGAGAGATTCTTCGCCCCTCGAAAACATTGGGGCTCAGAATGACATTTTTCCTGAAAATCTATAATCCGAACAATTTGACCGCGTTGCCCCTCAGGATTTTTTCTTTGGCTTCCCCGGCCAATGACAATCCTTGGATCTTTCTAAGCTCCGTATCAACATCGTAGGGAATATTGGGAAAATCGGTGCCGTAGAGAATCCGGTCCTGGTGTCTGACCAGGTACTTCAAGAAAGATTCCGGACCGGGCACGTCGGGGAAAAAACCCGAGAAAACCATCGTGTTGTCGGTGTAAAGATTTTTATACTCGTCCATCAGGGCGAAACATCTCTCAAATTCGTCGGCGCAGAAATGGGGGACCACGCACTTCATTCCCGGGTAGCGTTTTAGCATTTTCTCCAGAAAACCCGCTCCCGAGAAAGCGCTGGTGATATTCGAGTACCCCCCCAGATTGGGCCCGGATCCGGCATGGATAACCAGAACCTTGTCGTTCTCCGCAATCGTATCGTAAATCGGAAACATTCTTTCGTCATCCGGGCTGATCGCGATCACGTGGCAGTGAAGCTTAACCCCCTTGAACCCTTTCTGAAAACACCTTTTGAGTTCACCTCCGGGATCCTCGTCCTCCGGGTGAACCGCGGCGAATGGGATCACCTCCGGGTACTTGTCTTTGAATTCCGCCGTCCACTCGTTAATCATCCGGGAAATACCCGGCTTGTGGGCGTAGTTGTAGCAGACGAATCGCTCCGCCCCCATCTCCTTGAGCAATTTAACCAGCGTATCGGTCGGCAATTTGTAATTGATATTCCAGGCAAAGGTGTCAAACCACTTCCAGATGGATTTGAAAATTCCTTCCGGGAAAAAGTGCACGTGGGAATCTATGAAACCTTGTTCAGCCATTTTCAGGTTCAGGGTTCACGGTTTGAATATGTAATGTCATTCCTGCGGAAGCAGGAATCCAGTTCTTAAAAACATTTAATTTATTTGCTCTGGATCCCAGCTTTCGCTGGGATGACGATCATACTATGTAGGAAATATTTTAAGAATATCTGAAAAAATACTCTCTTCCCCTTCCCGCACTTTTTCCAGATCCCCCGCGGCTTTCTCGAGCAGGGAAACCTCCTTGGTCTCACTCACTTCTTTCAGGGTCACGGAAAGCTCGGTCCAGTCCCGCGCCACCTGCCGCATCCTCTCCGACAGGGAATATTTCTTCATTTCCGGGAGAATTTCTTCCGCCTCCTTTAAAAAATCCGCGTACATCAGCCGGAAGGCGCCCCCGCCCGTCCCCCGGCGTTCGATCAGCTGGTAGGAAAAACGGGCGATCCATTCCATATCCTGCAAATCCTTCCAGCCCGGCATTTCGCGGACGGTGTTTTTCATCCCCTCCACGCCGCCGGGATAGTCCGGATCGCCGGTGGGCAGAAGCTCCTGGGCCTGTTTTCTCAAAGCCAGGGGAATCGCCACTTCGAGAGGATTCATTTTCACGTCCAAACGGGCGGGGAAATAATTGTTCTCGAGAAAGAAGGGGAAAAAGTTGGAGGTCCGGGCTTTTTTCAGCGATTCATATGGGATCTCCTGCAAGCCTTCCCATTGGGTATCACCGACGAGAACCACCCTTTTTTCGTCGTCATATCCCCAGACTGACACCACATGGCCGTTGAAATGGGTGGAGGATTTGTAATAGTCGATGTAAAAAATATCCGACTGGATCAGGACGGGAACCCCCTGGCCGACGATCTCCTGGACCACCTGCAGGGCGTGGTCCGGATCGGGGTCGGTGTTCCAGAGAAAATCCATCCCCAGGCTGATGAAGAAATTGCCCTCGAGTCCGGCGCTCCGGGTAAAAAGCGCCCGGGTGGGCTTGTAGAGGTCTCCCTTCATATAATAGAAACCCAGGCCCGCCCCCAGTCCCAGGCAGAGGGGCTCGGAGAAATTCCGGCCGTAGAAGTACGAGATGCTGGAAAGCGCCGTCGAGGCGCAGTGCTTCCCGGGCCGGTGCACCCATCCTTTGATAATTTTCTTCATGGGCGACATTTTAGCATTCTTGTAGGATGGATATAATAAATCAGCATATTAATTCCAATGCTTATTTACACGAGTTTATCAACTGTCATTCCCGCGAAAGCGGGAATCCAGATCCTTTTTGTCATCCCCGCGAAAGCGGGAATCCAGATCCTTTTTGTCATCCCCGCGAAAGCGGGAATCCAGATCCTTTTTGTCATCCCCGCGAAAGCGGGGATCCAGGAGTGGAAACTGGATTCCCCCGGATCAAGTCCGGGGCAGGCTTAGTCAAGCCCGGAATGACAATCATTCTTTGCTGGATGGGGAAAGGAAAATGAACTGCTTTCAATGCGGGGCGGAAATGACACCCGAGACCAAATTCTGTCCGAAGTGCGGCGTGAAAAACATGGAAAGAAGGATTTTACACCCCACCTGCCCCCGGTGCCGGAACGAATTTTCGGAGGGAACCAAGTTCTGTCCCCAGGATGGGTTGGAACTCCGGGATAAAGACGAGATCGCGTACGCGGATCTCCCCGGGGCTTACCAGAACGCCTTCAAGAAATTCAATCAAAAGGGATTCCGGCTGACCTGGAGCTGGATGGGTTTCTTCTTTGGCGGGATCTGGTACCTGGTCAAGGGAATGTGGGCCAAGGGGCTGATCATACTCTGCCTTACTGTGATCACCGCGTTTCACGCCTTCCCCTTCACCTGGCTTTACTGCGTCTTCTTCGGCAAATACGACTATTACCTTCTCAAGGTCAAGGACAAACAGCTCTGGTAAACTAGTAAAGTTCAAATATCAAAGTTCAAATTTCAAATGAAGCTCAAAATCCAAATTTCAAATTGGAAAAATCAAGGAAAGTTATATTGAAATGGTAGAAAATATTTCTGTTCCCTCGAACCCTATTTTAATAACAACCTATATTTTGTAGTTCGCCGATTAATCGGCGCTTTTAAAACCTGCCTGATGAATCGGGCAACTACAAGAAAAAATTAAATCGATTGCGTTTCATGCTTTGCTCTGTGATTTCGCAGGCTGAAGCCTGCGGCTACAGCTCTCTGCCCTTTGCGCTTTGCCCTCTGCTTCAGCGGACCTTTTAGAGCGTATTCGCCACCACCATCCGCTGGACTTCCTGGGTTCCCTCGTAGATCTGGGTGATCTTGGCGTCCCGCATGTACCTTTCCACTGGGTATTCCTTGGAATAACCGTAGCCGCCGAGAACCTGGACGGCTTCCACGGTGGCCCACATGGCCACGTCCCCGCAGAAAGTCTTGGCCGCCGAGGAAAGCCGGACCTGCTCCGGGAGAAGCCGGCTCAAATCCTTGGGACATTCCTGGAGCACCGAGGCGCACTTGTAAAGGAGCTGGCGGCCCGCCTCCACCTGGATGGCCATGTCCGCGAGCTTGAAGGAAATCCCCTGGAAGGACATGATCGAGCTCCCGAAGGCGATCCGTTCCTTGGCGTAATTGGTCGCGTACTCGGCCGCGCCCGCGGCGATCCCGAGGGCCTGGGCGGCGATCCCCGGCCGGCTGAAATCCAGGGTTTTCATCATGATGGTGAATCCCATCCCCTCCTGGACCAGGATGTTCTCCGCCGGCACCTTGCAGTCCTCGAAAATCAGCTCCACCGTGTCCGAGGAGCGGATTCCCATCTTGTCCTCTTTCTTTCCGACCTTGAAGCCGGGGGTATTCTTCTCCACGATAAAAACGCTCCCCTGCCGGTGAGACTTCTGCTCCGGGTTGGTGATGGTGTAAATCGTCAGGGTGTCGGCCACCCCGCCGTTGGTGATGAAGTTCTTGCTCCCGTTCAGGACGTAGTAATCGCCCTTTTTCTCGGCCTTGCACTTCAACCGGGCTACGTCGGAGCCTCCGCTCGGCTCGGTCAGTCCGAAAGCCGCGAGCTGCTTGCCGGTGGAAAGCCCCGGCAGGTATTTGTCCCTCTGCTTGTCGTTGGCCGCCAGGAGAATCGGGAGCGAACCCAGCTCTTGCACCGCCGGCAGGAGTCCGACCGAGGCATCCACCTTGGAAAGCTCCTCGATCACCAGAATCAGGCTGAGCAGTCCGGAATCGGCCCCGCCGTATTTCTCAGGGAAATCAATCCCCAGGAGGCCATTGTCCCGCAAAAGCTGCGCCATCTCCCAGCTGAACTTGCCCTCTTTGTCACGGTGCTCGGCCCCCGGCTCCACCTGGGCCTTGGCCATCTTGCGGACGGTATCCTGCAGCATTTTTTGTTCTTCGGTCAGCTCGTACTGCGCCATTTTGATTCTCCTTTCTTTCCTGCCCTTACTCCCCCAAAATAGGAATGTTATTGTAGAATTTAGGAACTTGATAATTCAAGGGGGAATATTATGGATGCCCAGGTCCGGCCGGATAAGATGAAAGCTCTCCAGGAAAAAATGGATCGCTTGGGGATATTTGAAAAAGACCTGATCGAGAAATTCGTGCGCTCCGGCGGCAAGGGGGGCCAGAAGGTCAACAAGGCCTCTTCCTGCGTTTACCTGAAGCACCTACCCACCGGCGTCGAGGTCAAGTGCCAGCAGGAAAGATACCAGTCCCTGAACCGTTTCCTGGCCCGCCGCCTCCTGGCCGACAAAATCGAAACCCTGGTCCGGGGCCAGCTCAGCCGGGAGGAGCAGGAAAGAGAAAAAATCCGCCGGCAGAAACGCCGGCGCTCCCGCCGGGCTAAAGCCAGGATGCTGGAGGATAAGCACGCTCAGTCCGATAAAAAGTTTCTGCGCTCGAAAGACTTTTCACTGGACGAATAGTTTATCCCGGCTGTTAGTCAGTCTTTCAATTCTCGGACAAATTGCCGGCTCCCCTCCCTCGATGGCCTCCGGCTCTCCCCCATCAAGGGGGAGGGACATGGAATTTGCGTAATAAATCTGAAGATAGATGAAGTTTTGATTAAGCCCGGGCTGAAGCGGCGAGATTCTTTTCCCAGGTCAGCTTGGCGTCGCCGGGGGCGTAGAAATCGTCCAGCCGTGAAGCCAGGCGGTAACCCGAGAGCTCGTAAAACCTCCAGGTCGGCTCGTAATCGGGCCGGGAGCTCGTTTCGATATAAACCCGTTCACCACCCAGTTTGCGAATTGCCTTCTCGGTTTCCGAAAGCAGAACCCGGCCGAACCCCTGCCGGCGCAATTCCTCGCTGACCGCGATCCAGTAAAGGTCGAAGCTTTTCTGGGTGCAGGGGATCGGACCGTAGCAGGTATACCCCACCACCCGGTTCTCAATCTCCGCGAAAAAGAAATGGTATCCGCTGGCCGGGCCCCGGGCGAGCCTCTCCTCGATCAACTCCTCCGCCACCGCTATTTCAAAATCGAAAAAATATTTATTCGAAATCAGGATTTCCCTGACCGCCTTCGGATCACCCGGCAAAACCTTTTCCCTCAGTAAAATTTTCAGCTTTGCTGTTTCCTTCTTTTTCACTTCTCTTGAACCCTCGGCCCTTATCGTAGCCCGTTCTTTTCCGGTATTCCGTCTACGGTCTGCCGTCCGCTATTTTCTTTTTGGGGGGTGGTTTTCTGAAAACCCAAATAAACCAAAAAAATGCATTAAACGTTTTGCTCTATGCCCTATGCTCTTTGCGCTTTGCGCTTTGCCCTTTGCGGCGGTCGGCGGTCGGCCGTCTGCGGTCATTATGATTTTAGGCGGCATTATCACCGGGGGTCAACGTGCCCAGCGCGTCCTGGAGAAGCCGTTCAATCACTTCGGGGAAAGTAATCCCCGCCCGGTGTAGGGCCGTGGCAAATCCGGCGTCCGGGGACAGGCAGGGATTGGCGTTTACCTCCAGAATCCAGGGCCGTTTTTCACCGTCGATACGGAAATCCACCCGGGCATAACCCCGGAGGCCGAAAATCTCCCAGGCCGCCAGGGAAATTTTTTCCAGCTTTTCAATGATCGGCTGATCCTCGGGGGGAAAATCGAGGCATGAAATCGTGTTCTGAAACTCGTAAGAACTCTCAACCCATTTGGCCTGGTAACCCACGATTTTGAGCCGATCCGGGCCATAGCCGGCAAACTGGATCTCTGTGGGCGGAAGCGCTTCCGGCCCCCGCGGCCCGGCCAGAAGCGTAACATTGATCTCCCGCCCTTCGACATATTGCTCGGCGAAGAAAGTCCGGCCGGATTTGTTTTCGGAAAGCTTCTTCAGCCGCTCGCGGAATGATTGTTCCCCCTCCACCTGCGCCACCGAATCGTCGTTGATCAGCATGGAACCGTGTTCCCAGATCGATTTAAAGACCACGCGCTCTCCCGTTTTCGGCGTTCGCGCGAAAGGTTCATCCACCACCCACCAATCCGGGGTGGGCAGTCCTTCCCGGCGCATGATCTTCTTGGCGATCAGCTTGTTGGTGGAAAGCATCATCGGAATCGAAGGCACGCCGGTAAAAGGAATGCCCAGGGCCTCCAAAAACGCGGGCGCAAAATAAATCAGCCGTTCGTGAATGCCCACCGATTCCACCAGGTTGAATACACAAGCGGGCTTGACCCGGTCCAGAGCCCGGCTGATCTCCGCCAGATCAGACCCAAAGGGAACCGACTCGGGGCGATGTCCCAGCTCCACCAGGGCCCGGGTTACGGTTTCGCGCTGGGTTTCATTATCCAGCTCTTCCGGAGGGGCCCCGGGGTCAACAGGGTTGTGCAGAACCGCGACTTTCATCTCTTGATGAATGGAGCCCCACGGGCAAAGCCAGTAGTACCTCCATATTTATTACCCGCCGTCGCTTACCTGTCCGACATAGCTTTAGCGAAGTCGAAAGCTATGGCGGGTTATCCGCCTTAATGAATATGCGAACATCCGCCGAAGCTGGAATCAAAACCTCTTTCTTCCTTACCATCATCTTCCGCATTCATCTACGGCTAAAAGCCGTGGTTTTCTGCGGAGGCGGATAAATTTTCAGTAAGCGAACCCGGGATAATTTCTCCAGGTTCAATTTTCTCATTAATTAGCCTTGAAATATAGCCTGCTTATTTTTTCGGTCGGTCCGGCTTTTTTTCTTTCCGGGCCCGGGTCCAGGCCGACTTGACTATTTGACTGATGAGTTCCACATACGGCATCCCGATCGCGGTGCAGAGCATGGGGAGGTCGGAGTGGGTCGGGTGCATTCCGGCCAGCGGATTTACCTCGAGAATATGCAGGCGGCCCCGGGCATCCTCACGCAGATCCACCCGGCCGGCGTCCCGGCATTTTAAAACCTGCCAGGACTGCAAACCCAAAACGGCGGCTCGCCGGGCCTGGCGATCCCGGACCAGACGATAATCCACCAGGGTCTCGCAATATTCCTTATTCTGAAAAGAATAAACCCCTTCCTCCGCCCCGGGCTTCAAGGCGATCTCAAAAACCCCCAAGGCCCGGGCCTCGCGGCCGGATCCAAGAATCCCGACGGTGAATTCCCGCCCGGGCAGGTAGGTTTCGACCAGGACCGGCTGGCGGAATCTTTTCAGCAGGTCGCGCAAGACCCGGGCCAGGGTTCTCCGGTTTTCAATTTTGGACCAGGGCCCGATCCCCTTGCTGGTCCCCTCGGCCACGGGCTTGGCGAAAAGCGGAAACGGAAGCCACACTTCCCGGATTTCCATTTCGCTTTCGACCAGGAAAAAATCCGGCGTTAATAACCCGGCGTCCCGGAGAACGTGCTTGGTAAAAGCCTTGTGCAGGGTCAGCCCGAGCACCACTGGGTCGGAAAAGGTGTACGGGATATTGTAAACGTCGAGGATGGCCGGCACCTGGGCTTCCCGGGCCAGGCCGTACATTCCCTCGGCTACATTGAAAACCAGGTCCCAGCTCTCGCCGGCGGAAAGCCGCTTGATCAGACTCCGGGCGTTGCCGATCCGCCGGGTCCGGTAACCCAGGCGCCGCAGGGCCGATTCAATCTCGTTAATGGTTTCGGGCCGGTCAAACTCGGCGGTTTCCTCCTCGCCGAAACCTTCCCGGAGATAATCGTCCCGTAGATCATAGGTCAAACCGATCAGGATCTGGGATTTGCTTTTTTTCCTGGAAGCCATCGAGATTTTCCTGGCTGGCAAAATACTTCCGCTTTTCCGATCCGTCAAGAAATTTCCGGCCCGGGAGAACCCGGGCCGGCGGCCGACTGAATCTCGGAGAAAATTTCCGCGAGGCTGAGATTTACTCAACCGGATCGGGATAGCTGAAAACCCGGTTCTGAAAATTTTTCAGCAGAATCTCATCCCGGTTCCGACCCACCACCGACTCGGGGATCAGGGCGATTTTTCCCCCGCCCCCGGGCGCGTCAATCACGAAGTTCGGCACCGCGTAGCCGGAGGTATGACCCCGGAGGCCGGAGATGATTTCCAATCCTTTTTCCACCGGGGTGCGAAAATGGGATGAACCCGTGATCGGATCGCATTGATATAAATAGTAGGGTCGGACCCGGATCCGCATCAGCCCCTGGAATAATTTTTTCATCGTCGCGAGGTCATCGTTTATCCCTTTAAGCAGGACGGTCTGGCTGCCGAGGGGGATCCCGGCGTCGGCCAGGCGCTCGCAGGCCCGGGTCACTTTCATGTTCAGCTCTTCCGGGTGGGTAAAATGAATGCTCATCCAGATCGGGTGGTAGCGCTTGAGCATCTGCGTGAGCTTGGGGGTGATCCGCTGGGGCAGGGCCACGGGAGCCTTGGTGCCGATCCGAATGATCTCCACATGCCGGATTTGCCGGAGCCGGGAGAGCAGGTACTCCAGATTGTCGTCGGAAAGGGTGAGCGGATCTCCCCCGGAAAGGAGGACATCGCGAATCTCCCGGGTTTCCTCGATATACTCAATCGCCCGTTCCCAGCGCTCCCGGTTGGGGGCCACCCGCCCGGTGGCGACCATGCGCGAACGGGTGCAGTAACGGCAATGCACCGAGCAGGTATCGGACACCAGGAAAAGCAGGCGGTCGGGATAGCGGTGCACGATTCCCGGCACCGGGCTCATGGAATCCTCCGCCAGGGGATCTTCCGCTTCCCCCGGCGAGTGGATTAGCTCCTGGATTACCGGGATGACCGAGCGCCGCAAGGGATGGTCCGGGTTGTCCGGATCGAGAAGGCTGGCGTAATACGGTGTCACCGCCACCGGCAGGCGGTCCTTGAGCCGGGCGAATATTTCCTTCTCTCCGTCGCTGAAATTCAGGACGCGCGCCAGGGAATCATAATCGCGCAGCCGGTTCGAGAGCTGCCAGCGCCAATCATTCCATTCGATATCCGTGGTTTCCGGGAAGAAACGTCTCTGAAAACTTTTTACCCGACTTAGATTCGGCGGGGTTATTTTGGGAAACTCCCCCGCCAGGCGAGAATGTAAGGGGGACTCGATTACAGCCGTCCCCGCGGACCCGGAGGAAAATTCAGGTTCCAGAGGATCCAAACTTGGAGGTTGTTCCGAAGCTACTCCGCTCTCATTCGAGGTTTCCATAAAATTGCCCCTCTCTTTTCTGGTTGAAAGTTGGTTCCGGGCGATAAAATCCCGAGGAAATTTCCGACGGCTCTTTCAGGCAGGACTCAATATTCCTATATATGCTATCTATTAGGGAAATTATTTCCCATATGTCCGTGAAGTCCATATCTTGATGTTGATAATTCTATTATCCAATATATTGTATGTCAAGCAATTTTTCATAAAAATAAAAATCCGACTAACCGGCCGAAATGTTCTGAAATGAAAATAAAAACCGTCCAGTCGGTCCGTTTCGTCGAAAATTGTACACAAATTGGGGTGCTTTATAAGGAGTAAATCAAGAAAAAAATATTTTTTCGAGGGAGAATATGAACCTTAATGAACTTCACCGCGGCAAGACCGCGGGGAATTACAAGTTTAATTAGATCACGGTCCCGGGAAAAAACGTGGTGGGAAAAAATTCTTTTCTACTCGATCCCGACGATAACCCTGGCCAGCTTCTTCTTGGCCTCGAGATCTCCCTGCCGGAGAATCATCACCCGCTGGGCCTGGGGCGAGCCGGCGCCCTGCATCGCCTCGATCAGCGAGGTCGGCCCGGTCAGATTCTCGATCATCCTGCCGATTCTGATCCGGTTTTCCGTCGGAACGTCCGCGCGGGAGCGGAAATATTTTTCCACGTATCTGCCGACCTCCGGGGAATGCAGATCCTTCTCCGAGGGCAGGGTCGCCACAAAACCGCCGGCGATATCGTGGGAGAGGCGCGCGATCTCGTATAAAAATCTGGTCACATTCAACTTGGTGACATTGGCGTAAAGCGGGTTGACCACGAAAGCCCCGGCCTTGGTCCGGATTCCCAAGGTCGAGCGCGCAGCCTTCGAGCCGTCGGTGTCGTTCATCTGGCGTCCGAAAATCAGCTTGATCCCCGGGGCGTCCAGTGGTAATCGGTCCCGTATTTCTGATCGATCTCGTAGGAAACCGAGTAAACCGCGTTTAACCCGTCGAATCCCACGCACCGCTGGAAACAGGCCGCGGTCTTCTGCCCGGCCAGCCTGAACATCTTCACCTTCTTGACCAGGTCCTCCCGGCTCTGGTGGATGTGCGTGAACCGGTTGATCCGCTCGCCGGAGAGATGCGAATCGGCGAGGAAAAGGTCCTGGTATTCCGGGATCAAGGCGAGCTCGTAGGTCATGGCCGCGCAGTTAAAATGCGGCTGGAACAGGGAATGCTCCGCGGGTTGGGAAATTTTCTGGCCCTGGGCGAAAACCTGCGGCCTTAATTTTCCCAGGCTTTCCCGGTAACCGTCGGCGGTCAGTATTTTCATCATTCCCCCCTCTTAAAATAATTACCAATTCTCAAGTCCCAATTTCCAAACTCAAAACCAGAAACATTTTTATGTCGGTGTTTTTAACTCGAAACTCGAAACTGTTTTTAAATTCCGCAATCCCTCCCCTCCGGCCTGTAAGCCTTACGGGCTGGAAGCGAGGGCCGGAGGCCGCAATCCACAATTCTCAGCAAGGCTGAAGCCTTGCCCTACATTTCCCCTTGGCCCCTGGAACCCTAGAACCCTTGAACCCTGGTTTTATTAGTCCAGCTTCATCGTCTTGATCAGTTTCCGAGCCTTATTCTGATAAAAAATGTTTTCCGCCTCCGCCGGGGGAAGGGATTTGGGATCCTGGCCCAGGACAAATTCCAGGCTCTGCCTGGCTTGGACCGGGTCGTCGAGCGAAATAGCGCACTCGGCCAGGGCCTGATTGGTTTCCAGATAACCGGGCATGAAGACCGCGGACAGCTTCAGCAACGGAACCACCCGTTCCGGGTCAAAGCCCAGGATGGGCAAGAATCTCCGGGTGAGCGAACCGGCATAAGCCAGGCAGTAACCGATGTACCGGGAAGACCCCAGATAGAAATAAACCGGCTCTTCCTGGATGGAGATTTTTACATAATGAAAAATCTCGGGGGCCAGGCGGGCTTGGCGTAGAAATGAACCCTCCTTGGCGTAACGGGCCAGGGAGGCTCCGGTCCAAAAATTCGCCCCCGCGTGCCGCGGCTTTAATGCCACCGCTTTCACCCCGAATTCATAACCGCGGTGGTAAAGCTTTTCTCTTTCCTCCCTGGTTTCCCCGTTTTCACCCAGCCAGTAATAAGCCCGGGCCAGCCAGGCATAAGCCGCGAAGGCCTGGGGATCCCCCTGGGTGATCCGCTCCCAGATGTCGATTGCCCGGCGGGCCTCGTCGAGATTGCCCCTTTTGTCCCAATGAGCCAGGGCTTCCCGGTAAGCCGGAACGCCTTCCGGCACCGGGAGCTCCCTTCCCGCCGGGATCTTTTCCGCCAGTTTCTTGATCACCGGGTCGGCCAGGTTGGCCTGGTCGGCGAAACCGATCGCCGAGGAAAGCCAGTAAAGGGCATAGACATTTTCGGGATCCGCCTGCAAAACCTTCTGGCTATGCCGGCCGGACTCTTTCATGATGCTTATGCCTTTTTTCTCCTGGCTCTCTTTAACCCCCTGGATGAAATAAACCCGGGCCAGCCATAATTCGGGCTCGATCTGATCGGGATGATTGGCCGCCAGCTTTTTAAACAACTCCAGCGTCTGATCGATATTCTTGCTTTTCTCCCGCTTCTCCCAGAAGGAAAGGGCTTCCTTCCAGAGCGGATCATCCTGGCGGGTCGGCGGCTCCGGAACAAAAACCTGTTCGATCACCGCGGCTAGAGCGTCACGCTCGCAAACAACCAGGAAGAAGATCGATCCCAGGGCCAGTAATAACTTTTTCATCCGCGTCATCGGTTTCCTCCTCTTATTTTATCTTCTTGCCATCCGGCCCGTATTCATAGAAACCCCGGCCGGTCTTGCGCCCCAGCCAGCCTTTTTCCAGCATTTCCTGGATCTGGGGCGGTGGATCGAAACCCAGGACCATGAAAATCCCCGCCATCACATCCACCCCGGCGCCGTCGATCACCTCAAACGGCCCCGCCGCCCAGCCGTAGCCCAGGCGCATGCCGGTATCGATATCCTCGGGCGTGCCGATCCCCTCCGAATAACAGCGCAGGGCCTCGAGCGCCGCCGCAAAAAATATCCGGTTCACCAGGAACCCCGGGCTGGGCTTCCTGACCACGACCGGGGTTTTCCCGACCTTCCGGGCAAAGGCCTTGGCTTCTTCCAGCGTGGCTTCCGAGGTCTCCGGGCCCAGCACCAGTTCGACCAGGGCCATCAGCGGCACCGGCCCGAAAAAATGCGTGCCGATGAAACGGTGGGGATTCGGCACTTTTTCTGAAAGCGATTCCATCGGGATGCTCGAGGTATTGGAACTGATCAGCGCGTCGGGGCGGACGACTTTCACCAGTTCTTCCAGAAGCTCCTGTTTTACCGGGATGCTCTCGTAAACCGCCTCGATCACCAGGTCACAGCCGGCCAGTTCCTTGAGGCTTTCCGCCTTCCGGACCCGGGCCATCACCTCGTCGGGGTTACCCCCAAAAGTGCCCTTGGCCTTGAGTTTATCCAGGGATCCCCGCATTTTGGAGAGTGATTTCTCCATGGCTTCCGCCTGGCTGTCGTGAATGAGCACTTCATACCCCGCCATCGCCGACACCTGGGCGATTCCCGTCCCCATGAAACCGGTGCCGGCCACCCCCACTCTCTTGATTTTCGACTCGCTCATTTTTTCCGCTCCCGATTAACTATTGATTTGGTTTCTCTGGTTTCTTTAGTTTCTCTGGTTCTTTAACCCACCCAACAACCCAGCCACCTAGCTACCCCAAACGCAGGCTGAAGCCTGCGGCTACCTGTAATCGGCTTTTCCTGTCCGCAGTCCGCGTTCGGTGGTCGGCGGTCAGCATTTATTTGAACTCGATGCTCCCCTTCTCAATCACCTTGGCGGCCTGCTGGATCAGAATCATTGCGCCCATCCCCATGATGGCGAACCGGGGATCCTGCGTGTAGCCCTTGGCGAACCGGTAGTAAATCTGCTGGACGATGACCGCTAGCTTGAACAGAGCGAAAGCGAAATAAAAATTTATCCGGGAGACATCCCGGCCGGTTTTTTCGGCGTAATAATCCACGATTTCCCTGCGTGTGGGCGAGCCCTCCAGGTTGGTCGGCAGCATGCGGACCATCATCAGCTCTTCGGGATCACCGTCGCGGAGCCAGTAGCTGATGGCCACGCCCAAGTCCAGGAGCGGGTCCCCGATGGTGCTCATCTCCCAGTCCAGGACCCCGATTATCCTGGTCAGGTCGTTCGGGTCGAGAACCACGTTATCGAACTTATAATCATTGTGAATAATGGTGGCGGGGGGGGACTCGGGAACATTTTCCCGGCACCACTTCACCACCGGGCCCACTTCGGGGATTTCGTCGGTCTTGGCCCTTTCATAGCGGTCCGCCCAACCCTCAACCTGGCGCCGGAGAAAGCCCTCGGGCTTGCCGATGTCCTGGAGTCCGATGGCCGCCCAGTCAATCGCGTGGATGGCCGCCAGATTGTCAATCAGAGAAAAAGAAAGCCTCCGCATCATAGCTGGGTTTATTTCCATCCCCTCGGGCAGATCCTTACGCAGGATTATGCCCTTCTTGCGCTCCATCACGTAGAAAGGCGCGCCCATCACCGAGGCGTCTTCGCAGTAGGCCAGGGGTTTCGGGGCCGGGGAATATACCTTGCAGAGTTTTGACAGGATCCGATACTCACGGCTCATGTCGTGCCCGGCCTTGATGTCCTTGGCCCCGAAGGGAGGCCGGCGCAGGACCAGCTCGGTCTCTCCCACCCGGAGAAGATAGGTGAGGTTCGAATGCCCGCTCGGGAACTGTTCGATGACCAGTTCGCCGGTGAGGCCCGGGACATTCTTCTTCAGGTAATCCCCGACCCGGGGCAGATCCAGCTCCTCGCCCTTCCTGACTTTGCGGGCGGGATCGATGAATGACATTATCATCCTCCTTATAAGTTTCGGGTTTCGGGTTTCGGGTTTAGAGTTTTGAATTTGAGACTTGGTTATTGGTCATTGTTTGGTTATTGGTGCTTGGTCATTGGGATTTGATTAGACATTAGAAATTTGGCATTAGAAATTCCGTCCTATTATTGCGGAGATGGATAATCCCGCATGATCCGTTTGGCCACCACCGACTTGTGCACCTCGTCCGCGCCATCGTAGATCCGGGCCGCCCGCTCGGCTCTGGCGAAGTATGAAAGGACCGTGTCATCGCTTACCCCCAAGCCCCCGTGCACCTGAATGGCCCGGTCGATCACTTTCTGCATTATGGGCGCGACGAAAAACTTGATCAGGGAGATCTCTTCCCGGGCCGCGTACAAACCCTCGGTCTCGATTTTCCAGGCCGCGTGCAGGATCATTAGTTTCGCCGCGTGGATCTCGGCCCGGCTCTCGGCGATCCAGGCCTGGATGATCTGCTTTTCGGAGAGATATTTCTTTCCGATCTTCCGCTCCGCCGCCCGCCGGCACATCATCTCGAAGCTCCGGTTGCAGACCCCTATCCAGCGCATGCAGTGGTGGATCCGTCCCGGGCCCAGCCGATCCTGGGCGATGACAAAGCCGTTCCCCTCCGGCCCCAGCAGGTTGGAGAGCGGCACCCGGCAGTTCTCGTACATGATTTCCCCGTGACTGGCGTAATCGTCGCCCGCGTGCCCCATCACCGAGATGTTTCGGATCAGGTTGAAGCCCGGGGTATCGGTGGGGACGATGATCATGCTGGCCCGCTGGTAGGGGGAAGCCTCGGGGTTGGTGATGGCCATGACCACGGCGAACTGGGAACCGTCGGCCGCGGAGCTGAACCACTTGTGGCCGTTGATTACCCATTCCTTCCCGTCCTTGACCGCGGTGGTGTTGAGCTCGACCGGGTTCGAGCCGGCCAGCTCCGGCTCGCTCATCGAGAAACAGCTCCGGATCTTCCCGGCGACCAGCGGGAGGAGATATTTTTCCCGCTGTTCCGGGGTGGCGTACTTAGCCAGGATTTCCATATTGCCGGCATCCGGCGCCTGGCAGTTAAACATTAGGTGTCCCAGGGGACTGCGCCCGGCCTCCTCGGACACCAGCGCATGCTCGACCAGGGAAAGCCCCATGCCCCCCAGCTCCTTCGGAACCTGCGGGGCCCAGAGCTCCATTTTCTTCACCATCTCCCGGCGCGCATTGATCTGGGGCCACATCTCCCCGAACTTGTTGTAAAGGAAATAGGGCTCGAGCGGATAAACCTCATTCTTCATGAACTCGCGGATCATTTCGAGAATGGCCTGCATTTTTTCCGGAATCGTGAAATCCATTTTCTCTACCTCCTGGGTTACTTATCCTTTCGGTTGCAGACCGC
>JAPLJI010000188.1 GCA_026388655.1 Pseudomonadota bacterium
GGCCTCCGAGACCGTCGGAACCAGGTTATCCACCTCCACCTGCGAGCGGAGAAACTCGAACCGACTCGCGGTGCCCGCCTCGAAACGGCGCTTGACCTGATCGAGGTGGGCCCGGGCCGTATTAAGGGATTCCTCTCGGGCCGCGAAGACGTTCTGGGCTAAAAGGACTCCGAGGTAAACCTCCGCCACCCCCCTGGCGACCTTGAGCCGGGCGGCCTCGGCCGAGAGGCGCGTGGCCTTAACCTGCCGGGACATGGCCCGGTTGCCGTAGTAGAGCTGGCCGGAGGCGAAAAGAACCTGGTTGAGCGTGGCCTGAATTTTGTAATTATTTTGGTCTCCCATATTAAACGAACCCATTGGTGTATCGATCGAAGGAATGTTGTCTATCCGGGTATAACCGCCTTCGAGAATAAGTTGGGGCAGGTAGCCCGAGAAGGTCTCGTTTTTCGCCTGTCTGGCTTCCTCGGCCTGGCTTTCCAAAACAGCGATCGCCGGGTTATGGCCCTGGGCGTATTCAATCGCCTGGGAAAGCGACCAGGACCCGTTGTCTTGCGCCGCGGCCGGGCCGGTGGACAAACCGAGCCAGAAGATCGCCCCCAGGAGACCCGGGATTATTCCCCTCTTCCTTAACATCTTGCTACCCCTCCCTTCTTCTTTGCGTCAAAAGTCCATAGAGCATGATCTTCGGCCAATTGGTCGTCAGCTGTTCCAGGCTGAATCCCCGCTCCAGGGCGAAGGATGGATTGGCGACAATCGGGACCACCGCCTGGATGATGGTCCCGAGCAGCTCGGGATCAAGATCCGAGCGGATCGCCCCGCTTCGCTGGCCCCGCTTGATCAGTTCCAAAGTCGCCTGCAGACCCTGGCGCCGGAAAGCCTCGAACCGCTCCCAGAGTTCGGGCATCAGAGTCTGGATATCCGCCATCATCTGGGTCGAAATCCGGCCGAAGAATTTTTTGCTCAGGATGTCGAAATGAAGCTCGAGGATCTCGCTGACCGGCTTCCGGGAATTCAGGTTTCCAATAATCTGCGGCGCCAGCTCGGCCAGCCGCCCGTTGAACCAGACCTCCACTAATTCATCCCGGTCGGAGAAGTATTTATAGAAGGTCCGCTTGCTGACCCCCAGCCCGGCGCAGATCTCCTCCACGGTCACCTTGCGCAATCCGCGGGTGAAAAACAGGCGGTCGGAGTAGGCCAGAAATTTTTTCCGGGTTTTCTCCCCCCGCCCTCCCTCTTTCGGCTTTTCCTTGGGCATGCTTATAACCTCCTAAGTAAACGAATTGCCTTCCTTTCGTTTACATTATTAATGTTTGTTTCCAGAAGGTCAAGAGGCAGAAAGAAGAAGTTCGACGGGTCCGATTGGTTTAACTTGTCCGGCTGGTCCGAATGGTCTGACCGGTCCGATTATTACTTTCTGGTTTTTCTTTGGCGATAAAGCCGTTCAGTGAAGCCGCCTTCCTCCAGAAAGGTTTGTTCCAGGTTCCGTAATTGCCTTCCCAGAAGGAAACTGGCCTGGTTGATTAGGCAGATCAGGGTATTGGCCGCCGCCTCCGCCGAAGCCTTCGAAATCTGGTAAGGGTCCGACTTGTCAGACAGGTCTGACCTGTCCGACTGGTCCGACTGGCCTGCCCTCCGAAGCTCTTGTCCTCCGAAGCTGTGTTTCTGCGTAGGATGGATCAGCGCAGGAGGGTCAGACAGATTTGATTATTCGCAGTTGTTTTCGATCCGGACCGGCTCGATATTCCAGATATCCTTGCAGTATTCCAGGATGGCCCGGTCCGAGGAGAATTTTCCCATCCGGGCCACGTTGAGAATCGCCATCCGGGTCCACCTATCCCGGTCCTGGTAGACACGGCTGACCCGGTCCTGGCAGTCGATATAGGACCGGTAATCGGCGCAGAGCAGGTACTCATCCTGGTAGGTCAGGTTATCAACCAGCGGCCGGAAGAGGTTGAGATCGCCCCGGGAGAAGCAGCCCGAGGCGATGAGCTGGAGAGTCTCCCGGAGATCGGGATCGGAATCAATGTATTCCCAGGCCCGGTAGCCCCGGCTCTTCAGCCGGGAAACTTCCTCGGCGGTCAGGCCGAACAGAAAGAAGTTTTCCGGTCCGACCTCCTCCCGGATTTCGACATTGGCCCCGTCCAGGGTCCCGATCGTAAGGGCGCCGTTCATGGCGAACTTCATGTTGCCCGTGCCCGAGGCCTCTTTTCCCGCCGTGGAAATCTGCTCGGAAAGATCGGCGGCGGGATACACCCGCTGGGCGTTCTTCACGTTGTAATCCGGCAGGAAGACCACCTTCAGCCGGTCTCTGACCAGGGGATCGGAGTTGACCACCTCGGCCACGGAGTTGGCGAGTTTGATGATCAGCTTGGCCATGAAGTAACCGGGCGCGGCCTTGCCCCCGAAAATGACGGTGCGGGGGGTGATGTCCATGTCCGGATCCTCCCGGATACGATTGTAGAGGGTGATGACATTCAGAAGGTTCAGGTGCTGGCGCTTGTACTCGTGGATGCGCTTGGCCTGGATGTCAAACATCGAATCCGGATCGACGACCACGCCGGTCCGCTGGCGGATGAGCCCGGCCAGGATATTTTTATTCTCGCGCTTGACCTTCTGCCAGGCTTCCCGGAAGGCGGAATCCCGGGCGGAGAGTTCCAGCTCCCGCAGGCAGCTCAGGTCCTTGATCCAGTTTTCCCCGACGCTCTGTGAAATCAGGTCGGAAAGCCGGGGGTTGGATAAAAGCAGGAAGCGCCGCGGGGTGACCCCGTTGGTCTTATTGTTGAACTTTTCCGGCCAGAGATCGTGGAAATCGCCGAGCACGTCTTTTTTTAAAAGCTCGGTGTGCAGCTTCGCCACCCCGTTGATCGAATGGCTTCCCACGCAGGCCAGGTTCGCCATCCGCACGTATCTCTCCCCGTTTTCGTCGATCAGGGAAAGGCGGGCCCACCGGCCCTCGTCTTCCGGGTAGCGAACCCGCACTTCATCCAGGAAACGCCGGTTGATCTCGAAGATAATTTCCAGGTGCCGCGGAAGCAGCTTGGCAAAAAGCGGAAGCGGCCACTTTTCCAGGGCCTCCGGCATCAGGGTGTGATTGGTGTAAGAGAAGGTTTTCCGCGTGACTTCCCAGGCCCGCTCCCATTCCATCTGGTACTCGTCCACCAGGATCCGCATCAGCTCCGCGACCCCGATGGCCGGGTGGGTGTCGTTCAATTGCACCGTGTATTTTTCATGGAAACGGGAGAGATCCTTTTCCCGCTGCTGGTAGATGCGGATCATGTCCTGCAGTGAGCTCGAGACGAAGAAATACTGCTGTTCCAGGCGCAGCTGCTTCCCGCTGGGCGGCTCGTCGTTGGGGTAAAGCACCCGGGTGATGTTCTCGGAAGACATCTTCTCGTGCACCGCCCCGTAATAGTCCCCGACGTTGAAGGCCTGGAAGTCGAAGGATTCGATCGCCTCGGCTTTCCAGAGGCGGAGGAAATTGGCGGTCTGGGTCCGATACCCGATGATCGGGGTGTCGTAGGCGACGCTCTTGACCACCTGGTTGGGAATCCACATCACCTGGTAGCGGCCGTGGGCATCCACGTAACCTTTGGTATGTCCCCCCAGTTTCACGTCGAAGGCGATCTCCGGCCGGGCGATCTCCCAGGGGTTGCCGTAGCGCAGCCACTTGTCGGTGGCCTCAACCTGCCAGCCGTCCCGGATCTCCTGCTTGAAGATCCCGAATTCGTAACGGATCCCGTAGCCGATCGTCGGGATCTCCAGGGTGGCCAGCGAATCCAGGTAGCAGGCCGCCAGGCGCCCCAACCCGCCATTACCCAGGCCGGGTTCGAGTTCCTGTTCCAGGAGCTCATCCAGATTCAGGCCCAGCCCTTCGACCGCCTCCTTGACCTTATCGTGGATGCCCAGGTTGTTGATATTGTTTCCGAGGTGGGGGCCAAGCAGGAATTCGGCCGAAAGGTAGCATACGGTCCGGCTGGCCCTTTGAAAGTACGTCTTGGCGGTCCGGGTCCATAGATCCAGCATCCGGTCTCTCACGGTGTAAGCCAGGGCCATGTAGTAATCGTTCTTGGTGGCAATCGGGGCAAACCTACCCTGGATATAAGCCAGGTTATCCAGGATGGACTGCTTGATGGCACCGACGCTCAGGCCCGTGCGGACTTTTTCCCTCTCCTTTAACAATTGAGAATTTACGCTGGGCGAAACCATCGTTAACAACCTCTTAATAAAATCAGGGAAAACAAAAGCTTAGAGCCATTGAATCATACGTTTTTTTTCCCGTCAAGTTTTCATTTGGTTTTCTTGTTTTGAAGAAAACCCTATGTAATTCCCTTGAATTTTGATTTTTCGGGGTTGATTAACCCGGAAGTATTATAACGATCATCTTTTTTCGTTTTCATAACTCTACGGTCAGGTAACATGAAAAGAAAGAAATTCCGGAGTCAGGTCTCCAGGTTGGCGTTTGCTTCCGGAAAACGGCTAATCCCCGCCCGGATCTGAATGCGGCCAAAATTGTTTGAGCGGGACAAGTCGAAGGATAAATCAGCTCCGTTGCTTTAAAGCGGTTACCACGACTTCCGAAGGTTTTTCAGCCCTTTCAGATAATCCTCGTATTCAATATTGGCCTCGACCCCGTGTTTCTTTAATATCTCCATCATTTCCGGAAGCGAAACCCCGGCGATCTTGGCCGCTTTCTCCAAGGAGGCCTTCGACTCCCGGTATTCATCCACCGCCAGCATCACCCTGCCCTTTCCCACCAGTTCCCGGACCGCCTTGGAAACATCGCCCCTTCCTTCCTTGGCCAGGGTGGAAAGAAAGCGATAATCATCATCGCTTAT
>JAPLJI010000100.1 GCA_026388655.1 Pseudomonadota bacterium
TAGATATCGGGTTCGTTCCCCTGAACAAATCTGAGGGCCGGTTCAGGGAACAGGCCCTCCGGAAAATTCCGATCAACCGGCCGGGTAAATGCACCCGAGAACCACCGGTTTCTCGGCCCCGGTGACACGGGGCAGGTTGCCCGGACGCTGGTGCCAGGTTTCGTAAGCCAGCAGGGCGAAACCGGCGGCTTCGACCGCCTTAGGATCGATCCCGAATTCATGGGTGGTCACGATTTTGATCCCGGGGAGGGATTGGGAGAGGCACTCGAGCAGGAATAGATTATTCGCCCCGCCCCCGCAGATAATTGCGGTTTCCGGCCGGCCGAGCGGGAAGATGAAGCGGCGGCAATTGAGGGCGATGGACTCGGCGATGCAGACGGTAGCGGTCCGGACCAGGTCCGGGGCGGAAATGGATTTGTCTTTGGCGATCTTCCGAATATTTTTAAGGTAATCTTCCCCAAAAGTATTTCTTTCCGCAGCCTTGGGGGGCGCCTGCGAGATGAATTCATGGCTGAGAAGATAATCCAGCAGGCGCCGGTTCAGGCGTCCTTTCCGGGCGAATTGGCCATCCTGGTCGAATTCATGCTTTCCCCGGCTGATCTTCCTGATCAGACCGTCAATGACCAGGTTGCCCGGCCCGGTATCGAAGGCAATCACCGCCTCGGCCCTTTGGCCCTTCGGGATAAAAGTCAGGTTGGAGATTCCGCCGATATTGATCACGACCCGGTCGCTTTGCTGGCTCCGGAAGAGCAGGTAATGGAGATAGGGGAGGAGGGGCGCGCCCACCCCGCCGGCGGCCAGGTCCCGGGCCCGGAAGTTGGTGATCGTAATAATCCCGGTTTTCTCCGCGATCACGGCGCCTTCGCCGATCTGGAGAGAAGAGCGGATTTCCAGCTGTCCGTATTTGCCCGGCTCTCCGATCGGCCGGGGCAGGTGATAAATGGTCTGGCCGTGGGATCCGATCAACTTGATCTCCGTCGCCCTGACCCCGGATTTCTGAATCAGGGAAAGCGCGGCCTCGGCGAAAAGATGCCCGAGGTAGAAGTTCAGGTGGCAGATTTCATCCACCCGGCTTTGCGCGGGGGAGGAGGCCCGGCGGATCCTCTCCTTCAGGCCGGAGGGGTAGGGATGCACCAGGTAGTCGAGAAGCCTGATCTTGATTTCCGGGGGCTGGCCCTCGATCTCGGTCAGGGCCGCGTCGATCCCGTCCATCGAGGTGCCGGAGATAAGCCCGATTACTTTCATTCCTTTTTAAATTGAGGGGATGAAAAAATCCCAAATTCCAATTTCCAAATTCCAAACAAATCCCAAATCCCAAATTCCAAACTCGAATTTCCCAACAATTTTAGAAAATATTTTTGCCGGAGGTAGTCTCATCGGTGAAAAACGAAAAGCATAATAGCATAGGCAAAAAAGAATACCAGCCCCAGACACAACCCATACCACGGCAACTTCTGCTTCCGAATGTAATAGAGCAGGATCAGGGAAACAACGGTGGTCGCGATCACGCTAATGTAAGCGTGAATGTCCAGGACCCAGGAGGTCAGGAACAGGCCCAGTCCCGGGTAAAAAGTGGAATACAGGACTTTCTCCCCGACCAGGGAACCAAGACTCAAGGTATCTTTTCCCCGGTAACCCCAGATCAGGGCGCTGGAGGTTTCGGGAATGGCCGTGGCGGCCGGGACGATGATCAAGGCCAGTCCCAGGGGGCTGATCCCGATCCCCCTGGAAAGAACATCGACAAAGTGAACCATCTTCTCCGATCCCAGGAAAAGCAGAATAACCGATATGGCCAGCTGGATTAACGCCCCCGTCATTTTGAAAGGCTTCAATCCGGGGATGAAATCGCAGAGATAGACCTCATCAACCTCGTCGATAATTTCGGCCATTCTTTTCCGATACATTATCCCGATATATAAAATGAACGCGCCCAGGAAAATGAACCCGAAAATGGGCCGGAGGGCGGGAATACCGATTAAACCGGGAACCAGGGTTAAAGGGAAAAGCACCGTGATGAAAACATAGGGAATAACCAGGGTTTTATCGATTACCAGGTCGGTGGTGTTCCGCTTTTTTCGCCAGAATCCGACCAGGACGGCAATCCCCACCAGACCATAGGAAAGGCTGGAAGCCATAAACGGCTGGCCAAAAATCGTCCCAACTCCGATAGCTTCCCCGGCCTGGCCCCGATAAGCAAAAACGGCGACCAGGAAAACCGTCATTTCCGGGATGGAGGTGAACAAAGGGGCAATAATCGCGCCCACGAACGAACTCCCGAGCCGAAGGTGAAAGCCCAGATATTCGATGGCGTTTACGAATATTAAGGACGCCACGAAAACCAGCAGGAGGGAAGCGATTAATAAAAGGATGACGTTGGTCATGGAAATAATAATATACAACCCGGGAGAATTTTCACCAACCTCTGAAAAACATTCGTTAATAGGTTGCGGTTACGCCCTTCGAGTATGCTCAGAATAAATCCCAATGGGAATTACCCCTTTTGTCTGTCATCCCCGTCCCGCATCAGAGTGCGGGATAAACTCCAGCGGGGATCCAGACGCTGTCCCTGCGAAAGCAGGGAACCATTCAATTGGAACTGGATTCCCCCGGATCAAGTCCGGGGAGGCTGAATCAAGTGCGGAATGACGTAATAAGGTAACCCCATTGCAAGGCGAGGCGGAATTACATGTCAAAAGGTTCAGGCTGGGGTTTGGTTATGTTAAGATAAATTTCTATGCTGGGAAGGGTTTTAATCGCCGGTGCGGGCGCCATCGGCTCGGTGATCGGGGGACTCCTGAGAGAGCAGGGAGAGGACATCACCCTGCTCGGGAGACCCGATCATATGCGCGCGATTGGGAAAAATGGCCTCCGGATTGAGGGAATCTGGGGTGAACACCTGGTCACGGGTTTCCGGCTGGCGGCTGATTACCGGGAACTATCCGAAGAATTCGACCTGATCTTTTTAACGGTTAAATCCTACGATACCCGGGAAATGGCCCG
>JAPLJI010000044.1 GCA_026388655.1 Pseudomonadota bacterium
CCCGTTCCTCTCGATCTGCACCGCCATTTCAAAAATCTCTTCGGCACTGAATTCAAGCTTCATCGTCTTCCTCCCGGTCAATTTTCAAGATATTAGCTCTAAATATAATTCGTCCAATATTTCTTTATATTAATTCCAAAGTCGTCATTCCCGCGGAAGGGGGAATCCAGATGAAAAGACTGGATTCCGGGTCAAGCCCGGAATGACAGTCTAAGCAAAGAGGTTTTCGACTCTGCCTTAAGCTTTCCACAAACCATGCAGGTTGCAGTATTCCCGGACGGCCTCGATATTCGCCTTGACCTCAAAAGCCGCTTCCGGCACCTCGCCCGGCTTCAGGAACTGGCGGAAAGACTTGCCCCCGGCGATGATCTGCACCCACTCGATATAATGTTTCTCTTCCATGGGATGGGGCACGCTCCCGACCTTGACCTTGATGCTGGCGGCGGTTTTTTCCACTACGGGCACATGCTTCTCCTTGGCCGCGTCCACCGTGTTTTCCACTATCTGTTTCATCGGCTGGTTGCAGCAGACCAGCTGGCCCTTTCCCTCGTGAATTACCTCCACCATGTTTCCGCAAACCTCGCACTTGTAAATCTGCAGTCTCATCGTCATTTTCTACCTCCTCTTTTTTCCCTCGCAGAGCTCGGGACAAGTTCCCGGTTGGTCCCGGCCCGCCCTCTCCCCCGGCGGGGCCTTCCTTATTATTATTACTGGGGCACAACCTCTTTCACCCCCGGCACCTCCTGCTTGAGAATCTGTTCAATCCCGTTCTTGAGCGTCATCTGGCTCATCGGGCAGTGCCCGCAGGCGCCGGTCAGGCGTAATTTTACTACCCCATCCTTGGTCACCTCAACCAGTTCCACATCCCCCCCGTCCGCCTGGAGCGACGGCCTGATCTTTTTCAGCGCTGCTTCGATTTTTTCCTTCATTTTGGCTCTCCTTCCTCAACTGAGAAATTTTCTGGTCTATTTGGTTTATTTAGTCTATCTGGTCTATTTGGTTTGTCTGGTTGATTTGGTTTTCACTCCGCATTCCGCAATCCGCAATCGTAAATTCTTCTTGACCTTCTTTTAGTTCCCGGCGGCCTGCTTTCCCAGGAGAAACGCCTGGTCTAGCCATTCCGGGCGATTCTGAACCGCGTTCCTGTCTTCGGCCTCCCTAATCATTAACCCACCCCCATACTTCAAGTCCAGGGCATTAAAAAAATATCTGGCCGTCAGCTCCATCCCCGCGAAAAGGTTTTTCCCCCGGGTGGCCCCGACCGCGAGAAGGTAGCCAGCCCCCCGATCCGGAGTCCGGCCCCCCGGTTTTAATTTATTCCCGGCCCACCTGGCCTGGGCCCGGTCAATCAACGCTTTCAAGCCGCCCGGAAACCCGTAGAAAAAAACGGGCGAGGCCAGGAAGATCGCTGCCGCCTTATATAATAAAGGATAGATATTTTGCATGTCGTCATTCACCACGCATTCGCCGGTCCGGTCGCACCCCCCGCATTCCCGGCATCCCTCCATCTTCAGGTCCCGGATATAAATCCGGTCCACCCGGGCCCCGGCGGAGTGAGCCCCCTTAAGGGCCGCGTCCAGGAGCAAATCGCTGTTCCCCCCCGCCCTGGGACTCCCATAAATCCCCAGCACCCTTTTCTTACTCATCCTACCGGGTTCTGAACTCCTCGCCTCCCGTCATCCTGAGCGAAGCGAAGGATCTCAGCTTCACTTGTCAAAACGTTGAAAACTGCTCTTTTTTCGCCCCGCAGACCGGGCAGAAATCCGGCAAAACCCCGTCCGAGACATAGCCGCAGACCTTGCAGACGTGGTAGGTGGTGGTGCGCTCTTCCATCAGGTGGTTCATCGCCTCTTTGTAGAGCTTGGCGTGGGTCTCCTCCACGTCCCGGGCCTGGCTGAAAATCAGGGCCGCTTTCTCTTCTCCCAGCTCCCGGGCCAGGCGGATGAAGCTGTCGTAAGCCACGCCGGCCACCCGGGTTTCCGACTCGAAACTGGCCTGCAGGTTTTCCTCGGTGCTTTTGATCTCCCGCAAAAACCTGAGGTCCCGGGTCCCGTGGATTTCTTCGGAGAAAGCAATCACCCGGAACAGCTTAGCGATTTGGGGAAAATTTTCCTGCTCGGCCTTGTCGGCGAAAACCTTGAGCCGGAGGATGGCCTTGGCTTCCCCCACATACGCCTGGTGAAACGCGTCCTTGATCTTATCATCCATTAAAACTTCCTCCACCCTCTAACCAATCAACAACCTAGCCATCTTCTATTCGGTCTCTAGTTTCTGGTTTCTAGTCTCTGGTTTTCCCAATTTGTTTCTATAACTCGAAACTATAAACTCGAAACTCGAAACTGTATTTTTCCGCTTACTTTTTCTCCACGTAAGTCGGGGCGGACTTGGGGGTGGTACCCCGTTTGACCTCGTGGTAATAAGCGTAGGTCATCGGCACGGCTTCCTGGAGAATCTTGCCTTCCGTCACTTCCCCGAGGAAAACGGTATGCGTCCCGGCGTCAAGCTCGCCCACGATTTTGCCTTCCAGATAGCCGACGATGTTATCCACCAGGTAAGGGCAGCCGTTGACCGCGAGCTGGTAGTTGAGCCCGGCAAACTTGTCTTGGTCCCGGCCGGATTTAAAACCGAACCTCCCAATCAGGTTCAAGGGGGCGTCCTGGGCCACGATGGAAACCGTGAAAACCCCGCTCTCCCGGATAAATTCGTGGGTGAGATTTTGCCGGTTGAGCCCCATGGCGATCCGCTTGGGTTCCGCGGTGACCTGGATCAGCGCGTTGGCGGTCTGCCCGTTGAGACGGTCGCCCTTTTTCGAACATATAATATAAACCCCATATCCAATCTTCTGCAGAACTTGATTGTCCATTTTCCTTATCCTTTTCTGTTTAACTTATCCGATCCTGATCAGAACGCAGGCTAAAGCCTGCGGCTACCGCTTTGCGCTATGCCCTTTGCTTGTTACTTACGCAGGCTAAAGCCTGCGGCTACCTGTCATTTGCTTTTTCATTCGTCAATCGTCAATCTGCAATCGTCAATTGAACTAGCCTCCATCCACATTGGCCCCGCCCTTCATCCGGTACCAGGCCTCCGGATCGGTCAGGAACTCGATCGAGTCCATGAGTTTCAGGTAATGCCCCCGTTCTTCCAGGGAAAGGCCGAGATAAAAGCGCTTCTCCGGCAAAACCCGGGTTTTCTGGGCCAGGCCCTCGTACAGCTTTATGCTCTTCTCCTCCATCCCCAGGGCAAACTGCAGGGCCTTGATCTCGGTGGCCTGGGCTCCGGCCTTCTTCACCAGGGACCCTGAGAAAACCTTGGCCAGGCGGGAGGGCTCATTCACCCCCGTCACCCACTCTCCGAGGGAACCCTCGGTCTGAAGCTGTTCGTAAATCTCCTCGATCTTCCGGGCGTGGTTATCTTCTTCCCGGGCCAGCTGTTGAAAAAGCTGTTTCGCCAGCTGGCTTTTGGCCTTGCCCGCCGACTGGAGGTAAAACTTTTTTCCTTCCTCTTCCATCTTGATCGCCCGTTTGAGCGCCTCGGCCTTTTTCCTATCCATCTTCCTTATCCTTTTCTGCTCAACTTATTTGAGCTTGGTCAGCACGGCGCCAAGGGCAGGGAGCATAGGGTTTCTCTGGTGCCTGTAACCTTGAACCGTGAACCTTTTAACCTTTCACCTTTGACCTATCACCCAACACCCGACACCTGATTATTCTCAAAATGTTACCAGTTCTCCCCCAGGAGCTCGAAGTAGGCCTTGGGATGGAGGCAGGCCGGGCATTTGTCCGGGGCGTCCTTGCCCTCCAGGATGTATCCGCAGTTCCGGCAGCGCCAGACCACGCTTTTATCCTTTTTAAACACCTTGCCCGCCTCGACATTGGCGAGAAGTCCCCGGTAGCGCTTCTCGTGCTGTTTTTCCGCGATCGAGATGTTCCGGAAAAGCTGCCCGACCTCCTTGAAACCCTCCTCATCGGCTACCTTGGCGAATTCCTGGTAGAGCGCGGTCCACTCATGCTTCTCGCCGTCCGCCGCGGCCTTCAGGTTCTCCGCGGTGGTTCCCACCTTCCCGGCCGGGTAACCGGCCTGGATTACCACCTCTCCGCCTTCGAGGAAGCTGAAAAAACGCTTGGCGTGTTCCTTTTCCTGTTCGGCGGTCTCCGCGAAAATGGCGGAAATCTGCTCCAAGCCCTCTTTCTTGGCCTGGCCGGCAAAATAGGTATAACGGTTCCTCGCCTGGGATTCCCCGGCGAATGCGGCCAGAAGATTCTTTTCCGTTTTTGAGCCTTTCAAACCCATAGAGCCCCCTTTCTGCAAACAAAAATTATGATCGGTAACCTTATTATATATTAATTTAAGCCATTAAAAATTTAACTACGAATATCGGCCTGTCAAGCTCTAAAAGAGTCTTTTTATTGTTGATATAGAAAAAATGTCTGTGGATAGGCCGGAGCGAAGTGAAAAAAAGGCCCTTCCA
>JAPLJI010000194.1 GCA_026388655.1 Pseudomonadota bacterium
GTCCATAATTGAATTGCTCTCGGAAAAAGAGCTGAGCGCCCGGGAAATTTCCGCGGCGGTCGGGATCCGGGAAAAAGAGGTCTCCGATCATTTGATCCACATTGAGAAATCCCTTCGGGCCCAAAAACGCCGGCTGCTAACCACCCCCGCGCAGTGTTTGTCCTGCGATTATGTTTTTACCGACCGCCGGCGGCTCTCCAAGCCCGGCCGCTGCCCGCGCTGCAAAAACGAGCACCTGGCCGACCCGCTCTATCTGGTCAAGTAAATCAACCCTGCGACTTCCCCGGTCTAAAGCCCGGGGGATGCTCAGGGTTTGATTTCAGGAGGAATGGTTCGTTATTGATTAGACCGGACCTTTCGCCGGATCTAACCGCTCCCGGGTTTTCTAACTTGCGATCGGGATAAAAACTTCGAGTTTTTTTCTCGTGATTTCCCCCTCCCGGACCAGCAGAGCGGGATCGGAAGTCAGATCCAGGACGGTAGAACCCTTTTTCCCGGAAACCCTTCCGGAATCCAGGATCAGATCCAGACGGGAGGAAAAGTAGCGTCTCACCCGGGCGGCGCTGCGCGGGGGCGTTTGCCCCGCCGGGTTGGCGCTGGTGGTCGTGATCGGTCGGCCGGTCCGCCGGCAGAGCTCCCGGGCCACGGGATGGGATGAGATCCTCACCCCGATTTTACCGGTGCCGGCGGTGAGATTGGCCGGCAGGATCTTGCGGGCCTGGAAAATCAGGGTCAGGGGGCCCGGCCAGAAATTCCGGATCAGGTTCTCGGCCCGGCGCTCAATTCGCCAGACGATCTTTTCCAGCATCTCCCGGTCGGAAACCAGAACCGGGATCGGTTTGTCTTGTTCTCTTCCTTTGAGGGAAAAAAGATTTTGGACCGCCTGGTAACTCAGGGAATCGGCCCCCAGCCCGTAGAAAGTCTCGGTCGGATAGGCCACGACTCTTCCGGACCGGATCAGCTGGGAGGCGCGTTCTACCTCGGCCGTGTTCAAGGCCGGCGAGGTCCTACCGGCTGGGGTTCCGGCCGGGTCGGTTCGCCGGCCAGGCGCCGGCCCTCGGCGATCTTGCGCTTGAATTCCCGCAGGCGTTTTTCCAGGTCGGAATCGTTCAGGGCCAGGATTTCCGCCGCCAGGATGGCCGCATTCTTGGCTCCGGACCGGCCGATCCCCATGGTGGCCACCGGGACCCCGCTCGGCATCTGGAAGGTAGAGAGGAACGAATCCAGCCCGTGTAGCGGGGAAGAATCCATCGGAACCGCGATCACCGGCAGGGTGGTCTCCGCCGCGAGCACCCCGGCCAGGTGGGCCGCCCCTCCCGCCCCGGCGATGATGATGTGCAATCCCCTCCGTGCGGCTTCCCGGGCGTAGTTACGGGTCTGTTCGGGATTCCGGTGGGCGGAGGAAATAGTTAGATCATACCGGAGACCAAGGTCCTCCAGTGTCCGGATGGAATCATCCATCACGTACCGATCTGATTCGCTTCCGATGATAATCCCAATCCGAACCTTGCCCTTCGGCAAGGGGGCTTTGACCGGAGAAGAAGTAAAAACATGTCTGGGTAAAGGCTGGGGTTTAGACTGAAGCGGGGGTTTGGACTGAGGTTTGGGCTGTGACTTGATCTGGGACTGGGGTTTAGACTGAAGCGGGGGTTTGGGCTGAAGCTTGGGCTGTGACTTGATCTGGGGCTGGGGTTTAGACTGGAGCGGGGGTTTGGGCTGAAGCTTGGGCTGTGACTTGATCTGGGGCTGGGGTTTAGACTGGAGCGGGGGTTTGGACTGAGGTTTGGGCTGAGGCTTAGGCTGGGGCTGGGACTTAGACTGGAGCGGGGGTTTGGGCTGAAGCTTGGGCTGTGACTTGATCTGGGGCTTGGACTTAGCCTTTGGCTTAGGCTGAGGACTGGTTTTCGGTTTAGGCTTAGACTTTGTCTCAGGTTTAGACTTGGCCTTTTTCACTGGATTCGGTTTGTCCTTTTTAGCCTTGCCCTTCATACCCCACCGCCTTTCTCTATTATTATCTTCTCTGAACCGCAGGCTTTATCCGGTTGGCCCCCTCTCGGATATTTACATTAAGCAATAAGGAGAACCCGCCAGCGGGAACCATAACCTGAGAGGAATTTTCCGGAGCGGACATTATTGTCTTGGCTCTTCGGATCGGATCTTAACTCTGGTAAAGAATGGAAAAAGAATAAGTAATGACCAAAACTCGACCGGGGGTTCGGAATCCTCAGGATTCCGCCTTGCTCCCTTTTTTTGCTTCCGTTTTCTTTTTCTTCTTCGGAGATTCCGGTCTGGACGCCTTCTCGGTCTTTTCCGTTTTCTTGGCTTTGCCTTTATCCGCAGTTTTGGTTTTTTCTTTCTCGGTCTTTTTGAATCCCGCCTTCTCCGGCTTTTGGGCCTCGGTCTTTTCCTTGACCTTCTTGGGGGCGAGCGGAGCGGAGTCCACCAGCTCGATAATTGCCATCCGGGCCCCATCCCCAAGTCTTCTCCCGGTTTTAATGATCCGGGTATAGCCGCCCGGGCGATTCCGGTACCGCTCGGCCAGGGGGCCGAACAGTTTCTGGGCCACTTCTTTTTGCTTAACAGTGCGGAGCGCGCGCCGCAGATTGGCCAGTCCGCCCTTCTTACCCAGGGTGATCATTTTCTCCGCGATCCGGCGGAGATCCTTGGCCTTCTCCACGGTGGTTTCCAGCCGCTCCAGTTCCAGGAGAGAGGTAACCAGATTCCGGAACATCGCAGTCCGATGTTCAGAGTAACGATCAAAAACCCGATGGTCTCGATGATGTCGCATGGCTACCCGCTGGTTAAGAAAAAATTATTCCGCTCCTTCTTCTTCCACGCCGTTTCCCTCACCCGGCTTCAGGCTTAATCCCCAGGTCTGCAGGATTTCCATCACCTCATTGAGAGATTTCCGGCCGAAATTCTTCATTTTCAGCATTTCTGATTCCGACCGGGACACCAGGTCCCGGATGGTGTTGATATTGGCACCCTTCAGGCAATTGGTCGCCCGGACCGAGAGTTCGAGCTCTTCTATGCTCCGGTCCAGAATCTCCTCCACGCTGGAGGCGGAAAGGGCCGCTTCCTTCAGTCCCGATCCGGCCGGTTTTTCCTCGGTCTCCTCGAAGCTGATAAAGACCTGCAGCTGTTCCTTTAAAATTTTGGCCGCCAGCGCCATGGCCTCTTCCGGCTCGATTCCCCCGTTGGTCCAGATCTCCATCACCAGGCGGTCGTAGTCGGTGATCTGGCCGACCCGGGCGTTGGTAACAGTATAGTTTACCTTGAGCACCGGGGTGAAAATGGCATCCAGAAAAATCGTTCCGATCGGGGCCGCCGGGTCTTTCAGCCTTTCCGCCGGGATATATCCCTTGCCCGACCGGACCACCGCCTCGGCCCGGAGCTTGCCGTCCGCATTCAGGTTGGCAATGTGAAAATCGGGGTTAATGATTTCCAGCCCCTGATCCGTCTGGAAATCCCCGGCCAGAACCTCGCGTTCCCCGGAAACGTTGAGGGTAATGGTTTTTTTCACCGATTCATCCAGGATTTTAAACCGTACCTGCTTGAGATTGAGGCAGATATCGGTCAAATCCTCGAAAACGCCGGGGAGGGCGGTAAATTCGTGGAGGATGCTGTCAAACTTCACTTCGGAAATCGCCGCCCCCTGCAGGGAGGACAGGAGCACTCTCCGCAGGGAATTCCCCAGGGTGGTCCCGAAACCCCGTTCCAGCGGCTCCACGAAAAACCGACCATAGGTCCGGGATCGGCTGCCGGCTTCCACTTCCACCCGGGTTGGCTTGATTAATTCTTCCCAGTTTCTCTGTAATGCTGCCTTTCCCATTTGCCCCTCGCTTAATTAGCTCCCTTATTAGCGGGAGTAATATTCAACGATTAACTGCTCCAGCACGTCGGGATGAATCTCGTCCCGGCGCGGATGGCTCTTGACCACACCGCGGAATTTTTCCCGTTCCTGCTCCAGCCAGGAAGGCAGACCCCGCTGGGCCCGCATTTCCAGCGCTTCCAGGATGGAACCCAGCTTCCGGCTCTTCTCCCGCACCTCGATCACGTCCTGGGCCCGAACCTGGTAGGAGGGAACATCCACCTTCCGGCCGTTCACCAGGAAATGGCCGTGCCGCGCCAGCTGACGGGCCTCGGCGCGGGTTCGAGCGAATCCGAGGTGGAAAATCGTACTGTCCAGCCTGCTTTCCAGGATCACCAAGAGATTCTCGCCGGTGGCTCCCGCCTGCCGGGAAGCCATCTGGAAATAACGCCGGAACTGGCGTTCCGCCATGGTATGAATCCGTTTTACCCTCTGTTTCTCACGGAGGTGGGTCCCATAATCGGTGATTTTCACCCGGCCCCAGCCGTGTTGACCGGGCGGATAACCCCGGCGCTCAAAGCCGCATTTATCCGTATAACACCGGGACCCTTTTAAAAAGAGTTTTTTCTGTTCCCTCCGACAAAGCCGGCATGCCGGTCCCGAATACCGAGCCAATTTTTTTCCTCCTTCTTATTGGTTGGGGGTCAGTTGTTAGGGGTTAGGGGGTTATGGTGCTTCATTTCTCCTTCCTAACTCCCGACTCCTCACTCCACACTGTTTACACTCTTCTCCGCTTGGGGGCGCGGCAACCATTGTGGGGGATGGGGGTAACATCCTTGATCAAACCGATCCGGAAGCCGGCCGCCTGCAGGGAGCGGATGGCGGCTTCCCGCCCGGCCCCGGGGCCCTTGATAAAAACACTCAAATTCTTGACCCCGTGTTCCATCGCCTTGTTGGCGGCGTCCCGGGCGGCCTGCTGGGCGGCAAAAGGAGTAGATTTCCGCGAACCCTTGAATCCCACAATCCCGGCGCTGGACCAGGAAATGGTATTGCCCGTAGGATCGGTAATGGTGATGATGGTGTTGTTGAAAGTCGACTTGATAAAAGCGACCGCGTTGGGGATATTCTTGCGCACCGCTTTCTTTTTCGACGATCTTTTTGGACCCGCCATTTTTATCCTCCCTGAAGTGTACCCGTGCTAATTCCCGGGAACCAACGCTTCCTCCCGGCCTACCTTTATTTGGGCCGGGGCGGTTTTTTCTTGCCGGCAATCGACCGGCGCGGACCCTTCCGGGTTCGGGCGTTGGTATTGGTCCTTTGCCCCCGGACGGGCAATCCTTTGCGATGCCGGAGACCCCGGTAAGTGCCGAGATCCATCAGCATCTTGATATTCGTGGACACCTCCTTGCGCAGGTCTCCCTCGACCTTCACATCCGACTCGATAATTTTCCGGATGTCCGCCACTTGGGATTCATCCAGCTCCTTGGTGCGGAGATTGCCATCCACCTCGGCCTTCCGCAAGATATCCCGGGCGACCGACTGACCCACCCCGAAAATATAGGTGAGCGCCACTTCGATCCGCTTCTCCCCCGGAAGATCAACGCCTGCGATACGAGCCATACCTCCCTGCCTTTCCTAAAATTACCCTGAAGGGCTGACTGCCCTAGCCTAGCCTTGCCTTTGTTTGTGCTTGGGATTTTCGCAAATCACGCGGACCACCCTTTTCCGGCGCACAATCTTGCATTTCGGGCAGATTTTCTTTACCGAAGTCCTGACTTTCATTTTTCCTTACCCCCGATAAATTATCCGGCCCCGGGTCAGATCATACCGGGAAAGCTCCAGCTTCACCCGGTCCCCGGGCAGGATCTTGATGTAATGCCTCCGCATCCTCCCCGAAATGTGCGCCAGGATCCGGTGCCCGTTATCCAGCTCCACGCGGAACATGGCATTGGGGAGGGGTTCGACGACCTTGCCTTCAACCTCGATTAATTCTTCCTTGGCCATTTAACTTTTAACCAGAGACCTTTCGCTTCCCGGAATTATTCCCGGACCCCTTCGGCTTTGCGCCCGCGCCCTCTTCATCCACTGAGGACGAGGGGACCATCCTCGGTGGCGGCCACCGAATGTTCAAAATGGGCGGAGAGACTCCGGTCCCGCGTCACCGCGGTCCAGCCGTCTTCCAGGATTTCCACCTCGCAGGAACCGACATTCACCATCGGTTCAATCGCGAGCACCATTCCCGGCTTGATCTTGATCTGGGCCGAGATCTCATCCATCCGGAAATTCGGAATCTGGGGGGGCTCATGCATTTCCCGGCCGATCCCGTGCCCGAGGTTGCCCACCTGGACTTTTTCAATCGCCAGTTCCAAAGACTCCCGGGTCACCGCGATCAGGTGGCGGGCCAGCTCGCTGACCTGGCCGACCGGCACGGTCACGGCCGCGTCCCCGTAATAACCCTGGTAAAGCACCCCCACGTCGATGCTGATGATATCCCCTTCCCGGAGCCGCCGCTTGGACGGGAATCCGTGGACCACCTCCTCGTTGACCGAGGCGCAAATGGTAAAAGGATAACCCCGGTATCCCAGAAAAGCCGGGCTGGCTCCTTGTTTGCGGATCTTTTCCTCCGCCAAGCGATCGAGTTCCCGGGTGGTAATCCCTTCTTCCACCCGGAGTGAAAGCTCGTTCAGGACCCCCTTAACGATCTGGTTGCTTTCCCGCATTATTTGTATTTCCCGATCCGATTTCAGAACGATCATTCCGACCTGGAAAATTCCTATCTCTGCCGACTCGCCTCGATGATTTGGAGAATCTCGGCCGTGACCACCTCCGGGGCTTTCAACCCGTCGACCGATTTCAGGAGTTTCTTCCGTGAATAGTAATTGATCAAGGGCGCGGTCTCGTCCCGGTAAACCCGGAGCCTTTCCCGGATGGTTTTTTCCGTGTCATCATCCCGCTGGTAAAGCTCTCCCCCGCACCGGTCACAGACTCCCGCCTTTTTTGGCGGGGCAAACTCCACGTGATACATCTGCTGGCACTGCCGGCAGACCCGGCGGCCGGTAAGCCGGCGGACCAGTTCGTCCTCGTTGACCGCGAGGTCGAGGACCTGGGTGATTTTATGCCCGATCCGCTCGAGCAGCTGATCCAGGGCGTCGGCCTGGGCGACATTCCGGGGAAAACCGTCCAGGATATACCCGTAACGGCAATCATCGGCCTGCAATCTCTCTTCGACGATCTGGATCACCAGTTCATCAGAGACCAGGCGACCGGACTCCATGATCTCCTTGATTTCCTGTCCCAGCTTGGATTTTTCCTTCTTCTTGTCCCGGAGGATATCCCCGGTGGAAATCTGGGGAATGCCGAATTTTTCCATCAGTTTCCGGGCCTGGGTACCTTTCCCGGAACCGGGAGGCCCCAGCAGAATCAGATTGGTCGAGCCTTCTTTACTCATCCTCTTCTCCCTTTGATTTTCTGTCGGCCCAGGAATCCCTCGTAATGGCGGCTGAGCATATGGGACTCAATCTGCGCGATCGTGTCCATCCCCACCCCGACCACGATCATCAGGGAGGTTCCCCCGTACCAGAATGGAACGTTGAACCTGCTGACCATGAGGGCGGGGAGCACGCAAACCACGGCTACGTAAAGGGATCCTCCCAAGGTAATCCGGGTCAGGACCTGGTCAATATACTCCGCGGTTTTTGACCCCGGACGAATCCCGGGAATATATCCTCCATATTTTTTTAAATTTTCCGCCACGTCGATCGGGTTGAACTGAACGGCGGTGTAGAAATAACAGAAGAAAATAATCCCGGCCACGTAAAGGAGATTATAGACGGGATGGGTGGGGGTTAAGATATTCCTGATTGCCTCGGAGCCCGGAAAATTGGCGAGGCTCACAATGGTGCTGGGGAAAATCAAGAGGGAGGAGGCAAAAATGGGAGGGATAACCCCCGCGGTGTTAACCTTGAGCGGCAGGTGCGTGGACTGCCCCCCGTAAACCCGGCGTCCCACCACCCGTTTGGCGTACTGGATCGGGATCCGCCGCTGTCCCCTCTCCATAAAAATGATGAAAGCGACCACCGCCACCATGATCAAAACGATTGCCATGATTTTAAATGGACTTATTTCCCCCGCGTGGGCCAGGCTGAAAGTTCTGGCCACTCCCGCGGGCATCCGGGCCACGATCCCGGCGAAGATAATCAGGGAAATCCCGTTTCCCACCCCCCGCTCGGTGATCTGCTCCCCGAGCCACATGATAAAGGCAGTCCCGGAGGTCATGGTGATCATTGTCATCACGATAAAGGCGGGACCGGGATGCATGACCACCGGTTCCCCCGCCGGACCCTTCATTCCCTCCAGCCAGACCGCCGTGCCCGCCGACTGGAGGAGGCTCAGGACCACCGTCCCGTAACGGGTATACTGGGTAATTTTCTTCCGCCCCAGTTCCCCTTCCTTGGAAAGCCGGTCCAGGTAGGGGATGACCACCGTCAAAAGCTGGAGAATGATGGAGGCGCTGATATAGGGCATGATCCCGAGGGTGAAGATGGACAATCTCTCGAGCGCGCCCCCGGAAAAGAGATTAAACATGCCGAAGATGGTATTCTGCGCCTGCGCGAAGAACGAGGCCAGCGCCTGGCTGTCAATCCCGGGCGTAGGGATGGCGCAGCCGATCCGGTAAACCGCGAGTAAACCGAGGGTAAACAGAAGCCGGTTCCGCAGCTCCGGAATTTTCCCAATACTTTCAATCCCGCCTAGCATTTATTGATTATTTTTCAGATTTTGGATTTGGTTTGTCTTTTGCTTTGGCTTTGGCTTTGGCTTCTGCTTTTGGTTTTGCTTCTGTTTCTGCTTCTGTTTCTGCTTTTGCTTTTGCTTTGGCTTTGGCTTTTGCCTCTGCTTTGGCTTTGGCTTTTGCTTCTGGATCCAGATTTGGACTGGAGGACTTAGGGGGAGGAGTTGATTTTACAGTTTTTTCCGCTGGCACTTCACCCGTGGCTCTCAACTCTATGGCCTTTCCTCCGGCGGCATTGATTTTCTGTATGGCCCCGGCGCTGAAAGCGTTGGCCCGCACGGTTAAAGGATGCTTGAGCTCACCCAAGCCGAGAATTTTTATCCCGTCCCACCTGCCTTTGATCAACCCGGCTTTTTTAAGTTCGTCCGGCCCCACGTCGGTCCCCTGTGGGAACCGCGCCAGATCCCGGACATTCACCTCCGCCCAGCGCTTCCGGAAGGGATTGAAGAACCCCCGTTTGGGGACCCTCCGGATCAGGGGCATCTGCCCGCCTTCAAATCCCGGGCCCACCCCCCCGCCGGCGCGGGCCTTGTGCCCTTTATGTCCCCGGCCGCTGGTTCGGCCCCGGCCCGATCCCATTCCCCTTCCGACCCGTTTGACGTCTTTCCGGGAACCCGCGGGGGGTTTTAGATTGCTTAAAGGTGCGGAAACTTCTGCCGGCTTTTTATCCATGATTCCCTTCTCGACGAAAACGCCTTATTCCTTTACTTCCTCGACTCGAACCAAGTGACCGACCTTTTCCACCATGCCCCGGACCCAGGGCGCATCCGGAAGGATCCTCTCCTGATGCATTTTCCTCAAACCCAGGGCGCGGAGCACCTTCCGCTGCGTTTCCGGCCGGCCAATTTGACTGCGTTTTAATATCACCCGAATCTTCTGGGACATTTTCAACTATCCTTTCTCTTCGCGTTGATCTCATCTCTTTTCGCGTCGGTCTCATCTTGATCCCGCAACCGGAGCAGTCCCTCCATCGCGGCCCGGATCAGGTTGTGGGGATTGGAGGACCCGATGCACTTGGTCAGGATGTTCTGGACCCCGGCCACTTCCATCACGGCCCGGACCACCCCGCCCGCGATGATCCCGGTTCCGGGAGCGGCCGGCTTCATCACCACCCGGCCGGCCCCGTAATTGCCGATCACATCGTGGGGAAGGGTATGATTCTTGATGTTGATTCGCACCAGGTTTTTCTTGGCGCGGTCGACACCCTTGCGAATGGCTTCCGAGACCTCCTTGGCTTTGCCCAGTCCGAATCCGACCGTGCCCTGGCGGTCTCCCACCACTACCAGCGCGTTGAAGCCAAAACGGCGTCCGCCTTTGACCACCTTGGAAACCCGGTTGATCGCGACCACCCGATCAATCAGCTCGCCTTCTCTTTCTCCGTTGGAATGCTTGATAAATTCCATAATGATTTGCTCGTTGCTCCCCGCCAGCTACTCGGCCAGCCAAAAACAAAAAGTTAAAATTTTAATCCTCCCTCCCGCGCCTTTTCCGCCAGGGCCTTCACCCTTCCGTGATATATATGTCCACCCCGGTCAAAAACCACCTTTTCAATCCCCGCCTCCTTGGCTTTTTTCGCCAGGAGTTCCCCTACTGCCTTGGCCGCGGTGATATTTCCCCCCGCTTTCAGTTTGCCCCGGATCTCCGGGTGGAGGGAGGAAACCCCGAGAATGGTCCGGTGGGCCACGTCGTCAACCAGCTGGACCTGGATCGAATTGAGACTGCGGGAAACCGAAAGCCGCGGCCGCTCTGGAGTCCCCTGAACTTTCTTGTGCACCCGTTTCTTCCGGCGGGAGAGTGCGATTTTTTTTGCGAAAATCCCTTCCATTTTGAAAATGATCCTCGGTTATGAAAAATCCCGGCGGTTTAACGCGCTTGGGCTCCACCCGCGGCACCGGTGGCTCCGGTTTTCCCGGGTTTAAGCTTGATTTTTTCCTCCAGGTAACGGATCCCCAGTTCTTTATAGGCGCTCGGAGGCCGAATGGCCCGGATCTCCGCGGCCACCTGTCCCACCAGCTGCCGATCCACCCCGGATAAAATCACCAGGGTGTTTTTTTCGATCTTGGCTTCAATACCTTCCGGCAATTTATACTCGACCGGATGGGAATAACCCACCAGAAATTTCAGGGCTTTCCCTTCCAGACTGGCCCGGTAGCCCACTCCCATTATCTGCAGGCGCCGCTCAAAACCCTGGCTGACCCCGGTAACCATATTGTTTACCAGGGCCCGCACCAGCCCGTGGTAGGCCCGGGCCTGACGCTCTTCGCTGGAGCGCTTGACCAGAACCTTCCCGGTTTCAATCGAGACGGGGAATTCCGCCGGGAACTCCCGTTTCAGCTTCCCCCGGGGACCCTTAACTTCCACCGCGTTCCCCGAAATTTTCACCTCCACGCCGGGAGGAATCAAAATTGGTTTTCGACCGATGCGCGACATAGGAAACCTACCAGACCTCTATAAGTAATTCACCGCCCACCTTCAAATTGCGGGCCTCCCGATCGGAAAGAACCCCCTTGGAGGTGGAGAGCACGGAGATCCCCAGTCCGTTCAGAACCCGGGGTATCTCATCCTGGCCGACATAGTGGCGGCCGCCCGGCTTGCTCACCCGCCGGATTCCCTCCACCGCGGCTTTTTTCCCCTGCCGATAGAGAAGATAAACCCGCAAAACCGGCCATTTATCCTGCCGGGTTTCCTCGTAATCGGAGATAAAGCCTTCCTCCTTAAGCACCCGGGCCACTTCGGTTTTGATCTTCGAGCCGGGAAGCTCCACCGCTTCCTTCCGCGCCCGGTAGCCATTGCGTATCCGCGTAATCAGATCGGCAATCGGATCAGTCATTACCATTGCTTGATTCCCTTCTAAATTTAATCTCTTCCGCTTACCAACTCGCCTTGACCACCCCGGGGATCTTGCCATCCAGGGCAAGCTTCCGGAAACAGATCCGGCACATGTTGAACGCCCGGATATAACCCCGTGGCCGGCCGCAAATGGGACAGCGGTGATATTTCCGTACCTGGAACTTAGGTTCCTTTTGACATTTCAGCCTTAAGCACTTCTTCGCCACCCTTGCCTCCGTTTACCAACTACTGCTCAAATCGTAGCGTTTCCCACCCGGCCGGGCCGGGATGTTTTTTTCCCTTCCCTATTTTTTAATCGGCATACCCATCTGGGTTAACAGGGCCAGCGCCATTTCATCATTTTTAGCCGAGGTTACAATCGTGATATTCATTCCCTTGATCTTTTCCACCTTGTCGTAATTGATCTCCTCGAAAATAATCTGTTCCTTGATCCCGAAGGTATAACTGCCCCGACCGTCAAAGGATTTGAGCGAAAGCCCCCGGAAGTCGCGGACCCGGGGCAAAGCCACATTGACCAGGCGATCGAAAAATTCATACATGCGATTGCCACGGAGGGTTACCCGGCAGCCGATCGCGACCCCTTTTCTGAGCTTGAAGTTGGCAATGGATTTCTTGGCGCGGGTGATGACCGCTTTCTGACCGCTGATGGCGGTCAGTTCGGTCACCGCGGACTCCAGGACCTTGGCGTCCTGGGTGGCCTCCCCCATCCCGATATTCACCGAGATCTTGAGCAGGCGGGGAACCGCGTTCGGGTTTTTCAACCTGAAATCCTTCATCAGCTGCGGGATTACTTCCTTCTGATAATGTTGTTTTAAACGTGCCATTCTCGTCCTAGTGATCTAAAAGCTCATCGCATTTGGGACAACACCTGGCCTTCCGGCCATCCTCTAAAAACCGCTTCTTCTCCCGGATCGCCTGGCTGCAACTCGGGCAGATTACCATCAAGTTAGACATTGCGATCGAGGTTTCCTTATCGATAATCCCCCCGCGGGGGTTTTGCCGGCTGGGTTTCACATGGCGTTTGACCACGTTGAGTTTTTCCACCAGGGCCCGGCCTTTTTCAGGAATAATCTTGAGCACTTTGCCCTGTTTACCGCGTTCTTTCCCGGCAATCACCATCACCCGGTCATCTTTGCGAATTGTCATTTTCCCAGCTTCTCTTTCAAACCACCTCGGGAGCCAACGAGATGATCTTCATGAATTTTTTCATTCGCAATTCCCGGGCCACCGGTCCGAAGATCCGGGTCCCGATCGGATCCCCCTGCGGGCTGAGTAAAACCGCCGCGTTTTCATCGAAACGAATATATGACCCATCTGAGCGGGACACGTTCTTGCGAATCCGCACTACCACCGCCTTTAAAACATCGCCTTTTTTAACCTTGGCCTCGGGAATGGCTTCCCTCACCGCAACCACTATCAAGTCACCCAGGGAAGCATAGCGCCGCCGCGATCCTCCCAGAACCTTGATGCAATATACTTTGCGCGCCCCCGAATTATCCGCCACTTCCAGGCGTGTCCGCAGCTGAATCATTAAACCCCTCCCAGTTTCTCCTCGAGCACTTCCGGCTTGATCAGCTCGGCCGTCGCCTTCCGCAGGATCTTTTTCACCTGCCAGCGTTTATTCCGGGAAAGCGGGCGGGTTTCCTCCATTAAAACCTGGTCGCCGGCCCGGGCCTGATTCTCCGGATTGTGCGCCATGAATTTCTTCCTCCGGGTGATCACCTTGTGATAAAAGGGATGCGCCTCCCGGCGCTCGACCTGGACCGTGCAGGTCAGGTTCATCCGGTCGCTCAATACGTGCCCCACCAGTTTTTTTCTAATTCCCCTTTTTTTCAATCTTCTCCTCCGGCCGGGCGAGCTCGCGTTCTCTGAGAATTCCCAGAATGCGCGCGATATCCCGGCGCAAATCCTCAATCCGGGCCGTTTTTTCCAGCTGCCCGATCGAATGCTGAAACCTCAGGTTGAAGAGCTCTTCGCGCAGATCCCTGCCCTTGATCTTCAGTTCGTCTGAGGTAAGCTCGCGTAATTCCCGGGCCTTCATAAATAAAACCTACCTCTCGATAAAGCGGGTGGGAAGGGATAACTTGTGCGAGGCCAGGCGGAAAGCCTCCTTGGCCACCTCGGTCGTTACCCCTTCCATCTCGTAGAGCACCTGACCGGGCTTGACCACCGCCACGTAGCCTTCCGGAGCTCCCCTGCCCTTACCCATCCGGGTCTCGGCCGGCTTCTTGGTGATCGGCTTGTCCGGGAAAACCCGGATCCAGATTTTGCCTCCCCTTTTGACAAACCTGGTCATGGCCACCCGGGCCGCTTCGATCTCCCGCGCCGTGAGCCAGCCCCGGGCCATCACCTGCAAGCCGTATTTTCCGAAATCCAGCCAGTTGGCCCGGGTCGCCCTGCCCTTGACCCGGCCCTTCTGCATTTTTCGATATTTAACTTTCTTGGGCTGAAGCATTCTACTGTTCCGTCTCCGGCTTATCTTTTAGCCATCGTTCACCCTTGAAAACCCAGACTTTCACGCCAATAAGCCCATAGGTGGTCTGAGCCTCGGCCATCCCGAAATCGATGTCCGCCCTTAAGGTATGAAGCGGAACCCGGCCCTCCCGGTACCATTCGCTGCGGGCGATCTCCGCCCCTCCCAGCCGACCGGCGCAACAAATCTTGACGCCTTTGGCGCCCAGCCGGATGGCCGAGGTCACCGATTTTTTCATGGCCCGCCGGAAATAAACCCGGCGCACGATCTGGGCCGCGACGCTCTCCGCAACCAGCTGGGCGTCCATCTCCGGTTTGCGGACTTCATAAATATCGATGTGAATCTCGTCCCCGGTAAAGGCCTGCAGCTCCTCCCGGAGTTTGTCCACCTCGGATCCGCGCTTCCCGATCACGATTCCCGGCCGCGCGGTGCAGATCCTGATTTTTACTTTTCGGGCGGCCCGCTCGATTTCCACCCGCGAAATCCCGGCGTGATAGAGCCGCTGCTTGACGTATCCCCGAATTTTCAAATCCTCGTGCAGGAGCCGGGCGAAATCCTTGTCGGAATACCAGCGGGAATCCCAAGTCCGGGTTATGCCCAGACGAAAACCACCTGGATGAGTCTTCTGTCCCAATTTTCAAACCTCCCGGCTGTCAGTTAATTCCACCTTGACATGACTGGTCCGTTTCTTAATCTGATTGGCCCGCCCCATCGAACGGGACCGGAATCTTTTCAAAGTCGGGCCGGGTCCCACCGTGATCCGGTGGATGTAAAAGGCCTCGGTCTTCAATCCCCCCCGCTGCTCCCCGTTGGCCACGGCGGATTGCAGGAGTTTTCTCACTTCCCGGGCTCCCGACTTGCGGGTGAAGTACAGGAGGTCAATTGCTTCCTCCACCGGTTTGCCCCGCACCACGTCAACGATCAGACGCATCTTGCGGGGGGAGATCCGGACATAACTGACTTGGGCGGAAAGCTTCATGCGGTTTTACCTGCGGCTTTCTCTTTGGCCTTGCGATCACCGGAGTGCTGGATGAAGGTCCGGGTTGGAGCGAATTCCCCCAGCTTGTGACCGACCATCCCTTCGCTGACAAAAACCGGCATGAACTTTCTCCCGTTATGCACCGCGAAGGTCATCCCCACAAAATCGGGAATGATCATGGAGCGGCGGGACCAGGTTTTCACCGGTTGTTTTTCACCCGATTCCTTGGTTTTCAGCACCTTTCTCATCAAACTCGGCTCCACGTAGGGGCCTTTTTTCAGCGATCTTGGCATTTTGTTTTACCCCGGCTCTGAATTCCTTCCTGTGATATCCGCTTTCTACCGCTCCCGTCGGCTTGGCCTACTTCCGGCGTTTGACGATAAACCTGTCCGATGACTTCTTCTTCTTCCGGGTCTTATATCCCTTGGCTAACTGTCCCCACGGGCTGACCGGATGGGGATTACCCTGCGGGGCCTTCCCTTCTCCGCCCCCGTGCGGATGATCGACCGGGTTCATCGCCACTCCCCGGACGGTTGGCCGGATCCCCATTTTCCGCTTTCTTCCGGCCTTGCCGATGGAGATGTTTTGATGATCCAGATTGGAGAGCTGCCCGATTGTCGCCCGGCAGTCTTTGTAAATCAACCGTACTTCCCCGGAAGGAAGCTTGACCTGGAAATAATTTCCCTGACCGCCCATCAACTGGGCCACCCCTCCGGCCCCGCGCACGAGTTGCCCGCCCTTGCCGGGCTTGAGCTCGATGTTGTGAATCAAACTGCCCATCGGAATCAGGCGGAGGGGCAGGGTATTTCCCAGGTTGATTTCGACATTATCCCCGGACATTACCGTATTTCCCACCCGGATCCCGAGCGGAGCGAGGATGTAGCGCCTCTCCCCGTCCCGGTAGCAAAGCCGGGCGATCCAGGTGGAACGGTTGGGATCATACTCAATAGTTTCCACCCGGGCGGGAATATTTACCTTTTCCCTCCGGTAATCAATAATCCGGTACATCCGCCGGCTTCCGCCCCCTTTATGCCGGCAGGTTATTCTTCCCTGCGCGTTTCTCCCTCCCCTTTTCTGTAAAGACACCAGCAGGGATTTGGGCGGTTCCACCTTCGACAGTTCGGAAAAGTCTGCGACGGTTTGAAACCTTCGGCCCGGTGAAGTGGGACGATATCCTTTTAAAGCCACGCCTTATACCCCCTCAAAAAATTCAATCCGGTCCCCGGCCCGGAGGGTGACGAACGCCTTCTTCCAATCCGGTCGCTCTCCAAAGCTCCGGCCCATCCGGCGGGTTTTACCGGGAACCCGCTGGGTTCTAAGTCACGCTCACCTAGACCACATCGGAGCTGTCCAGTACATTGCAGACAGGTACAATGCAGATGTTGTCGGAACTCCTTTCACAATAGCTGTTCTGAACAAACTTTTAGAAGATGAAGACAAAAAATTGTACAATCCTTTGATATCAGTCCAGCCAAACTCTTCGTACACCATCCGGGGAAAAAGCCAAAACTATAAAGTCGATTTTATTAATGTCACTCATTCAACACTTCAATGCTCTCTAATTGCTCTCCATACAAGAGAGGGAATAGTTCTATATGCAAATGATTTCAAATTTGACGACTCTCCTCAACTCGGGCAGAAACCAAATTACGAAAAGCTGAGAGAAATTGCTAAGGAAGGAGTAAAAGTTCTGATTGTGGAAAGTCTATACGCTTCAGAGGAAAGGAAAACTCCAAGTGAAAAGATAGCAAGAGGTTTGTTAGAAGATGTTATGTTAACAACAGACAATAAGAACGCAGCAATAATCATCACCACGTTTTCCTCGCACATAGCAAGGCTGAAAAGCATAGTTGATTTCGGCCAGAAGCTAAATAGAAAAATAATCTTTGCTGGACGCAGTCTATCAAAATATGTTTCAGCTGCAAAAGAAATTAAACTCTGCCCATTTGAGAAAAAAATCTCTCTTCTGAGTTACCGAAGGCAGGTAGAAAGTGAGCTAAGAAAGGCAGGAAAGAATCGGGCGAGGTATCTAATAGTATGCACGGGCCATCAAGGCGAACCAGGCTCTATTCTAGACAGACTGTCAAGAAACGAGCTTCCATTTAATCTATCTCCCAAAGATCACGTAATATTCTCTAGCAAAACAATTCCAACAGAAATAAACATCGCAAACAAGAGCCAGATTGAAAAAAGATTGAAACAGAAAGGAGTAAGAATCTTCAATGAAGTGCACGTTTCGGGGCACGCAGGACGCGAAGACCTGCGAGATTTTATAAACATGATTCATCCGCAGCATATTATTCCAGCTCACGGCGATTTAACAAAACTATCAGCATTATCGGAACTGGCAACAGAATTAGGATACAGGCTGGGAAAAAACTGCCATATCTCCCAAGATTTGAATGTGATAAAGCTCTGACACTATGATCATATAGTCGAATGCAATTGACCGCGGATACTCCCTGGAAATTGCTGTTTCCAGTTTTATTAATGCAGGCTATAATCAGCAGGATGTTCTTGATTCTGCAAAATTTCTCGGAGGCTCAGTTCTATCTCTCGAGCCTAAACCCCAAGAGACTCGGCAAAATAACCAACAAGCCAGCCAACAAACTATCCCGCAAGCCAGCCAACAGCCCCCAGAAATATCTCCTAAAGAAAAAACATTTCCACAGAATCTTGAACAAGCCAAGGCAGCCCAACAGCAAAGACAACAGTCGACAAACATTAATGTGACAATTCAGAACCACCCGCAAGTTCAGAAAAAAAGAGGCTGGGGTCTAGTAATATTTCTAGTAATTCTTTTGCTCCTCCTTCTTGGAGTCCTGCTTTCAGTAATCTTTGCAGGAGATTTTGTTAAAGAACTTTTGGCAAAGATAGGCTTGCAATTTTAACTAATCAACTTACTGCAGAAAATTTTAACTGAAAGCTGAGAAAGACTTATTAAACATTTATAAATTATCAATTAGATTATCCTTTATGGTAGATAATAATCATATTAGGAATTATTGGTTATATGAGGGTTCACCTTAAAATGTACGCTCCAAGGGAAGATTCTTTTTTCCTATCAGAAACTTTGAAAGGGTATTTGAAGAAAAAAGATAAGAAGATAAAAATCATAGACCTCGGAACAGGTTCAGGAATTCAAGCAGAAACTTGCAAGAATTTAGGATTTAAAGATACTTTAGCACTAGACATAGACAGAGCCTCAGTAGATTTTGTAAGAAGAAAAAAAATTAAAGCAATTCAGTCTGATTTATTTTCAAAAATAAGCAAGAAAGATAAATTTGACTTAATAATCTTTAATCCCCCATATCTTCCAGAAGATAAACACGATAAAGGGCAAGATACAAGCGGAGGCAAGTTAGGAGACGAGGTAATAATCAAGTTTCTCAATCAAGCAAGAAGTTATCTTGACAAACGAGGAGACATTTTATTGTTGCTGTCATCACTAACACCAAGAGATAGAATAAATAAGATAATTGAAAAATATTACAAAGCCGAGAAACTTGGAGAAAAAAAGATTTTCTTCGAAAAGCTTGAAATCTGGAAAATCAAAGAAAAAAGCTCCCGCTAGTTCTTGAAAAATAAAGAAAAAGAAAAAATTAAATTATTAATTAACAACAGATAGTCTGGATATAATAATCGCTAGTATGTCCATTGTAAACATCCTGACAATTTGTTCTTATCGCATTAGTCAGCGCATAATTTGCAGCTTGAGGATTGCTTACTTCAGAGAAATAATTCCCAACACAAACATATCCTTCTGCACAATGTTCGTTGCCATTCAAACTTGGACTGATTGTCTTGCTTGTTAATAAAGAGTCAATATGGCAGCCATTCAACATCTTCAAAACATCCGCCCTTGTCAATGCACCCACAGAACTTGCATAAATATCCTTGCAATAAGCGCCATTAACTTTATCTTCAACACACTCTCTATTAGCACCGCAATCCTGCCATGTGCTTGTTGATGCGACTGCAACTCCGTTTGAGCACCTATACTGGATAATCGCTCTCTTGTTCGTTGGATGACACGCATCAGGATAGGCTTTACCATCTCTGATTACTAATCCAGCTACGTCCTTATTGTTCTCAGAATCTGTTCTTTCAACACAATTTCCTGCGCATCCCGCAGTAGTGCATCTTCCCTTTCCATCAGCAGTTGCACAATCAATTTCTTCGGCTTTAGGAGCAACATCCGAACCAGCATTACAACTCCACATTGTGAATTTTGTGCCGGTGCATCCATTATAACTCTTTTTGCCTTTCTCGTCATATGCTCCTACTGGCACACCCGCGCCGAGTATATACGTACAGCTAGGAGAAACTTTAACCCATTTAGCGCTATTTATTGCCTTTCCTCCATCAACCAATGTTTCCACCTTACAATACCCCTGCCCTAAATCAGCAGCAGTCATTGGTTGAGTCTTCTTTCCGTTATCGCAGTATAGCTCATTCAACTTTTCCTGCCCCGAAACTGCTTTTCCGTCTATCATAAAAGAAACAACTTTTCCAGAACAAGAATCTCCGTAAGGTGTTGTCCACACACTTTTTCCTGAATGGCCCAGTATAGAAACAATTCCTGCTTCACTTGCATTAATTCCATTGTCAGAATCAACACAGATCCCAGTATTGGGATAAATAGTGTTGTCCACAACATTTCCAGTTACAGTTCCTCCTCCAAATATATCAGAGAACCAGGAAGCAGAAACAAGAGAAACAACTAATAAAGACGCAATCAAAAATATAAAAAATTTCTTCATTTTCAAACCTCCTTTCAAATCATCTCTCAATTTTCAATGGAATGACGTATATATATATCTTTCGAATACAATTAAACAAGCAAAACGAAAGTTTTATAAACTTAATGTCCTTGAGGTAATCATATACCCCCTAGGTTTGCACTGCAACCCTAGGTTTTTATTTTCTAATGAGCGAAAAAGCCGAAAGAGTTATGGTTTTCATTGATGGAAGTAATTTATATCACATCATAAGAGATCTGCTGCCAGATGAGAAGCCAAATGATTTCGATTTTGAAAAATTTGTTAACCAAATTGCAGGGGGCAGAAAAGTTGCTGGAGCATATTACTACAATGTTCCACTTGACAGAAGAAAAGATGAAGAAAATTACATAAAACAACAAAAATTCTTTGATAAAATACAGAGAATTCCTAATTTTACTTTTGTTTTATGCAGGATGCAAAAAAAGAGGATTGACGGAAAAATTATCTATGAGGCAAAAGAAGATGACATTCATCTTGCAGTAGATATGGTAAAATTTGCGTATACAGATGATTATGACACTGCAATTTTAGTTTCCAGCGATGGGGATTTTGTTCCTGCAATTAAATTAGTTCAAGAAAAAGGTAAAATTGTAGAAAACATCGGATTTGAAAACAAATTTTCTTATCATCTCCAGCATGTATGTCTTAGATTTTACAAGCTTAAAAGAGAAGTAGTTAGAAGTTTGTTTAACTAGTTATTACTTTCTCTTCTTCCTGAATACAAGAGTTCTAAACGCAACTCCCGTGCCAATAATTCCGGTTAGTACTATAAGAATAATGTTCACAGTCATGTCATCTAACGAGATTAACGCGGTTTTCAGCGCAAAAACAAGAAAAGCGTAAATTATAAAGTAGAAAAGTATATTGCTCAATATTTCAGAACTTTCTATCTTGCTCTCCTCAATAATATTTCTTAAATATACTGCAATTGCAAAACCTATAACTACCAGTATCAAACCTCCAACTATGGAAGGAATAACAATTAAAACATCAGTTATCAGGCTCGTAAATTGGGGAACATTCAGAACTCTTATAGCTAAATTCAAGAATAATATATAGACACTCCACTCTATAACCACTATCAAGAACTTGAAGAAATTATAAGCATTTGTCCTCTCTATCCTCGCCCTGTCCAGGGCTCTCTTCAAAATAGAATTAACAACCTTTCCAACAATAATTCCAACAACAAGAATCACCACCGCAAGCACGCTGTTCGCAGCAAGCTGCTTGTAAGTCATTCCCCAAACCTCTTTCTGCCAAAATGTCATGCTAACTCTACTATAATCATCTTTAAATATTTTGCCAAATTTCATGTTTAATGAAGTTCGCGCACTTAGGAGACTGTCATCTTGGCTCTTGGCGCATACCTCAGCTTCAACAGCTCAATCTAGAGAGCTTTCAAAAAGCAATTGGAATATGCACAAAAGAGAAAGTGAATTTTGTTTTAATAGCCGGAGATTTATTTGATTC
>JAPLJI010000054.1 GCA_026388655.1 Pseudomonadota bacterium
TCCCAGACACCCTTCCGGACCTTGATCCTGGCCTCCAGATCAAAGGCGTCTTTTTTCTGGAGTTCCCAGATGGGAACCACCCAGGTGGCCGTCCGGCCCTGGACCTCCCGGGCGTTGGACTTGGTGATCGGGGCGGGGAAATTAACGGTGATCACCAGGTTGTACATCGACATGGCCTGGCTCAAAGCCTCGTTCATGACTTTTTCCCGCAGTTCCGTATTCGACAGGTTTTGCTGGGCGCCCCCGCCCTTGATCCAGACATGGAAGATCTTGTCGTTACCGTCGGCTTTATAAGAGAAGTTATAGCTCGGGTTGTTGAACGCGGTGAGGTCGTCAAAATTCAAAATGTACCTGAGGGACACGTTCTTTTCGTCCCCCTCCAGCTTGACCCCTTCCACCCGGATCCCCTTGGTGTTTTCAAACTTCTTGTAAACATCCGACTCGGTGAGGGGGAACATGCTTCCCTGGGTCTGGGGAACCAGTTGGTAAAACTCACGTTTCAATAAATAGCGCACCTCCATTCTCCCCGACCCGTCCAGGTTCAGGAAGATCTTTTCTTCCACGTTGACACAGGCCGCCAGAAAGACCAGCCCGAAAACCAGAATAAAAAGCCGGCCGGCACTCTTCATTTTTTTCTTCATCGCTTATAATTCTCGATGATTTAAGAGAGAAGTCAACCTGGAAATGGAAAAAATGCGGCCGGTCACAACCCCCGATCCGAAAAATCTCCTCCGGAGCCTGAAAAGCCACCGGCGTTTGCTGCGGACACTTAACGAGGCCAGCCGGGTCCCGGGAATGGGCCAGCTGGAGAAAAACCGCGCAATTTCCCGCCTGCTGAAGGCCCTGCAGGAAATCATCGGGGGAGACTCGAGCTGGGTCGCCATCCGCAATGAAAAAAGCGGGGAAGTAATCTACCCTTGTCATTACCAGCTCCCCATTCCGATCAAGCAGCTGAAAAAAATCCCCCCCCAGCTCGGGATCACCCGGCGGGTCATCGTCAAGGGCCGGCCGATCTTCGTGGCGGACTACCCCTCCCATCGGGAGGCCATCCCGGAAATCGTCCGGGCCGGGGTCAAGCAATTCCTCGGCCTGCCCCTGAAATACCAGGGCCGGACCTTCGGGATGGTGGGGGTCTGCCGGCTGACCCCCGGCAACCAGCCCCGCCCTGAACAAATCGCCTCCGCGGAAACCCTGGGAAATATCCTGGCCCTCGTCCTGGGCGGCACCCATCTGATCCAGGAAGAGCAAAAACAGAAAAACGAGCTCCGGGTCCTCCGGGAAGTGACCCTTCACATCTCCTCCGAACAGGATCTCGACCGGATCTACACCCTGGTGATCCGCCGGGGCATGGAACTCCTGAAGCTCGAAGCGGGGGCGGTTGAAATCTGGAACGCCGAGAAGAAGGGGTTCGTAACCACCCGGAACGTGAATATGCCCCCGAGGCTGGAAAACCTTTTCATCCCCGCCGGCACCGGGATGACCAACCTGATTATCAAAACCGGCAAACCAGTTGCCCTCTCCAATTACCAGAAGCTCCGGGGGGCTTTCCCCGAGATCAAACAACTCGGCCTCACCGGAATGATCGGCGCCCCGATCCGGGCGGGCGGCAGCATCTTCGGCATTCTCATCCTGGGCACCCGCCGTCCGGGCCGGAATTTCAGCCGGGCGGAAAAACACCTGATTGAGCTCCTGGCCGAGCATGCCTCGGTGGCGGTCCAGAGCGCCCAGTTCCGGAAGGCGCAGAAGGAATACGAAACCCGGCTCCGCCAGCTCTCCGGGGGCATCATCTCCGCCCAGGAGGAGGAGCGCAAGCGGATCGCCCGCGAGCTCCACGACGAGCACGGGCAGGCCGTCTCCCTGATCAAGATCCGCCTGGACCACCTGAGCCGGAACTGGGGGAAAAAGCTTCCCCCGCCGGTCCGCCGGGAGCTCGCCGAGATCAACCGGCTGCTTTCCCAGAACATCCAGGATATCCGCCGGCTCATCGCCGCTTTAAGACCCTCGATGCTGGACGACCTGGGCCTGATTCCCACCCTGCGCTGGTGGCTTTCCCGTTTCGAGAACGAAACCGGGATCAGCACCGACCTATCCCTGCCCCGGAAATGGGACCGGATCCCGGACCAGGCCCGCACCATCGTCTACCGGATCATCCAGGAAAGTTTGACCAATACGGCCCGGCATTCGGCGGCGACCCGGGTTAAAGTCACCCTGAAGAAAAGAAACGGCCACCTCCTGGCCGAGATCGAGGATAACGGGATTGGATTCCGGGTGGAAAAGGTGATGAGCCGGCCGAGCGAGTCGATCGGCCTGATGGGGATCGAGGAGAGGGTAGCCCTGCTGGGGGGAAAGACCGAGATCAAGTCCCAGCCCGGAAAAGGAACCCGGATCCGGGTGGAACTTCCCCTTCCCGGGTTTTCCAGCTAGGATATCCGGTATGGAAAAGATCAGTATCGTTCTGGTGGACGACCATACCCTGGTGCGGCAGGGGATCCGGATGATCCTGGAACAGGAGCCAGACTTTCAAATCGTCGGCGAGGCCGGGGACGGGAAAGAGGCCATCCGCAAGGTGAGCGAGCTCAACCCCGACCTGGTCCTCCTGGACTACGCCATGCCCGGCCCGCCCGGGGGGGACGTGATCGCCCAGATCAAGCGGTTCAACCGCGCGGACGGCTACATCCTGAAGGACACCGCCGCCCCGGAGCTGGTCAGCGCCATCCGCTCGATTCTCAAGGGCGGCATTTACCTTTCCCCCTCCATTTCCAAGATCCTGGTCCGGGGCTACCAGGGCAAGAAGATGCCCAAGTTCCCCAAATCCCCCTATGAAAACCTGACCCGCCGGGAGCGCGAGATTCTCAAGCTTTTGGCCGAGGGGTACAGCGTCAAGGAAATCTCGGCCAACCTGAAGCTCTCCATCAAGACCGTGGACGCCCATAAAAACAACCTGATGAAAAAGCTCGATATCCACGACCGGACCCATCTGGTCCGTTATGCGATCCGCTGCAAACTGGTCGAACCGTAAGTAATAAGGTAAAAAACCTCCCTGCTTAAGGTTTTTCTCCGATAAATATTTTTTTTCCATCCGGCAATAATATAATTGCAAATGAATTTTGCGGGGTAGTTTCCGTATCCCGACAGGTAGAAGTGAAAAAGATACTCTTGATTGACGAAGATCGGTATTTGCTGGCGCTAACCCGGGTTTCGCTGGAGCTGGATGGTTTCCAGGTCTTTACCGCCAGCGATCAAGAAAAAGCCTTAAAACTCTGGGAAATCGAAAAACCGGACATGATTATCCTCGATTCCCGCATCAACGGCTCCGGGGGCACCACCCTGACCCACCAGATCCGGGATTTCCGCAGCGCTTCCCAGCCGGTGATCGTCCTTTCCTCCAACCGCCTGGACGAGGAGGATATCCAGCGGTGCCGGCAGGCCGGGATTGACTGGCACCTCTGCAAGCCTTTCAACACCATTACCCTGGGAAAAGAACTGGAGAAGTTCTTCCAGCGGAAGCGCGATTCCTGATATTCTCCCCTAATCTTTTAAACGGATTACGTCGCTCGGTTGGGCTGCTTCCGCCTTTGGCGGAATCCCGCCAGGGGCGGTGATCGGATCGTCCATCGGCTGCGTCCTTCGGGTTTTAACCCGCGACCGTAAAACGCAACCGAAACGAGCCGCGTAACCGCGACCGATTAACCTAACCCGGCAGTTATATTCTTATTTCCCCCCCGCCGGGTTAAAGGAGATCTTCACATCCTCCCGCTCGGGGGGATTGATCCGCCAGAGCTCGGCCGACTCGAAATTGAAGAGTTGGGCGACCAGGATGTCCGGGATTTGCTGGATCCGGATATTGTAAAGGTTGACCGAGTCGTTGAAGAATTCCCGGCGGTCGGCGATGCTGTTCTCCAGGGTGGAAACCCGTCCCTGGAGCCCGAGGAAGTTGTTGTCCGCCTTGAGGTCCGGATAATTCTCCGCTAGGGCGAAAAGGCTCTTGAGCGCCTGGGTCACGGCCTGGTCGGCTTCCGCCGTCTGCGCCACACCCCGGGCCCGGTCGAAGAGGGAACGGGCCTCAATCACCTTCTTCAGGGTTTCCTGTTCATACTTCATGTAGCCCTCGCAGATGGCCACCAGCTTGGGAATCTCGTCATGCCGCTGTTTGAGGAGCACGTCGATATTGCTCCAGGATTTGTCCATGTTGTTCTTGAGCCGGATCAAGCCGTTATAGATAGTGACAAAGTATAAAATCACGCCGAGAACCACCAGGATGAGCAAAACCAGCATGATCATGCCGACCTGAAGCATTTTCTCCTCCTTTTTCTAATTTTTTATCAAGAGTCTTAATCCCCAGTATACCACCGCCAGGATCAGCGCTCCCCCCCCCATGATTCCGAGGAGAGCCCGGGCCCGGAGGCTCCGCAAGAGTTCCCGCTCGCTCCGATCGGAGATGAGGAACAGCTCGTCGGCGTCCCCCCGCCCGATAAAAACCTGCTCCTCCGCGGGCGGTGACTGGAGCTTCTCGGCCAGGATCTCCCGTTCCACCGCCGCGCGGGCTCGTTCCCACTCTTCGGTATCGACCTGACCGTCCCGGTTCAGATCGAAGGCCGCCAGCTTCTCCGGCGACTTTTTCAGCTCCCGGAGCCGGGAAAGGATCTCGATCCGGCCCGATCCCGGATCGGTTTTCACGTGCTGGGCCGCCCCGGTCACGTAAACCGGGTACTGCCAGGGGATGTAGATCTCGGTGATCCGCAGAGAACCCCGGCCGGTCCCGATCAGGCCCAATTTTAATTCCTCCCGGGACGGGTAGGTTACCCGCCGGCATTTGACCTCCACCAGCGCGCCCCGGGGATCGACCAGCACCTTGCCCGTCTCGTCTTCCACGTAAAAGGGAATGTCCTCACTGTGGCCCCGGGCCACGACCACGTAGCGGGACCGCCGGCCCGACCTCCGGTATTCCTCGACCAGGAAACGGTACCAGACACAATCGATGAGCGTAAACGGGGTTTTCAGGGCTACCGGCGAAAGGGCCTGCCCCGACACCTCGACCGTACCCATGGGCAGCGAGCGGATCCGGGAGGTCGGAATGTTTTCGATCCTCCGTGCCCGCTTCAGGCAGACAAAACCGTGGGAAAAAAGAAGCAATCCCAAAATCGCGCCCAGGGGCGGAAGCAGGCGGACATCCTCGGTGAAGTGATACCCCGCCCCCAGCAAGAGCCCCGCCGCGACCAGGGGGAAAAACACCGCCGGGGGACCCCAGACGCTGACCCGCTCGAGCCAGGCCGCGAAGGAAGAAAGGGAGGAGGCCCCGGTGCGGGGGATGACGGGCAGGGCCGGACGGGCGGGCGGCGCGGGGGCGGGTCCGGTCAAAACCGGCGGCGGGGCCGGGACCAGGGCGTCTTCATAAGCCAGGTCGAGCGCGCGGGAATGATTCTCAAACCGCCGGAGTTTTTCCATCAGGGGAGGGGCGAGGGAAGGCAACTCCGCCGGGCTCAGGGAAACCCCGCCGATCGGGGGGGGAACGGAAAAACCGAAGGAAAGATCCAGCCGGTTCCCGGCCGAGAGGGACTGGACGATCTGGACGATCTTCAGCAGGTTCTGGGCCGCGCTCAGGCCGGCCTGCTCCCCCAGGCTGCCGTAGTTGAAATGCTTGCCGAAAATTCGGACCCGGGGCGTCCGCTTCCGGGGAATTATGTCCAGAACCGGCTCGCCCATGGCGACGGATTCCAGGAGCACCTCGGGGGGGGCCGAGGCCCGCTCCTGCAGCTGCCGGGCGGACAAGTCCTGGACGGCGAGATCTCCGGCCGCGAGCAGGCATTCCTCTCCCCGGGAAAGGAAGTTAACCGTCTCGCCCCGGGCGTTGAGAAAATCCACCCGGTCGCTTCCGAGCCTTACCGTCACCGCCCTCCGGGCCGGAGACCGGGAGCGGAACTGGGAATCGGAAAACAGGAGGTGGAAATAACCGGCTTCTTTCAGTTTCCGGGAGAGCCGGTCCATCTCTTCCCGGTCGGCCGACCGCCTGAGCAACGCGGCGCCCCGGCCTAAAAATTTTTCGCGCAGGGTGTAGAGATCGATTCTGACATCCCGGGAGAGGGCGGAAAGCCGGGACTCGACCTCCCCGGACGGGGCCGAGAGGGGAAAAACCAGCAGATTGAAATAATCCTTTTCCATCTTCCCGCGGTAATCTTAAAATATTTCCTGGGGTGATGCGAGGCGAGACAAAATATAATAAAATTCTCCCGATGGACCTGGAAAAGAAAGCCGAGATCCTGAAAGCCCTGGGCCAGCCCACCCGCCTGCGGATTATGGAATACCTGCGTAACGGGGAACGTTGCGTCTGTGAGATCTTCCCGGCCATCGGCGGACAGCAATCCAACGTCTCCCGCCACCTGGCGGTCCTGAAGCGGGCCGGCTTGGTTTTGGACCGCCGGGAAGGGGTTAGTATCTTCTACCGCGTTAAAGACCAGGCCATTTTCAAGATTCTCAACGAACTTGACCGGAAAAAGTGAATATCCTCTCCTGGTGGATGGGGTTTCTATTCAACCGTCCTCATAGTTTCTTATAAAACTTTCGGGATCAATGTAAAATTATTCATTCTCGATTTTAGTCTCGGTTCGTCATCCCCGCGAAAGCGGGGATCCAGAAAAAATAATTTCAAATAATCTGGATTCCTGCTTCCGCAGGAATGACGTGAGGGCCTGGATTCCTGCTGAAGTTTATCCCGCACTCTGATGCGGGACAAGAATGACAATCCCTTCTACCCCTGACACCTAACCAATTACTGGCCGAGGTAATTTCCCACCCGGACCTTGACCCGCCTTTTCCGGACAGGTTACTATATGAGTAAATACTCATATATTCATTATTAACTGAGAATGTGAGCAACGCGAAAAAACTGTCCCTGATCATCCTGGCCTTCCTCGGGGCCTACTTCATCCCCTTCCGGAACGCGGCCGTGGCGGGGGCGATCACCGAAGCCCTGCTCATGCTTCAGGAATACGCCCGGCAGCACGTCCTGACCTGCCTGGTTCCGGCCTTCTTCATCGCCGGGGCGATCGCGGTCTTCATCTCCCAGGCGGCGGTGATCAAATATTTCGGGGCCGAGGCCAAAAAAGTCCTAGCTTACGGGGTTGCTTCGGTATCCGGGACGATTCTGGCGGTATGTAGCTGTACCGTCCTTCCCATGTTCGCCGGGATCTACAACCGGGGGGCCGGGATCGGGCCGGCGGTCACTTTCCTTTATTCCGGGCCGGCGATAAATGTCCTGGCCATCATTCTGACCGCCCGGATCCTGGGCTTCGAGCTCGGCCTGGCCCGGGCCGTCGGGGCGATCGGCGCGTCCATCGTGATCGGCCTAGCCATGGCGGGGATATACCGGAAAGAAGACCTCCAGCGTACCCGGGGGGCTGCTTCATTAATGCCGGCTCAGACGGAGGAAAATGTTCGTCCTTTATGGAAGACCTCCCTGTACTTCCTGGTAATGATCCTTATCCTGATCACTGCCACCTGGGGCCGGCCGGCCGAGCCGATCGGTTTCTACGAAGCGGTCTGGCGGATCCACTGGTGGCTGGCCGCCGGGTTTCTCGTGCTCCTCGGGATAATCATCCTGCGCTGGTTTAAGAAGCCCGAGCTCAAAACTTGGGTGGATGAAACCTGGACCCTCTCCCTGCAGATCTTTCCCCTGCTCTTCCTGGGAGTGATCTTCGCCGGCCTGCTTCTGGGGCGTCCGGGCACCAACGCCGGTATTGTTCCCTCTTCCTGGATTACCTATCTAGTGGGAGGAAATTCCCTTTTCGCTAATCTCTTCGCGTCCATCTTCGGAGCCCTGATGTATTTCGCTACCCTGACCGAGATCCCGATTCTGCAAGGGTTGATCGGGTCAGGAATGGGCAAGGGCCCGGCCCTGGCCCTTCTCCTCTCCGGTCCGGCGGTAAGCCTCCCCAGCATGCTGGTAATCCGGAGCGTAATCGGAACCAGGAAAATGCTGGTTTATGTAAGCCTGGTGGTAGTCGTCGCCACACTCAGCGGGTTTGTTTACGGATTAACGTGAACGGGGTCCGTGTCGGTGACGGTTAACCCAAGATAAGGAGGAAGAAATGAAAATCAAAATTCTGGGCCCAGGTTGTATGAACTGCGAAAAGCTTTATCAGACCACCTACGAGGCCGTCGCCGAGCTTAAACTCGACGCCGACATAGAAAAAGTCAGTGACCTCCGCGAGATCCAGAAATACATCATGATGACCCCGGGCCTGGTGGTTGATGAAAAGGTAATTCACCAGGGAAAACCGTTGCCGGACAAAGAAAAGGTCAAAAAACTGCTCCAGACCAAATAATTCTTTTCGTACATATTTTTAGACAAGGAGCAAATTAAACATGAAGATAAAAACAGTTGTGATGGTGGTTCTGCTTGCCTTCGTGGCCGGAAGCTTGGGTTGGCTCATTCTCAAACCAGGCCCGGACAAAACAACGGAAGCGGCGACCAATCCTTCCTCAACCGAGGCAACCACCCCAACCGAGGCGACCGCCCCTTCCGTCCCGAAGGCAAAACCGACCGGCAGCGGCAACCCCAGCGTTTCCCCCCGGACTGACCGGGTCATCGTTTATTATTTCCATAACACCTTTCGATGCCCCACCTGCCACAAAATCGAACAATACACCAAGGAAGCTATGGAATCAGGTTTTTCTCAGGAGTTACGCGACGGTCGCGTTGATTTTCAGGTGCTCAATATTGATGAGCCGACGAATTCTCATTTCATCCAGGATTACAAACTTTACACCAAGTCCGTGGTGGTCGTGGACATCAAAGATGGAAAACAAGTGCGGTGGAACAATCTGGCTAAAGTCTGGGAGCTGGTCGGAAACCAAAAACTCTTCATTAAATACATTCAGGATGAAGTAAACCTTTATCTTAAGGGAAAATAATCGTGTTCTGGTTGGGCGCGTTATCCGCTTTCTGGCTGGGATTGTTGACCGCGATCAGTCCCTGCCCGCTGGCCACCAATATCGCGGCGATCTCGTTCATCGGCCGGAAAATCAGCAGTCCGCGTCGGGCTTTCTTTTCCGGCGCGGCCTACACCATCGGCCGGTCATTAACCTATATCGTCATCGCGGCCGTCCTGGTCTTCGGCCTTACCGCTGTTCCCCAAGCATCCTGGTTTTTGCAGAAATACATGAATCAATTCCTGGGCCCCCTGCTGATAATCGTGGGTATGTTCCTATTGGAATTGATCCAGTTCGACCTCCCGGCCCTGGTGAGCAATAAACGAATGGAGAAACAGGCGGAAAAATCCGGGCTGATGAGTTCGGGGCTCCTGGGTATCATGTTCGCTCTTTCTTTCTGCCCCGTTTCCGCCGCCCTTTTTTTCGGGAGCCTGGTTCCTCTTTCCGTGAAGCATGATTCCTTCCTCATCATGCCCCTGCTCTACGGGATCGGGACGGGACTGCCGGTCCTGGCCTTCGCCCTGGCAATTGCTCTGGGGGCAAAATCCTTGACCCAGATATTCAATCGTCTCAGTCGCGTGGAATTATGGGCCCGTCGGGGGACCGGCGTGATTTTCATCCTTATCGGGATATATTTTTGCTTGCGATTCATTTTCGTTCTTTTTTAGCGGGGATAAGTGGAGACCCTGACCGAAAGGAGGAAATAACCATGAACGATTGTTGCCAAGGATCGAACATCCTGATTTATTCATGCTCCGGAGGTTCGGATGTGGGCGAGATCGCGGACCGGACCGCGCGGAAACTGGGGAAGGAAGGTTTCGGCAAGATGACCTGCCTGGCTGCCATCGGCGCCCATCTGCCCAAATTCCTGGAATCCGCCCAAGCGGCCGATCTTAATCTCACCATTGACGGCTGCCCGGTCGCCTGTGCCAGGAAAAATCTCGAGCACATCGGCGTGAAACCAAGGTCCTACATCCTCACCGAGATGGGCCTGGTCAAGGGCCAGACCCCGGTTTCGGAAAAAATCGTGGAGGAAACGGCGGAAAAGATAAAATCCGGGGTGACCGCGCCCGGCGGGCAGGGAACGGGCGCCTGCAGTTGTTCCTGTTGTTAAATTTAAAGGCAACTATCACTTACCAAGGAGCCTAAAATGCCGCCAGTAAAAAAACTCTCCTTTCTTGACCGCTTCCTGACCCTCTGGATCTTCCTGGCCATGGGGATCGGGATCGGGGCCGGTTACTTCCTGCCCGCCGTGACCCGCTTCATCACCAGCCTCCAGGTCGGGACCACCTCCATCCCGATCGCCATTGGGCTAATCCTGATGATGTATCCGCCCCTGGCCAAGGTGAAGTATGAGGAGATGGGCAAGGTTTTTAAGAACAAGCGGCTTCTGATTATCTCTCTCCTTCAGAACTGGGTAATCGGCCCCTTGCTGATGTTTGTCCTCGCGATCATCTTCCTCCGGGACTATCCCGAATACATGATCGGGGTGATCCTGGTCGGGCTCGCCCGCTGTATCGCCATGGTTATCGTCTGGAACGAGCTTGCCGACGGCGACCGTGAGCTGGCGGTGGGGCTGGTGGCCTTCAACGCCATTTTTCAGGTCCTGTTTTATGCGGTGTATATCTATCTTTTCATCACCCTGGCCCTGAATTGGCTCGGCCTGGTCGAAGGACTGAACATCAGGGTTTCCATGTGGGAGGCAGCTAAGACCGTTTTCATTTTCCTCGGCATCCCCTTCCTGGCCGGGGTCATCACCAGGTTTTCCCTGCTCAAAGCCAAGGGCAAGGAGTGGTTTGAAAATGTCTTTGCCCCGAAAATCAGCCCCCTCACACTGGTGGCCCTCCTCTTCACCATCATCGTGATGTTCTCCCTCAAGGGGGAATATATCATCAAGGAACCCCTGGACGTCCTCCGGGTGGCGGTCCCGATGGGCTTTTACTTTTTCCTGATGTGGTTCGCCACCTTCTTTCTGGTGAAAAAAATCGGGGGGAATTACGGGCAGACGGTTGCCACCTCTTTCACCGCCTCGAGCAATGACTTTGAGCTGGCCATTGCCGTGGCCATCGCCATCTTCGGGATCGAATCGAAGCAGGCCTTCGCCACCGTGATCGGACCCCTCCTCGAGGTGCCGATTCTTATCAGCCTGGTTAATGTAGCCTTGAGATTCAGGAAAAAATATTTTGGAGGGCAAGGGTGATGCTCGAAATAAAAAAATCGGCGGTGGCTTTAGAGCCGGAGGAGGTCATGGAACTCGAACGGATAATAACCGACCAGGATCGGGAGGCTGCTTTTGCCTTCCTGAAGAAATCCATCTACCAGAAGATTTCCCGCTCCCAGGGTGACCGGCTCCAATCCCACCTTGATTCCGGGGGAAATCCAGTGGAGAGATACCGGTCCCCCCGGAGTTGACCAAAGTATCGAGGCGGTGAAAAATTTAGAGATGAAAGGAGGAAGAGTTTATAGAGTGTAATCTAAGCATATTTACGATTAATTTGAATAGCTATGAATATTAATGACTTTTCAAACCAATTTTCTTCCATGAAGAATTACCTTTTGAGGCCGAATTATGATCTATGCCCAACAAGGTGAGTCATGTGCAATGGCCGATTTGATATTTATCATAGATAGCCTGGATCTGGTCTGATTCGAATATATTTACTCCCGCCGGGCCTTCCCTGGCCATTTGTACCATCGCGAAAGCGACAACCTCCGCCTCGATAGGGCGGTATTTTTTCAGCGGTCCGGCCAGGAAGGAAGAAAATTTTCTGCTGAGGCCCTGGGCAAACTTCTCTCCGAGCCTGGGCTCCCTTCGCTCTCCCAAAAGCAGGGAGGGGCGGAAGATGTAGAACCGGGGAAATCCCAGCCGGCTGACGGTGTTTTCCACGTTTCCTTTCACCCGGTTATAGAAAAACGGCGAATTGGGATTCGCCCCGATAGCGGTGATGATGGAAAGGCTCTCCGCGCCGTTTCTCCGGGCCGCTTTGGCGGTTTCATAAGGGTAAGTAAAGTCAACTTGGGAGAAGGCCTTCTGGGAACCTGCTTGCTTAATAGTCGTTCCCAGGCAGCAGAAAATGTCATTGGCGGCGATTAACTCTGGATATTGTTCTAATCGATCAAAAACAATCTCGTGCTGCTCCAATTTTTGATGTTCCGTTATCAGGAGTTTTCTAATTAGGGTGATGACCTTTTCGTAACGGTCGCTTTCCAGGAGAAACTTAAGGCAATGTCCTCCCACCAGACCGCTGGCTCCAACCAATAAAGCGGATCTCTCGCTCATAACTTCCTCCTCTCGATACAGATTTTCCATAATAAATATTATCCAGCGCTTTTCCCAAGTAAACAAGGACCGGGTTCGGCCTTTTTGTGTCTAGATCCAGTGCTTTCCGGATTGCTTTTTTTTCTAAATATCTTATGATTTTTAAGCTGGGGTTTTATTAGCTCTGGCCTTTTTTGCTTGATCAGGAAAGGAGAAAAAGATGGATGAGAAGAAACTGCAAGTGCTTTTTGACCGCATGGAAATAATTGACATGTTCAACCGTTACGCCACCGGCGTTGACCGGCGCGACCCGGCGATTTACCGGTCTTGTTTTACGGATGAATTGGAGGTGGATATGGGCGGGGGAGGGGCGGCCCAGATGAAGGCCGATGAGTGGGTGGAACGGGCTTTCATGCTGGTAGCCAGTTTCCAATCCACCCAGCACATCATTACCAATCATGTGATTAACATAAATGGCGATAAAGCCACCGGGGTGGCTTACCTCCAGGCCCAGCATTTCAATCCGGAAAGCATGTTTGCCGTGGGCGGCTACTATGAAAACCAGCTGGTTCGGACTCCAAAGGGCTGGAGGATCTCAAATTTAAAGCTGAACGTTACCTGGACGAAGAATTATTAAAAATTTTATCAATCAGAGTAAAGGAGAGCGCGGCGATGAAGCTTAAGGATAAAGTAGCGATAGTAACCGGAGCGGGCTCGGGAATCGGCCGGGCGATTGCCCTGGAATTTGTCAAAGAAGGGGCTTGGGTCTTGGTTTCCGATGTTGATCATTCGGGGGGCGAAGAGACGGTGAAAATGATCCGGGGCCAGGGAAAGGAGACGAGCTTTTTCCCGGCCGATGTTTCCCAGGCGGAAGAGGTGCAGAAGATGGTCTCCGCGGCGGTGGAGAGGTATAAAAAACTGGATATCCTGGTTAACAACGCCGCGATTAATACCATGGGAGACAGCCAGATGATCACCGAAGAGGTCTGGGATAAGACCATCGCGGTCAATCTCACCGGAACCTTTCTCTGCTCCAAATACGCGATTGCCGAGATGAAAAATTCCGGGGGAGGGGTAATTGTCAATATTGCTTCGGTGGAGGGATTAAGCGGATTCAGCAATCAGTTGGCCTACAGCGCTTCCAAAGGGGGAGTGATCAACGTGACCAAGTGCTTGGCGATTGACCACGCCCGGGATAACATCCGGGTCAATTCCATCTGCCCGGCGGATATCGAGACCCCGATGTTTACCGGCTACGTTGATCTCGAGGGGCTGGAACCGATCAAGAAGCATATGCTTATGCAGCATGCCATGCGCCGGTTCGGGAAGCCGGAAGAGGTGGCCAGGGTGGCGGTTTTTCTGGCCTCCGAGGATTCTTCCTATATTACCGGGACGAATTTAATCGTGGACGGTGGCTGGATGTGCGGGAAGAATTTGGACCCGGCCGAGATCCTGGGGTGGAAATAGTTGGGAAAGCGGAAGGCATATAATTTTTAAGGCAATCGGGGAAAATATCAAAGATGAAAATCAGGCCAGGGAACAGAAATTAGAGGAAGCATTATGGGACAACCAGTCAGCATTGAAGAGTTGAAGGGTTATGCCGGCAAGGTGATCGGGGGTTCGGAGTGGTTTGAAGTCGCCCAGGAGCGAATCAACGCCTTTGCCCCCCGGATCAGCCCGATCACCCCAGTGTAGTGTTTCAATAATGGCTTTACAGTGATCAAGATCCTTGGTTGTGATGATGTAGGGGCGGCTTTCTACTTGTCCTGAGCGAAGTCGAAGGGCAGCCGCCCGAGGAGGGAGCCAGCCCCTCGATGTTACTCGGGATAAATGGAATGGTTTATCCTGAAGGGACTCATCCTGAAGGACTCCCCTACGAAAGAGATGTTTATTGTAAAGGCTTTTCTGAAACATAACCCTAGTGGCCCTGCTCTTCACGATTATCGTGATGTTCTCCCTGAAGGGTGACTACCTCCTTCACCGCCTCCAGCAATGATTTCGAGCTGGCTATCGCCGTGGCCATCGCCATCTTCGGGATCGAATCCAAGCAGGCCTTCGCCACCGTGATCGAACCCCTCCTCGAGGTGCCGATTCTCATCAGCCTGGTTAACGTGGCTTTAAGATTCAGGAAAAAATATTGGGGAGGCCAGAGCTGATGCTTGAGATAAAAAAATCCGCGGTGGCTTTAGAGCCGGAGGAGGTTATGGAACTCGAACGGATAATAACCGACCATGATTTGGAGGGTGCCTTTGCCTTCTTGAAGAAATCCATCTACCAGAAGATCTCCCGCTCCCAGGGTGACCGGCTCCAATCCCACCTTGATTCCGGGGGTGATCCGGTGGAAAAATTCAAATCCCGGTAGCTGGCTTCGCTATCCTGGAGACCTTTTCCGGGAACAAGATCGGCAGTGGTATCTCGAACCCTGGTGGAGGGCAATTTAGCGTGGGGTTTCAGAAGTACCCTGTTTAGTAGGGTTTAATTGCTTTTATCTTTCTTTTATTATTTCCTTACCATAAGATACAACCCGTTTCTTAATAAAAAATGCCAGGATACCTGAGATACACCTACGCCCTGGATGACCGGGAACTCGAGCGGCTTCGCCGGGATCTATCCGCCCGGAACCAAACTTTATTCGAAGTGGAAAAGACCCCCTGCAAGGTTCTCGATCCCAAGCTTCCCGTCGCATACGCCCTCCCCGAAGCCTGGAACCAGGGTTCCTGCCGGCGGCGGGGTTCCTGGTACCGCCAGTCCGAAAAGGCGGGGAAGTATATCGTCGGCAGCGCCTTCCGGCTCGAGGGATTTCCCGGGGGCACGGTAATTAATGAAGCAAATTTCTCCCCGCCTCGCCTCCCCGGCCGGGAAGAACAGCTTGAGCTGATCAGGTCGGAGGTTTACCAGTCGGAAAAACCGGACGACTGGGAAAAGGTCGAGAGTCTCGAAGTCATGGAACTCTACAAGGATTTTAAATCCATGGGCACCCGCGAGATCCCCGCGCTCATCAAGCGCTTGAAGCCCCTGGGGCTCCGGGGGCTGGCCAAGGCTACCATCCTCTTCCGGGAGATCTTCGTCACCAACTGCGCCAACCACGCCAACTTCCTGGATCCCCGTTACTTAGTGGAAGAAAACGGGGAGAAAATCCCCTACTCCATTTCCAATAACACGCTTTTCCTCTGCTCGGCCTGCGCCGAGATCTTCGACATCGTCGGCAGTAAGTTTCCAACCAAGCTGGTGGTTCCCTGCCTGGGCGCGGCCATCTACGGCACGATGGAAGTCAATCGTTACTACCGGGTCGAGAAGTTAAAATAACTATAAATTTCTAATGTCTAATGACGAATTCCTAATCAATGCCCAAAAACAAAATGTCCGATAGTCTGTTTTCATTTTTTTATTAGTCATTAAAATTTGTTTGCAATTAGTGCTTGGTTATTAGTCATTGGGGTTTAATTAGAAATTAGACATTAGGAATTAGACATTCACGATGAACATCGAAGCTGGACTTTCCCCGGAAATCCTGGACTCCCTTTATGACGGTGTTTACATCCTCGGCCGGGACCGCAAGATCGAATACTGGAACCAAGCCGCCGGGCGGATTTCCGGGTATCCCTCCGCCGAGGCCCTGGGCAAAAGCTGCCACGACCACATCCTCACCCACCTGAACGAGGAAGGCCAGAATATCTGCCATACGCCCCTCTGCCCGATCGACCAGGCCTTTTCCGACGGCAAAACCCATGACGCCCAGGCCTACCTCCAGCACAAGGAGGGCCATCGAGTCCCGGTGGAGATCCGCACCATCCCGATCTTAGACGCCCGGGGAGAGACTGCCCGGGTGGTGGAGGTCTTCCGGGAGCACCTGCTTCCCGAAGCCACCCGCCAGCGGATCGCGGAGCTGGAAAAACTGGCGCTGATCGATTCCCTCACCGGGCTGGCCAACCGCCGCTTCGCCGAGATCACCATCGGATCGCGCCTGGCGGAAACCCAGCGGAATATCTGGCCCTTCGGCCTGCTCTTCCTCGATATCGATAACTTCAAGGGGATCAACGACAACTTCGGACACGACGCGGGCGACCGGGCCCTGATGATGATCGCCAAAACCCTGATCAACACCCTCCGGGCCTACGATTTTGTCAGCCGCTGGGGCGGGGAGGAATTCGTGGTGCTGATCGTCAACGCAAACCGGGAAAAACTGCTCCAGGTGGCGGAGAAGCTCCGCCTTTTCATGGAAAAATCCACCTTCCCGCTGGGGGGAACCCGCCGTCGGGTCACGGTCTCGATCGGGGCCGCCCTGGCCAGACCCGAGGACTCCGTCGAGATCCTGGTCCGGCGGGCCGACGGGCTCATGTACCAGGGCAAGAAGGCCGGGGGCAACTGCGTTCAAGCCGAGTCCGGCCTCCCCTGAAACCCGGGGCCTTTCCGTCCCCCCGCCGGCCGGTTCACCCTTCCTTTTCCGACACCGCGGAAATTTCGGACATGACCTTTTCGAATTCCTGGTGGGCTTCCTCCCACCTCCAGTAGCGGGCGGGGAGTTCCTCCTTCACCCGGGCGTACTCATTTTTGAGGAAAATCACGATTTCGCTGTCCCGGTAAGTTTCCGCGCGCGCGAGCTTCTCCTCGATCTCCTTCTGCCTGGTCTCGAGCTCGCCGATTTCTTTCTCGAGTATCTCGATCTCCCGCTTGAGCTCGTTCCGTCTCCGGCTCCCGGCCTGCCGGGCTTCCGCTTCCAGGCGTTTCTGGTCCCGGGTCTTTCTCCCCCCCGGGGCGGGGGATTTTTCCATGGCCAGGAGACCGGTTTCCGGCTCCGCTGGTTCCGGGACGACGGGTTTTCTCGCGAGGAAATCCGAGTAATTCCCGGTATACTCGTAAAGTTTCCCGGCCCGGAGCTCCACCACCCGGTGGACAAGTTTGTCGAGAAAGTAACGGTCATGGGAGATGACCAGCAGGGTGCCGTCATACTCGGAGAGGGCCTCTTCCAGGGCCGCGCGGGCGGCCCGGTCCAGGTGGTTGGTGGGCTCGTCCATGATCAGAAAATTGACCGGAGCCAGGAGGATCTTGGCCAGCGAGACCCGGGCTTTCTCGCCCCCGGAGAGCGCCGCGATCCTTTTCTCCGCGTCGTCCCCGCGGAACTTGAAAACCCCGAGCGCGTTCCGGACCTCCTGCCGGAGGCGGCTGGCCGCGGAGCCGGCCACCTCCTGGTAAACGGTTTTTTCCGGGTCGAGGGTATCCACTTGGTGTTGCTCGTAATAACCGATCGCGGTCCGGGGGCCGAGTTCGAGCCGGCCCGCGGCCGGGGCGAGCTTCCCGGCGATCAGGCGGGCCAGGGTGGTCTTGCCCGCCCCGTTTCCGCCGATCAGGGCGACCCGCTCCCCCCGGTAGATGGCGAAATCCAGCCCGGAGAAAATCCCGCGGTCGCCGTAGCGAAACCCGAGCTTCTCGGCCCGGACCACGTCGTGGTAGCTCTTCTCCTCCACCGTGAGCCGGAAGCCGAAGCGCGGGGGGGGCGGGGGCGGCGGCTCGGGCTCCTCCATTTTCTCGAGGATCCGGATCCGGCTCTGCACCTGCACCGCCCGATCGTTCCAGGCCCGGTAGCGGTTGATGTACCTCTGCTGGCGCTCGCGCTCCTCCCGCCATTCCTGGTGGCGCTTCCGGGCCGCCTCGGCCCGCTTTTCCTTCTCCGTTTCGTAGAAGCGGTAATCCCCGGCGTAGAGCTCGAGCCGGCCCCGGTCGAGTTCGCCGATCTCCTGCGCCAGGCGGTCGAGGAAATAACGGTCGTGGGAAACCAGGACGATGCTCCCCGGGAAAGCCCGGAGATATTCCTCCAGCCACTCGAGCGCGGGCAGATCGAAGTGGTTGGTCGGTTCGTCGAGCAGGAGCAGGTCGGGTTTCTGAAGCAGGAGGCGGCCCAGGTAGACCCGCATCCGGTACCCCCCGGAGAGTTCCCGGAGCGGGCGCTCGAAATCCTCCTCCCGGAACCCGAGGCCGGAGAGAATGGTCTTGGCGTCGGTTTCCAGCCGGTAGCCATCCAGGCTCTCGAAGCGCTCTTCCAGCCCCGCGATCTCGCGCAAGAGGGCATCGCGGGTTTCCGGGTGACGGGAGAGCCCGCGGTGGAGCGCGGCGATTTTCTGCTCGATCGCCACGACTTCTTCCCGCCCCTCCCTCACGGTCTCCAGCACCGTCCCGTGCCGGGCGGCGATTTCCTCCTGGGGCAGGAGGCCGATCCGGAAGCCCCGGGGCTTGATGATCGTCCCCCGGAACTCGAGCTCGCCCCGGATGATCCGGAGGAGGGTGGTCTTGCCCGCCCCGTTCGGGCCGACCAGTCCCACCCGGCGACCGGGGTGGATATTCCACTCAATCCCGGCGAGCAGATCCCGCTCGCCGATCGCATAATGAAGTTCCTTGATCTGAAGCATGACTTTCTTCTGCCCGCGGTAATTTTAACATCTCCCCGGGTTTTCATTGACGATTGTCCCTCGCAAGACCTCGGGATAAATAGATTGACGAATTATAAATCCATTAAAAACCAAGCGGCGTTAAAACCGCTCAAATCGTTATTTTAGGTTAGCTCGAGTTTTTGTCTCCTTGATCTTTTCCTTCTGGCCCGGGATTATAAAATTTCGTCAATCGTCATTCGTCATTTCTTTTGTAAAAGGATCTCGGTCTTCGGTCTTGAACCTTGAACCTTGAACTTTGAACCCTCGAACCTTATTTTTACGCTATGACCGTCGCCATCATTAAAACCACCGACCCGCGGGATGTCCGCGAGGCGGTCCGCCTGCTCGGGGGAATGGAGCGCTTCATTTCCCCCGGTGACCGAACCGTCTTGAAACCCAACATCTGCATCGGCAAGCCGAGCTCCTCGGGGGCGGTTACCGACCCCGAGCTCATAGCCGAGACGGCCCGGCTGGTCCAGGAAGCGGGAGGGAAGCCGGTAATCGGGGAAAGCCCGATTTACCCCTTCGGCTCGAACTGGGCCTTCAAAAGGGCCGGCTACGGGGATTTCCAGAAACGCTACGGGTTCGAGATGGTCGCCTTCGACCACGAAGAAGGGGTCCACGTGCAGATCCCAAAGGGGAAGGCGCTCGATCACCTGGTCATCGCCCGGCGGGTGCTCCAGAGCGAGCGGCTGATCAACATGCCGGTGGCGAAAACCCATCTCCAGACAATCGTCACCCTGGGACTCAAGAACCTGAAAGGGGTGGTGGTGGGAAAGCACAAGCAGATCATCCACATGGCCGGCCTGGACGAGGGGATCGTCGACCTAAACACCGCGGTGAAAACCGACCTCACCATCATCGACGGGATCATCGGCCTGGAGGGCGAGATCGGGGCCACCATCGGGACCCCGGTGCCCCTGGGGGTGATCCTGGCGGCGGACAACGTGGTCGAGGCCGACGCCACCATGAGCCGGATCATGGGGCTGGACCCCGAAAAGATCATCCACATCAAAATGGCCGCCGCGCGGGGGCTCGGGCGGCTGGACGGGTTCGAGATCCGGGGCGAGCCGGTAGAAAAGGTAGCCCGGAAGTTCCGTTCCACCCCCCGCTACGGTTTATACCGCACCCTGATCAGCGATTACTTCTACCACTTCTTCGGGGCCCTGCATAACCTCTCGGCCCGGATCCGGGGCACGGACGCGGTCCGCGCCCGCCAGGCCGTGGGCGAGGTCCGGATCGCCGCCGACCGCTGCAATAACTGCAAGCTCTGCCTCAAGGCCTGCCCGGTCGAGGCGGTTTCCCTTGCGGGCGGGGTAAAAATCAACCGGGAAACCTGCATCCGCTGTTTCATCTGCGCCGAGGTCTGCCCGGTGGAGGTTTTTTCAAAATAAATCGACCGGCAGCAGGTAGCAGGTGATGGGTCATAGGTAAAAGGTCAAGGATGAAAGGAAAAAGATAAAGGATTCAACAAAATTAATAATACTAACGAACCCAACGAACTAAACAAACCAGATAGACTAGATAGACCAAATAGACCAGATAGACCAGATAGACCAAATTAACCTGAACGGAGTGAAATATGCCTAAAAAAGCCCTGATCGATCAACAGCTGCCCTTTCCCGCGTTAATGAAGCTGGGAATGAAATTTTTTGAATTGGCATTCATGACCGGCCGCCTGCCGGTCCTCCGCGACCTCCATCCCTGGACCAACAAGAACAAAACCAATGTCAGCTGGCTTCCGATCAACAAGAATCTCGAGCGCACCGCGAGCACCCCGGCCCCCGCGGAGGTGGTGGCTGACTACATCAATCGCGCCCGCTACCTCTCCATCGTGGATTTCTGCGGCTGCCGCCGCTCCTTCCAGTGTAAGGACTATCCCGAGGAAATCGGCTGTCTCTTCATGGGGGAATCCACCCTCGAGATTCCCTCCGAGCACAACCGCCAGGTCAGCCGGGACAAGGCCCTCGCCCACCTGGAAAAAGCGGTCAAGGCTGACCTGGTCCCGGTGATGGGCAAGGCCCGGGTGGACAACTTCATCTTCTCGGTGCCGGACAAGGGCAAGCTCCTGACCGTCTGTTTCTGCTGTGAATGCTGCTGCATCACCCGTTACATGCGCCACCTGTCCGCGGAGCGCCTGAACGAAATCTTCATTCCCCTGGAAGGTCTCTCCATCGAAGTGGATCACACCTGCGTCGGCTGCGGGACCTGCGAAAAGAAATGCTTTATCGGGGCCATTACCATTGAGGATGGGCGCTCGGTGATCGGGGAAAAGTGCCGGCTCTGCGGCCGCTGCGCCCGCTTCTGCCCCCAGGGTGCGATCAAGTTGAGGCTCAATAATCCCCGGCTCAAGGAGGATTACCGCCGCCGCGTCGACCCGCACGTGCAAATCGGCTAAAAACAGAGTGTAGATAGTTGCCGCCAGCCAGTAGCAATTCGCAAGTGAGAAGTAGCTTGGACCCGCTTTTACGAGGGGGATTCGATCCTCCCATTAATTAAAACCCAAAAAAGAGTTAATATATTAAAATGCAATATTTTGGATTCGCTTATATTGTTGTCCAGGCCGCTCCCACTTTCCCTCGGATCAAGGAGTTCCTGAACGCGGCCCGGGCCAAGTTTTCCCCGGAAGAACTTTCCGAAATCCAGCTTTATTCCTGGATCGAGATTAAAAGCCTCGGGATTGTGTTCAGGTTCAATTTCCAGGATTACCGCGCCAGCTATCTCCAGTGGTTTGCCGTCTGGGAAAAGGAACTCCAGCTCAGGTTTATCGAGCTGGAAAAAGTCGGGGAGAAGGAAAGAACCGACATTCTCGACAAATTTTCCCGGACCTCGGACATGAAATTCACCGGCGCTTACGATTTCGACCTGGCCGTCAGCATAATCGAGGCGAAGCTTAAAACCGCGGAGAATCTGCGCAAGGAACCCCGGCTCGGGACCAAGCTGAAGGTGGTTTTTAACACGGAGGATTCTTTTTACAAGGAATATTCCACCAATCTAAGTTTTGGCGGGATGTTTATCAGGTCGAAAAAGAAGCCTCCCCTCCGGACGAGATTGGAAATATCCTTCGGCTTGCCCAACAAGGAGGAAATCAACTTGGTGGCCGAGGTCATTCATATCGTGGACGCGGAAAAATCCGAGAATCTCAATTGCGAGGAGGGGTTCGGGGTCCGCTTCGTCGAATTCCTGGATGACGGGAAGAAAAAGCTGAAGGATTATTACGACAAGCTGACGAAAATAAAGGAGAAGGACGACAAACAATTCCTGGACCTGTTTAAAAGCATCAAGGAATAAAGTAATTATTAGTTTATCCCCTGTCGGACATAGAAAATCGATCATTTGCCTTTGAGAAAATCCATCCCGGCCGCCGTTCTTTCCCTGGCCCTGGTCCCGATGATGATCGGGTGCGGGACCGGTGGCGGAAGCCGGACCAGCCTCCCCGCGTCCCTGGACAACGCCCGGACCCTGACCCGGGAATGGATCGAGCGCGACCCGGTGATGTTCTGGAGCTGGGGGGAGTTCGTCCTCCTCTATGGCTTCTGGAAGCTTCACGAAATCACCGGCGACGCGGCGGTCCCGGCCTACGTGAGTAACTTCCTGGATGAGAACCTGTATTTTTACACCCCGATCGCCAGCGATTTTTTCTCCCCCGCCACCCTGGTTCTCCTCTCCTGCGCGGAAACCGGCGCGGGGGATTACTGCGGATTGCCGGATGAATTTGACGATTACTTCGCCGCGGTCAAGCGCGAGGAAGGGGCGATCGTCCACCTGACCGGCGTGCCCGGGCAGGACCGCCAGGTCTGGGTGGACAGCCTGTTCATGGATGGAGCTTATCTGATCGAGCGCGGGCGGGAGACGGGGGACCCCGGCTGGTACGCCGAGGCTGCCTCCCAGTTTGTGCGGTTCGACCGGATCCTTTCCGACCCGGCCACGGGGCTTTTAAACCACGGCTTTGACTTCGCGACCGGCCGGATGATGAACGATCCGGGCGTCTTCTGGGCCCGGGGCAACGCCTGGTACCTGGCCTCGCTCGGGAACCTCCTCACGGTTCTGCCGCCGGACCACCCCGACCGCGCCGGGCTCGAAGCCCTGTGGCGGAAAAGGGTCGAATCGATCCTGCCCCGGCAAAACGAAGACGGCTCCTGGAACACTCTCCTTTTGGAGATTGCCGGCAACTATGCCGAGACCTCGGCCACCGCCCTCTTCGCCTTCGGCCTGGCGACCGGCCTGGAGGCGGGCCTGACGGACGCCGGGGCCCGTGAAGCGGTCTTCCAGGCGCTGGATTATCTCAACGGGATTATTTACGAGTCCGGCGGCCGTCATTTCCTGCCCGATACCTCAGGCGGGACAAGTCCCGGGACGGCGGAATATTACCTTTCCATCCCCCGGGTCATAAACCAGAATTACGGGATCGGCGCCTACATCCTTGCCGCGATCGAGACCGCCCGCCTCCGGGGCGAAATCGAATAGCCACCGCGCCCATTTTCTCGTTTATAGATTTAAAGAAGAAAAGCCGAAATAAAGCTTGCTATTGCTAAAACTGGATTCCCCCGTATCAAGTACGGGGCAGGCTTAATCAAGCCCGGAATGATGACCTATGGCAAAGGGGTTAACTCAAAACTGTTCTGGTCTATTTGGTCTATTTGGTCTATTTGGTCTATCTAGTCTATCTGGTTTCTCTGGTTTCTTTGTTTTTCATTCCGTAATCGTCAATCTATTTATCCCGAGGTCTTGCGAGGGACAATCGTCAATCGTCAATTTATTAAACCCGAAACTCGGAACCGGTTATTTCGAGGTACTCACGCTTAACCCCTGCACCACCGCCGAGGGGAGGCGTAGCATCGGGTCGCGGTCGGAGCTTAAGGCCACGTCCTTTTTGAAAAGATCGTAGATGTTGCCCGCGATCATCGTGTTTTTCACCCGCCCGATGATCTTCCCTTTCTTGATCCGGAACCCGAGCGCCACGTTCCCGGAAAAGTCGCCGTTGATCATGTTGCTCTGCCCGTAGCCGATCAGCTCGCGGATGAAAATCCCGTCATCGATGGAAGCCAGCAGGTCCCCGCTTTTCTCCGCCCCCGGGAGGACCTCCGGCGAATAAGGCATGCAGCCCCGGTTGCCGGTCGGCTCCGCCCCGGCCATCCCGGCGGAATCGAGATCATAAAGGAAATTCTTCAACACCCCTTTTTCAACCATCATCATCACCCGGGTGGGGATGCCGTCGCCGTCGATCTCGGCGGCCCCGGGGGAGAAATCCCAGTGCGGATCGTCCCGGATGGTCAACCCCGGATCGAAAATCTGTTCCCCCAGGCGGCCGCGGAGGGGGGAATCGCCCTTGGCCACGTTCCGGCCGTTCACGCCGAGAACGAGGGGCCAGAGAAACATCCCCAGGACCTCCGGGGGCAAAAAGGCCGGGAGCCGTCCTTCCGGCGACTCGACGATTTTCTCTCCGTGTTTCAGGTCGAAAAGAAGCCGTTCCGTAATCAGGTCGGGATTGTAGAAATCGTTAACCTCCCGGAAGGAATGCCCGTGGCCGACGAAAAGCATGTCCGTTCCTTCGGTTTTCTGGGCCAGGGAACCCAGGGACCAGGCGGTGTCTTCGAAACGGTGGGATACCCCTCCGCTGGTAACCAGCAAGCCTTCCGAGACGGAGCGCGAGCCCTGGGCCTCGATAAAAAGATCGGGATTGTAGCGTTTCAGGGCGTCCACCATTTTCCCGCAGTTCTCGATCAGGCCCGCGCGCGTAATTTTCACCGTTTTCCCGGAATATTTCTTCACCTTCTTGGTCTCGGCCGGAGCGGGATAGGCGGAAAAGTGCGCCGGGCTCCCCACCCGGGCCAGGGAAATCGCCCGGTTAATCATTTCCGGGAGGTCGGCCGGGTCATTTCCCGCGGTGGTCCCCCTCTTTCGCTCCACCAGGACCTCGATGACATAGGCCGAGCTCCGGCGGACCTCGGTATCCTTGAGTCTCCCGGCCGAGAACGAACAGCTGATTGCCTCACCCCGGCCGAAGGAGAGCTTGGCCCCCTGGGCGCCCTGCTTTTTGGCCACGTCGAGGCCGTGGAGAAGCTCGGCCCGCATTTTATCGAGATTGGAATCCGGCACTTTGCCTCCCTATAGTATAACTTTGCGTTCTACGGTTGCGGTTGCGCTGCTCGTATCGTCAACAGTAATTCGTCAATCGTCTGAAACTCTCCCCCTGCCCCTCCCTCCCAGGGAGGGGAGACAAACCGTAACCGAAAACCGCATGCCCAAACAAGCCGCCCAACCGATCAACGATTTACTTCCCGCCTATAACAACATCTCTAATCCTGAGGTGCGGCGCTCCGTCGGTTACCGGGAGCGGGCTTTGGCCGCCCTTGCCGCAGCCGCCGCCTTTCTGCAGGATCTTCAGGTCATTCCCGAATCCATCGATGTTGTGAAGCGTCTGAAAGACGTTGCCGGTCAGGACCACGTCCCGGACCAGCTCCCCAACCTGGCCGTTCTCGATCCGGTATCCGTAGGCGGCGGAAAAGGTGAACACCTCCATCATCGTCTGCCCGCCCATCATCCCGCGGGCGTATATCCCCCGGTCCACGCCGGCCAGAAGTTCTTTAAAACTCATTTTCCCCGCCTCGATGTAGGTGTTGGTCATCCTGACAATCGGCGGCACTCCTCTCCCGATGGCCCGGGCGTTGCCGGTGGGCTTTTCCCCCATCTTGGCCGCAGTCTCCAGGGAATGCAGGTGCCCCACTAGTTTCCCTTCCCTGATCAGGTAGGTTTTGCCGGTCGGGGTCCCCTCGTCGTCGAAAGCCTGCGTGCCCAGGAGGCCGGGGTGGGAGCCGTCATCCACGATGTTCAATTCCTTTACACCCATCTCCCGCCCGATCACCATCAGGTCCCGCACCTGGGGATTCTCGTAGAGAAAATCCGATTCGGAGAGGTGCCCGAAGGCCTCGTGGGCGAAGACCCCGCCCATCTCCTGATCGAGGACCACCGGGTAAACCCCGCCGGGGCAGGGAGGCGCCTTCAGGAGCTTGACCGCCCGCCGCGCGGTTTCCTCTGCCAGGGCCTCGAGACCCTGGACGACATTGAAAGTGGTTTTGGAAGAAACCGCGTCGTAGGCCCGCTGGACGAGCGCCCCGTCCCGGGCGACCGCGGAAAGGGCCAGGATCACCCGGGGCCTTTCCTCCCGGAAATAATTCCCGCGCGAAGAGGCGAAGTGCACGGTCCGGAACGAATCGCTGTAGTTGGCCTGGGTGGTGGCGATCGACTTGTCGGTTTTTAAAAGGATCGTGTTGTAACCGGAAAGGATCTTGATCTTGTCGTCCAGGCTCACCCCCCGGAAATCCCGCTCCAGCCGGGCGGGGACCTCCGCGGTCGCGGGCCCGGCGGTTTCCGCGAGCTCGGTTTTTTCCCGTCCGACCAGGACCGCGCCCTCGCCGGCCTCCCTGATCCCGTTTCCCAGGTCCTCCAGGGAATCGAAGACGGCCATCCCCCACCCGCCCCGGGTGCAGGCCCGGACGATCCCACCGGAGAGCTTGCTGGAGGAAACGCTGTCGATCTCCTGGCCCCGGAAGGTGATGGAGTTCGAGTCATTGATCTCGAACCGGACCTCGGTGTAATCGGCGGCGCTTTTTTTCAGGGCGGAGACAAGCCGGTCTTTCACGAAACCTCCCTCTGGATTATCAAAATTGACGATTGACGATTGTCCCTCGCAAGACCTCGGGATAAATAGATTGACGAATTATAAACCCACGTCAATCGTCATTTCCCTTGGTTTCTTTGGTTTTCACTCTACAATCGTCATTCGTCAATCGTCAATTTTTCTTAGGTTTTCAGGATTACCCTGATCGCATCCAGCTCCGGGATGCCGTCGGCGAGAAGCTCGATCCCCTCCGGTCCGCTCGCTCCCAGGCCGAGCTCGATCGCCCGCCTGATCATGACCTGGTTCCAGACACTCACGTCCTGGATCCGGGCCTCGGTCCCCAGGTATTTCAGGAGCGAAAGCCCGAAGACGTCGCAGGCGACCGGGTCACGCGAAGCGATGATCAGGCCGGGATCCCGCACGTCCCCCTCGTGCGGACCCTCGGTGACAAAAACCTTGGTGGCGTCCATAACGTAAAGGTCGGCCCGGACCGCGAGATGGATCTCGGCGATCATGCTCCCGAATTTGGGTTCCAGCGCCAGTAAATGCAGTTTGAACTGCCGGTCGGCGGGGGAGGTGATCCCCACCCAGTTTTTCAGGGCCATGGTGAAATAGGCAATCCGGTGGGTCTTGGCCACCGGCATGCTGATGACATGATCCACCTGCTGGATCAGGGCGGGGATCGAAAACCCCTGCGTCCAGTTCTCAGCCCCGGCGGGATTGACCTGCACCCACTCGCCGTCGTCAAAGGGAATGACCTCGGCCCCGGCATCCCGGGCAACATCGCCGATCCCCGTCACATTCAGGATCTTGGTGGTCGGGTCGATATACCAGCTCCGGTCGGAAAGAATGACCCGGCCCGGGTCTTTCTCCTTGACCAGGCCGATCATGGCGGAGACCACCTCCGGGTTGGTGGTGGCGGGAAAAGGATCGGGGGAGTTGAGATTGGGCTTGAGCAGAACCGTCTGGCCCGGCTGGATGAAATCCAGACCCCCGGAAAGCTCCACCGCCCGCCGGACCGAGTCGGCCACGGTAGTCTTCCGGACGGCGGCGACGATCGACTTGGCCTGGACGGCTTCCTGGCCCCCGCCCCCGCAGCCGGAAAGCAGGGTGGGAAGGTGCGAGGAGAGCCAGAGCCCGCCCGCGGCCGTCCCGGCCTTCTTGATGAACTGCCGCCGGGTGAACTTATGTGGGAATCCTTTACCCATCACCAATATTAATGTAGGGGCGGCCCGGAGTTTATCCTGAGCAAATTCGAAGGGTTGCCGCCCGAGAAGGGAGCCAGTCCCTCGATTTCACTCGGGATAAATGAAATGGTTTATCCTGAAGGGACTCATCCTGAAGGGCTCCCCTACAATTTAGATTCTTCACTTCGTTCAGAATGACAGAAATTTCTCCGCGCTCACTGTTCCCTGCTCGCTTCTGATTTACCGGGCGGGACGCCCAGCCTCTTGTCGTTTTGCTGGTCTGTTGGTCTGTTGGTCTTATATCCTGGGTTTGTATCCCGGACCGGAGATCTTGGGAAAAACCTGGTTTAAAAGCCGGCCGGCGCCCAGGGAAAGCCTCGGGATCCAGGTGCCCTCGTAGCCCTTGAGCTCGAAGTAGCGGTCCACGGCAAAATCCACCGGGCCCCCCGCCGGGGGTTTGTAGTTGGGCCTCTCCTTCATCGATACCCCCCGGTTCTTGTCGCACTTGTAGACACACACCCCGCAGCCGATACAGCGCATCAGGTTGACCTCGGCCTTCTTGTTTTCAACCTTGATCGCGTTCATCGGGCAGAATTTGACGCAGGTGCCGCAACCCTTGCATTTCGCCTGATCCACCTCCGCCTCGAAATGGCTCTGGACCACGATGGTGGGGATGTTGAACTCGGTCAGGATCCGGAGGGCCCCGCAGCAGTCGCCGCAGCAGGAGCACATCTGCATCGGGTCGGCCAGGTTGTCCACCATGTTGACCAGTCCCGCGTCGGCCGCCCGGGCCTTGGTTTCCAGGAATTCCTTCTTGTCCACCCGCCGGGCCCAGCCCTTCTCCACCGCGATGTCCGCGAGCAGGCCCATGCCCCCGCAGACATCCTTGGGCTTGCCGCACCATTTCCCCATCAGGTCGGCTTGGTGGCGGCAGGCGCAAACGTTAACCCGGCAAAAACTTTTGTTCCGGTCGATGATCTCGGAGTAAATATCGGTGTCGAGCGCCAGGACGTTGAGCCCGGGGGTCCGGTCGATCGCCTTTTCAATCGATATGACCCGGCCGAACCGCAATTCCTTGCCCTCGACGCGGGGCTTGAGCCAGGTGAAGAACTCCGCGTAAAATTCCTCGAAGAGGCGGGCGAATTCCCGGGAATACTCCCCCTTCTCCCCCCGGCTGACCACCATCTGGGCCTCGAAGATCCCGGGGGCGAGCCCCATGAACCCGTAAACCTGCAGTCCCTTGACCTTAAGCCCGAGGATCAGGGCCCGGTCCGAGAGGGACTTGAGAATCGGCTCGACCTCGGCCACCGGGCGATTCACCTTCCGGGCGACCGCCCGGGCGGTGGTGCCGAGGAAGCTCAGCTTCTCCACGATCTCCGCCTCCTCCTCCGTGAAAAGAAAGGTGACGATCTTGAGGAGGGAATCGGGGACGATGACGTCTTCCCAGGATTTTTTGAAAACAAACTTTTCCGCGAGCCTTTGATACGCCGGGCTTACCTGCATGCTCACCTCTTTTTTTGAGACCCTTTAATATTATTCCATACGGGTCCCGCTTTTGAAAGGAATCCGCCCCCGTTCCTCGCCGGTGCAAGACCGCGGGGGAACTTTCTCAAAAGTATCCTTAAGCTTTGGGTTGTCATTCCTGCGAAAACAGGAATCTAGACAAATAAAAAAACTGGATTCCGCATCAAGTGCGGAATGACGGAAATAAGGTAACCCCGTGGCAAAACCACGGGGAATTGCAAGTTAAAATTTGATGAAGCTTTTCGGCTCGAGGTTGGTCTCGAAGGTCCAAAAGTAGGCCTGGCCGTGGGGGATCCGGAGGATGATGAAGTTGGGGTTATCCGGGCTCTGGATCATCTTCTTTAAAAACGGCCGGTCGTTGAAGATGCGTTCCCGGATTTTCGGGTCGTTCACGAACTCGATCTTCCCCGCCACCCGGAGCATCCGGTCACCTTTCGGGGTGAGGAAGCAAACCTCGACCTGGGGGTTCTTCTGGAGCTGGCCGTACATCTCCTTCATCCTCCCGATCTGAAGGTAGAACCCGGTTTCATCGGCGTGGCAGAAGAGGAGCGCCCGCACCCGGGGCTGGTCGCCTTCCGCGGTGGCTAGGTGGCAGATCTTGTTCTCGTTGGCGAAATTCCGGCAATCACTGAGGTCCATTTTCCTCCCCCTTTCCAAACCGTTTTTTAATCCTCTGGGTGAGCGATTCCACGATCAGGAAGAGCGCCGGGATCGTGTACATCGTGAAGAAGGCGGAGATCCCGATCCCCCCGATGGAGGTCACCGCGATCGGGCGCATGAACTCCGAGCCCGAGCCCTTGGGGAGCTGGGGCAGGATCCCCACGATCACCGCCAGCGTGGTCATCAGCACCGCCCGGAACTTGACGATGGAGGCGTCCTGCACGCAGAAGACGAGGTCGCCGGCCTTGTTCCGCATGTTCTCCATCGCGTAGTCGATGATCAGAATGGCGTTATTGACCACGATCCCCACCAGCATGACGATGGCCATCATCGACATCAGATTGAAGCTGGTTCCGGAGAAGAAGAGGGCCACGATCACCCCCACCAGCCCGAGGGGGACGGTGGCCATGATCGTGATGGGATGGATCATCGAATCCAGGATCGCCGCGAGGAGCATGTAGGTGAGGATGACCGCCAGGATAAAGGCGAACACAATGTTGGAGCTGGTCTCTTCCTGCATCTGCACGTTGCGCCCGAACTTGTAGTAATACCCCGGCGGGAACTTAAAATCCTTCAGTTTCTGCTGGATCAGGGGCACGTTCTCCGTCTGGGACTTGTTGGAGAGGTAACCCTGGAGCGTGATCACCCGCGCCTTTTCCTTCCGTTCCAGGCTCGCGATCCCACGGGCGCGCTTGAAGGTTCCCAGCGTGGAAAGCGGCACCTGGCCCTTCGTGGTCGGTACCCGGTAGGTCTTCAAATCCTGCACCGAGTTCCGGTCGGGCTCCGCCAGGCGGACCTTGACCTCGTATTCCTCCCCGCCCATCCGGAGAACCCCGGCCTTCTCCCCCTCGATCGAATCGCGGAGGGTGAGCCCGAGGGCCACGTTGGGAACCCCGTACTTCGAGCGCCGGTAGGCGTCGGGAATGAAATGCACCTCGTCCTTGGGCTCGCGGTAGGTGTTGAAAACCGCCCGGAAATTCCCGGTGGCCATGATCGCCTCCCGGACCTCCCGGGAGATCCCGGCCAGCACCTGGTAGTCGGGCCCGTAGACCTCCACGTCGATATCGGCCTGCGAGCCGGCGTGCTTCTCCCCCATCACCACGATCTCCGCCCCCGGGATTTTAGCCAGGGAGGGCTGGAGGGTGTACATGATTTCCTTGTCCGAGCGGGTCCGCTTCATCTTGTCGATCAGCCTGACCCTGACATCGATCTCGTCGAAGCCGACATCGCGCCCCCCCGCCCGGGCGGTGTAATCGAGCATCTCGTTAGGGATCTCGGCCCGGATCACCCTTTCGATCTCGGAAAGCATCTGGGCGGCCGCGGTTTCCGTGGCCCCCTTGGGGAGCTGGGCCGTGACCGTAAACAGGTTCTGGTCACCCTGGGGGAAGAATTCTCCGCCTACGAACTTCATCAGGAAAAAAGAGGAGAAGAAAATCAGCAGGGTGATTGCGCTGGTCCAGTAGGGATGGCGGAGGGCCGGCGCGAGGGAGCGGGCATAGCGGCCCTGGACGAACTGCAGGCCTCGGTCGAACCAGAGGAGGGGAATGTGGAGGAAACGGAAAAAGCCGGTTTCGCCCCCCTTCTTCTTCTCCTTGATCAGATGGGCCGCGAGCATGGGGGTGAGGGAGAAGGAGGCGAAGATCGAGAAAGCCGTGGCGTAGACCACGGTCAGCCCGAACTGGTAGAAGAACATCCCCACGATCCCGCCCATGAAGGCGATCGGGGCGAAGACCACCACGTTGGTGCCGGCCGAGGCGATCACCGCCACCAGCACCCCCTGGGTGCCGATCACCGCGGCCTCCCGGGGACCCTTCCCTTTCTCAATGAAGCGCGTGATGTTCTCCAACACCACGATCGCGTTGGCCACCAGGGCCCCGATGGAAACACCCAGGGCGGAGAGGGTCATGACGTTGATCGTGAATTTGGAGAAGCCCATGAGCATGAAGGCCGAGATGATCGAGGTGGGGATGACCACCGCGGCCACGAAGGTGACCCGGATGTCGCGGAGGAAGATCCAGAGCAGGAGGGCGCAGAGGAGGATGCCCTGGATGATGTTATTGAGCGCGTCCCGGACCGCGTTGCGGATGTAGGTGGAGGCGTCGTCGGCGACCACAATGTCCGTTCCCTCGGGCAGGAGCTTCCGGATCTCCTTGATCTTCCGGTAGGTGCCGTCGGCTACCGCGATGGTGTTTCCGTCGGAGCGCTTGTAGACGTCGAGGAGCACGGCGTTCTCGCCCGTGTAATGGACGAGCGAGTTGACCTCCTCGCTCCCGTCCTCCACCCGGGCCACGTCCGAGAGGCGGATCACGCTCCCCCGGTAGGGCACCGGGAAGGTCAGGTTGGCGATTTCTTTGGGGGTGCGGGACTCGCCTTTAAAACGGACCCCGATCTCGCGGGTCTTCTGCTTCAGGTTCCCCGCAGGGATATCGAGGTTCTGCTGGCCGACCACCTGGAGGAGGTCGAGGACCGAGATCCCATACTGGGCCAACCGGTCCAGCCGGGCCCAGACGTTGATCTGGCGCTTGGCTCCGCCGATGACGTCCACCTTGGCCACCCCCGAGACCTGCCCGAAGAGGTTCTTGAGCTTCTTGTCGGCGAGTTCGTAGAGCTCGGTGCTGGAGAGATTCCGCGACCGGAGAGCGAGTTTGACCACCGGGATGCTCAGGGGATCGAACTTGGCGATCACCGGGTCCTCGGCGGCCTCGGGAAAATCGCGCTTGATCTGCTCGACCTTGTCCTTCACCTCCAGGGCCTTGATGTTGATGTCCACCCCCAGGTTGAACTCCACGATCGTCCAGGCGTAGCCTTCGTAGACCCGCGAGGTGATTTGCTTGATGTCGGAGATGTTGGAGACCTCGTCCTCGATTTTCCGGACCATCTGGCTCTCGAGTTCCTCCGGCCCGGCCCCGGGGTAAACCGAGATGATCTGGGCGAGGGGGAAGTTGAGCTCGGGGAAGAGGTCCACCACCATCCGCCGGTAGCCCACGAACCCGAGGACCACAAAGACGGAAACCGCCATGATGGTGGTGACCGGACGACGGACGAATGAGTCAATCCAACCCAATGGCTATCTCCCGATTAGCAATAACCAATAACCAAGTTCCAATTACCAAACAAATTCCAATGACCAAAATCAAAAAATATTTTCACCCTCTCCTCTCCGAGCCGTAGGCTCCTACGAGCCGGAGGCCCCACCCTCCCCCATCCAGGGGGAGGGAAATTCTTGCCGCGAATCTTCTAAGTCTCCCCTCCCTTGGCGTGCCCCGCCAAAGGCGGGGAGGGGAGGGGATGAAGGGGAGGGTGACCAAATTTCCTCTGCCAAACATACGCTTTGCTCTCTGCCCTTTTACCTTTGACCTTTGAGCCTTGAGCTTTCACCTGCTCTTTACTCTATGCTCTCTGCCCTATGCTTATTAGTTTTTCCCCTGCTCCTGAATCCTGAGCTTGGCCCCGTCCTTCAATTGACCCTGCCCGGAGAGCACCACCGGCCAGGCCGGGTTCAGGCCCTCCAGGGAGGAATAGTCGTCGTTTTCCGCCGCCACCCGCACGCTCACCTTGCGGGCGAGGTCGCCCTCAGCCTGGAAGACGCACTCGTTGCCCTCGGAATCGCGGAAGCGGGCGCGGGAATCCACCGCGGTGGCGTTATCCGCGGAGAAGATCCGGACCCCGACTGTTACGTAGGTGCCGATCTGAAGATCGCGCCCCTCGTTATCGAGCGCCATCTCCAAGTCGAAAAGCCCGGTGTCGGGATTGGCCCCCAGGGAGACCCGCTCGATCTTTCCCCGGTGTTCCTTCCCGGGGGCGGTGACGAGCCGGACCGGCTGGCCGGCCCGGAGCTCGGCCACGTCGTGGTCGGAGACCGCGGCCACCACCCGCAGCTGGTCGAGGGCGGAAACCATGGCCAGGGTCTTGTCCCGCTCACCCCGCTCGGCCCGCTCGACCCGCTCCCCTACCCGCGCGTAAAGCGCCATCAGCGTCCCGCCGATGGGGCTCGAGATCTGGACCGAAGCGTCGGCCTGCTCCAGGTTGATCCGGGCCGATTCCATCGCGAGCCGGATCTTCTCCAGGATATCCGCGGAGATTCCGCCCGAATCGTAAAGGGCTTTATACCTTTCGTATTCCTTCCGGGCCTCCTCGTAAACCGAGCGCAGGAGCTTGCTCTGCGAGAAGTTCTTGGGATCGCTCTCATCCAAGATGATGATGGGGGCATCCTTTTTCACCTCGTCGCCCACCTGGTAGCGGATGGACGCCACCCGGGCCGAAACCGGGGTGGAGATTAAAGCCTGGCGGTAGCCCTCGACCTTGCCCGGGATCTCCCGCCAGACCTCGAAGGGCCCGACCCGGACCGGGACCACCTCCACCGGGAAACCCTCCCGCATCTGAATGTCTTCGATCCCCTCGGGCTTTTTCTGTTCCTGGCCCTTGACCGCGGCGATCCGGGCGGCAATTCCCACCAGCACCGCCAATCCCAAAAGCACCGGGAAGATCCATTTCTTCATGGCTGACTCCTTGGCATCTCGGTCGTGTAGCTTTGAATTTTATAAAGGTTAAGGTTCACGTCTTTCATGGTTTTCGAAAGCAGGAGCCGGGCCCGGGTCAGGGAAAGCTCGGCGTCCCGGAGCTCGGTCAGACTCCCGAGGCCCGACTGGTAGCGAAGCTGGGAGAGCCCGTAGGCCTTCTCGGCGAGCTGGACCATTTCCCTCACCGCCTCGAGCTCCTTGAGGGAGGAAACATAAGCCAGGTAAGTATTCTCGAGATCGAGCTCGATCATCTTCCGTACCCGGGAAAGCTCGAGCCGGCTCTTGGTCACCTCCCGGAAGGCCTCGTTTTTCTTGGCGTTCTTCACCCCTCCCTCGTAGATGGGGACGGTCACCTGCACCCCGGCGACGATGGTCTGGTCAAAATCCTTCTTGTCGGTGAAAAACTTGTCCGAGTTGCCCGAATATTGATAGCTTCCGAAGGCCGCCACCAGGGGGAAGTAATCGGCCCGCTGGGCCCGGTAGAGGTTTTCGTTGACCTGGACCAGGTTTTCGAGCGCCCGGAGAGAAGGTTCCTGGCCGAGCATCTGGCCATGGATTTTTTCGTAATCGAGATCGGGAAAGGCTTCATTATAGGAATCGGTCAGGCTGATTTCCTCCGCGGGATCGATCCCGATGATTACCTTGAGATAGTTATGGGCGAGTTTCTGGCCGTTACCCGCGTTGATCGCCTCGATCCGGCGGTTGTTCAGCTCCACCGCGTGCCCCATTACCTCGAATTCCGATCCCAGGCCGGATTTCTGCCTCTGGGTGATGATCTCGTGGTCCTTGAGGGTATTTTCCAGGGAGACCCGGGTGATCTGCAGGGCCTCCCGGGCCAGGAGCGCGTTTAGGTAGGCCTCTTCCACCTGCAAGGTCACGGCGCGCTCCTGCCGGGCGTAGTTATGTTCGGAAGCCGACCGGCCGGCCCGGGCCGCACGGTAATAGCTGGTCACCCTTCCGGAGCTGAAAAGCACCTGGGAGGCGGTGAGGCCGAAGGTGTGCTCGTTTTTGTACTTGGCCGGGTAATTATGGGGAACCAGTGAATAACCACCAGAACCGTCTGGAACGACGGTGTCGAAAACCGGGACGCCCATGATGTCGAAGTAGTGGCTGTAGTTGTAGGAGCCGCTCAGGGTCGGGAGGAAAGCCCCCCGGGCCTCCCGCACCCGGTCCCGGCCGGTCTCCCGGTCCTCGCGGGCCTTATTCAGCTCCTCGTTGTTGGCTTTGGCCATTTCGATGGCTTTCTCCAGGGAAAGCTCGATGGCGCCGTAGGCGGGGCGGACGACCGCCGCCAGAATAACAATGGATAAAAAAAGAAGAAGTTTTCTCATCTCCCTTTAACCTTTAATTCCAGGATTCCCCTCCAAAAAAGCGTTTCCGAGTCCCCGTAAGTATAAGGAGGTCAGGCATCCTCTTCAATCGGTTCCATGCCTTCCCAAAGCAGATCCACCAGTTCTTCCACCTGCTGATCCATCTCGGCCGGGGTGGCCCGCTTGCCTCCCATGATTTTCATGAAGACCAGGTGGTGCAGGGATCCGATCAGGGCCCGGGCGGCGATCTCCGGGTTGCCGGACCGGATCCGGCCCGCCTTCATTTCCCTTTCAAAATAAGCGACGAGCGCTTTAAGATCCCTCTGCATCGGGGATTTCTTGATCATCCACTTCAAGGGGGGCTTGTCCCGGGCCGCCCAGGACATGATCACCCGGGGCAGAATCTCGCTCATGAATTCCATCATCATCTTGGCTATTTTCTTGATATTTTCTCGGGCCTCCCCCCTGCTCTCGAGGCCTTCGAGCGCCTTCACCCAGAGGGGCGGATCTTCTATGCCCATGGCCTTCGCAAACATCTCGTTCTTGGTGCCGAACCGCTTGAAAAGCAGGGTCTCGGAAACCCCCGCCCGCTTGGCGATGACCATGGTGGAGGCGCCGAACCCGTGCTTCAGAAACTCTGCGCGCGCCGCCGTGATTATTTTCTCATCGCTGATCGTTCTGGTGCGGGCCATAAGTTGTAAGTAAGTACATACTTACTATTAAATTGTCAAGGGGGACAGGAAAAATCCTCCGCCTCCACCTTATTATTGCGTTCCCCGATCTAATCGGTATTATCTTAATTAGATTTTTTGTACTAGTGTCGAAATTCATATTCTTACGGGATAACTTGATGGTTTAATATGCTGGCCAGAATTTACGAGAAATTAGCTTCGCCTAAGATCGCCGTTATCTTCGGCGTCTTATATCTGATCAACCAGGCCATCATTTATTCTATTCTTTCCCGGCTCGGCCCCGACGCCCTGAAGCTCCAGCTCACCCTCTCCAGCCAGGTTTTCGCCGAGATCCTGGCGAAATGGGGTGATGCCGGGCTAAAAATCTACCTGAGCCATTTTTATTTCGATTTTCATCATGTCATCCTCTATTCCGTCTGCCTGGCAAGCAGTATCGCCGTCCTGACGCATCGGAAAGGCCAGGCCCCTTCCTCTTTCGCCCTCTTTGCCTTCGTTCTTCCCTTCGCGGCCGCCAAACTGGATGTTCTCGAAAACACCTTGCACCTGATCATGATCTTCCACCGGGCTTACTTGACCCCCGCCCTGGTGGCGGTCAGCGGGATCGCTACCAATGTCAAATGGCTTCTGGCTTTTGTCTCGGTTCTGATTGTTTTGTATTATTCCGTGAAAAATGTTTGGATGCGGTTTGAAAAGTAGGGGCGGCCTTCAACGGCCGCCCGATAAGGAAGTTAATGGAATGACTCCCCTTATATTTGTCATTCCCACGAAAGTGGGAATCCAGGCCTTCTTATTTGAAACAACTGGATCCCCGCTTCCGCGGGGATGACAACAAATTGGGAATGGCAAAAAATGAAACTCCTGAACTTTAAATCCGCTGAAAACACCATCACCCAATTCGGCGTCGTCATCAATGATATTGTTGTATCTTTTGATACCCTACAATTCAAATTCGGCAGTAAATATCCTCAACTTTCCGATCTCAACTCCTATCTTCAGAATTTCCCTGCCAGCGAAGACCTGGCCCGGGAGCTTCAGAAAAAGGGGGAAAAGGAATTCGCTTCCCTGAAACCGGAAGAGAAATTTCTTCTGGATAAAATCAAAATCCTGCCCGCCATTCCCAATCCTCCCGCCCTTTTTGATTTCGGCCTCACCCCCAAACACCTTCGGAATTCCGCCCTCACCATGATGAAATACGAAATGAAGTGGCCTCTTTGTTGGCTGGCGAAGCTGTTTATCAAAGCCCAATACCGGAGAATGAAGAAACGAAAGAATTTCATTTACTACAAGGGCAATCACAACTCGATCATCGGCGACATGGACAGCCCCATTTGGCCCTTATACTCATCTTACCTTGATGTCGAGCCGGAGCTGGGGATCATTGTGGGAAAAGCCCCGTTTCATATGTCACAAGACGATCTCAAGCGATCCATCGCGGGGTATGTAATTTTCAACGATTTTTCCGCCCGTGACATTCAGTTTCCGGAGATGCGGCAATTTTTAGGCCCGGCCCGGAGCAAGGATTTTGAGAAAGGCAACGGGCTCGGCCCATTTCTGGTTACAACCGACGAGATAGGCGATCCCTTAAACCTGGATGTTACAATTAAAATCGGGGAAAGATACACCTGGAAAGGCACCACTCAAGACATCATCGCCCAGCCGACTGAAGTAATCCGGCATCTGACCACTTTCCGGTCTCTTCCGCCCGGGACGGTGATCGGGATGGGAACCATCCCCGGTTGTTGCGGCCTGGACCGTGACGAATGGCTGGAGCCTGGTGATTTAATCCAAATCACCTTCGACAAACTGGGAACCTTGAGGCATCCAATCCCAAAGGATATAGGACCTCTTGAACCAACGCGGTGGAAGGCTAGAAAAAACCTGAAATAAACCCAAATCAGATACAATTTAATTAAATGCCCCCTCTCTGGATTAAGAATTTAAATTTTAACCAGTACCGTAAAAACATTTCTTTTCTAACATCAGAAAAAGTCTTATAATAACTCTTAATTATGATAATTTACTTGGATATTTGCTGCTTGAAACGGCCTTTTGATGATCAGTCCAAGCCAAGGATCCGGGCTGAGTCCAGGGCAATTGCCTCCATCCTAGAAGCTGTTGAGGAAGGTGATTACCAATTAATACGATCCCCCGCCTTGGATTTCGAAAATTCCCGCAACCCGGTTGAAAATCGTCGTTTGATTGTTGAAACCTGGCTTGAAAAATTCAGCAAAAAAATACCTCTATCTCCAGAAGTCGAAAAAAGGGCTTTTGAATTGAATAATAAAGGGATAAGACCGCTGGATGCTTATCACATCGCCTTTGCGGAGAAATCCCAAGCCGTTTTCTATATAACCTGCGATTATAGGCTATTAAAAATCCGCCATGAGCTTAAAGATGACCTTAAAACCAAGGTGATTAACCCGACTGAATTAATAATCCGGAGGATATAACCATGCGAAAGTCCCTGGAACTTAGTGACCCCGAGATTCGACAAGAAGGTTGGAAGGTATTAACTCAAAGGCTTGGTCTTTCCGGCGCTATGCGGTTTCTGCTTCAGTATGAACAAGGATATAACGACTATTCAAAAGAACGCGAAGAACTTTTTCAAGATCTAAAAATTAACGATTTGACAAAAGAATTAAGAAAACGGAAAAATCCCAAGCCGTAAAAACCACGTTAACATAATTGACTTTTAAACCCCACTGACCACAATCATCTTCGATAAACCCGTTACTCTCCGCCGCCCGATCCCAAAGAATATCGGCCCTCTTGAACCCACCCGCTGGAAACCCCGCAATTTATTGTAGTCTGCCGATTCATCGGCGGTTTTCAAAAGCGCCCGATCCCTACGTTGTTGGGATAAACCCCTCTGAAGTCGAGACAAGTAAATCGGGAAACTAAAAAGATTTCAAAGATTTATTTATTAAAATTATTCTGTGGAGTGCATCGGCTTGCCGATGCATTGCATTAGCAAGCTAATGCGCTCCATAAAAACATCCGGCGGGATTATATTAAGCTTGAAGTCTGGCGGCTAGTTTTTCTGAAGAAATCTTTTCGCGTCTTATTTTAGAATGAAAAAGATCACCAAACACCAAAGTAAAGACCTGACCCCGGAATTTCGAGCCTGTTCCTACGGTCTTTTTTGGCCTTCAGCTTTTTCTTATTGCCACATTTCGTCCGGGTTCATGTGTGTTGTGTTTTCTCCGATACCCGATGTTCCCACTCAGGTAAAGGAACGGATGGCTCCGGTTCTCCCAAAACCTCCGGAGAATCTCAGCGGGCTTGAAAAACTCCCTTCCCACCCAGTCGGAGCCCGCCTGCAGTTCCTCCGGCGACATCTTCAGCGGGTGGAAGACCACGCTTCCGCAGTCGTACTTGGACCAATCCTTTTCGAAGATCCTCCCCTCCTTTTCCATTTGTTCATAAAGGATCGTCCCCGGAAAAGGGGTCAGGATGCTGAAGTTGGCGTAAGCGATCTTGTTTTTTTTGTAGAAATCCAGCATCTGTTCGAAGATATTCTTGTCATCCGTGTCAAAACCGAAAACCGTCCCGGCGATAATGTGGATCCCCGCCCGATGAATTTGCTTGATGAGCGCGGCGTAATCCTCCACTTTGTTGCATTTTTTATTGGCCTGTTTGATTGATTTTCGATTCACGCTTTCAATCCCGATAAAAAGCCCCAGGCAGCCGCTTTGGCCCGCCAGTTCCACCAGTTCCCGGTCCTGGGCAAAGCCCAGAATCGCCTGCCCCCCCCATTTGATTTTCAGCGGGATCAATTTAGTGAAGAGTTCCTTGGCGAATTTCGGGTTGCCGACGATATTATCGTCCACGAAAAAGAAATATTTATCTCCGGAAAGTTTTATCTCCGTGATGATTTCGTCCACGGGCCGGGAACGAAACTTGGGACCGTAAAATTTCGTGACGCTGCAGAAGGTACATCGATAGGGGCACCCGCGCGAGGCCTGGACGGGTGTGTAGAACATCTTATTCTTAACCAGATCGTATTTGGGGGATGGCATGTTTCTCAGGTGAAAGAATTCTTCGCTCCGGTAGATTTTTTTAAGCTCCCCGCGTTTAAGATCGGTGATAACACTATCCCAGACACATTCCGCCTCGCCCACAACCACGGAATCAAAATGCGCCGCGGCTTCGTCGGGCAGGCTGGAAGGATGGATCCCCCCCGCGATGGTGATCACCCCTTTCTTCCGAAATTCCCGGGCGATTTCATATCCTCTCTTAGCCTGGGCGGTCATCATGCTTACTCCCGCCACCGAACCTCGGCCGAGGTTGAAATCGATTTCCTCCACTTCTTCGTCGGTTATTTGAACCTCGATCTCGGGCGGGCAAAGCGCGGCTACGAGGGGAAGGGTGAGCTGCGGGATCCTTCGGCCCTTTTCCATCCGCATTTCTTTGTAGAGCGGATAAATAAGTTCTATCTTTCCCGTGAATCCCATGCGATTAAAGCGTCCTCCTTAGGCGGTAAGAATAACAAATCTTCCGGAATCTTTTCGCCTGATTAATCAGCCGCGCAGGTATTTTTCCTCCCCCATTCCGAAAAACTTGTCTGCGGATATTTTACTGCCAGTAGAATCCTTGATGTAGCCACGGAATTTGCCGAACGGGCCCTGATACTTGGTTTTTAACACCAATAAATTCATGTCGATGTTGCCCGGGACCGTCGGGGTGAACACAATGTCAATCATCCCGTAAGCATCCTTGATGATCCAGTCTTTTGCAATACCCTCCGGGCGGGAGAATTTGACCGGAGGCAGCAAATGTAACTTGCCGCCGATCCAGAGACAGTTTTCGTTGTATCTTTCCTGATCCTTAACTTGATTACAGGTAAGATTAAAACCGGTCAGCTTGCCCAATTCGTGGCCTACCCCCGTAACCCAGTCGTATTTCAACACATACGGATAAAAAGCCTTGTGGTCATCAATGATGGCGAAGCTGGTCGCCTGAGAGAAAACGACCGAATTCTCCCCCAGGGTCAGGGTTCCCTGCATCGGCATCAGGCACTTGTGGGAATACAACGCCCGGTTTTCCCCCAGGGGCAGGGAGACCACGATGGGGGTGACCCGCTTCAAGTCGTGGATCGCCTCAAAACGGGCTTTCACGTCCGGCATCTTTTTAAATTCGTTTATTTCCAGCTCGATAACGAATTTTTCCTGGTCCAGGTGGTCGTGAATCCGGAGATTGAAATCCCGGGAAAGGTAAACCCCCTCGGAATTCCAGAGCGAGCCGGGGATTTTCAAAGACCAGGCCGGGACGATCTTTTCGTAAAGGAATTTCTTGTCTTTTTTCCTGTCGTAGCAGATGAACTGGACCAGGCCCGCCAGCTTGGCGCTGTAAAGCACCGCCAGCATGAAAAAATCCTCATTCCCCAGCTGGAAGGCCTGCCATTCCTTCAGGCGCTGGTTGTTGATGAAGCGAGGGTAGGCCCGGCCCAGGGGATTTTTCGCCTCCAGGGGATTAACCGTCTGGAAGGGCCGATCGAAAGTCCCGAAATTAAATCTTCCCCGGGTAACCAGGCTTCCCGGGTTGGGAAGGATCTCCCGTTTGTACTCAGCAGTCATGGCGTGCAGATTTTATCGCTAACCGGCTTGAAAGGGCAAATGGACGCCGGGCAATATTTCGAATCAGAGCCGGAAGGTTATCAGGTCATCGGGAAACCGGGGTGTTCAGAAGTTCAAATTCCCAAGCCCAAATGCCAAATGAATTTCAAAATCCAAATTTTAAATTGTAGTTGCCTCATTTATGAGGCTTTAATCGGTGGAAATATTTTTTCAGCCCGATAAATCGGGCAACTACAATAATCTTGGAGCACTCTTTAGACACTTAGGGTTCAGCCTTTTCTCGCCTGCCTGTCCAACGAAGCCTTGGCGAAGTTGGATCTAGCCTTTCCCGCCTTTCTCGCTTTATTAATATTTAAACCAGGTAAATAAGCTCGATCGGGTAAGTCAGATAATACAAACCCGCAGCCCGAAAAAGGATGATTTGCCCTAACTCCTCTTAATATATAATAATATTCTTTGCATTGCCTCGGGGGCTATGATAAATTTTTGGTTTAGATCGAAAGGCCCATAACATGAGTCTGGTAGGACGTCTGGAAGACCTAAGCCTGGGTGATATCCTGCAGATTATCGCCCTTTCCGGAAAGTCCGGGGTGCTCACCCTGAGCAACCGGGGCAATGAATCCCGGATTATTTTCAAGAACGGCCAGATCATCAGCACCTTAAACCCCGGGGAAAAAGAAAATATCGCCAGCCTCCTGATTCGGGAAGGGGTAATCAACCTTCCCATTCTGAAGGACGCCGTTTCCCACCTGCGCACCATCAAATTCCGCCGGAACCTGGCCTGGATCCTGTCGGAACGGTTTGGCCAGGACCAGGATAAGATCGAAAGCGCGGTCCGCCGCTTCGTGGAAAAAAATGTCCGCCGCCTGTTTGAATGGAAGGACGGCCTTTTCAACTTCGATCTCAAGGAAACCGAGGAAGAAATCGAGAAGCTCACCATCGATCCCCTCCAGCCCCTCCTCCGCAAGGGGATCAGCCCCCCGGCCCTGATCATGCCGGCTCCCGCGCCGGGCCAGGCCGGCTCCCCCTCGGATAACCTCGCCGAACTCTTCAAGGGCTTCGCCGCGGACGAGGCGCTCTCCCCCGAGGGGGATGAATTTCTAGCCAGCGTGCGCAAGGAAATCTCCCGGACCACGGGGGAAAACCTGGATTTGCCCCGCCCGGGAGGGGAAGCGGGGGACGAACCGGTCATGGCCAGCCCCGGCCTGCGCCTACTCCGGTCGATGGTGGAGGAATTGAGCGACCCCAACCGCTACGCCGACATTTCCCTCCTGGTGCTCCGTTTTGCGAGCGAGATCATGAACCGGGCCGTGCTCCTGATGGTCCGCAAGCGGGTCATCGCCGGCCTGGGCCAGTTCGGCATCCGCTTGAGCGACGGGATCAACCCCGAAAACCGGGTCCGGGAGGTCCGGATCCCCATTGATGAGATTTCCATCTTCCGCGAGGTGGTGGAAAACAAGGTCCCGATCCGGCGCAAGCTTCGGCGCGCCAATCCCTGGGAGGAATACTTCCTGCAGATGCTCGGGAGCGAGCAGCCGGAAGAATCCTTTTTCGGCCCGATGATCAGCCGCGGCCAGGTGGTAATCATCCTTTACGGGGATAACCTGCCCGAAAGGCGGCGCATCGGGGATTCCACCGGATTGGAAATCTTCCTCTCCCAGGCCGGCCTGGCCATGGAAAAAGCCTTTTTGGAGCGGAAACTAAAGGAGGTTCCCACCCTTGGCAAAGAACATTCTCATAGTTGAAGACTCCGCGGCCATGCGGAGCATGATCGACTCCATCCTCGGGGAGACGGTGGGAGAGGAATTCCTGATCACCGAGGCCCAGAACGGCTTTGAAGCCCTGAAGCTCCTGCCCCGGATCCAGTTTGACCTGATCCTGACCGACATCAACATGCCCGACATCAACGGCCTGGAACTCCTGACTTTTTTGAAATCCAACCCCCGCTACCGGGACATCCCGACCTTGGTCATCACCACCGAGGGCAAGGAAGAGGATCGCCGGCGGGGACTGGCCCTGGGGGCCGATGAATACCTGATCAAGCCTTTCACCCCGGAGAGCCTGATCGCCTCGATCAAACGCCTGCTGGGAAAAACCGGACCGAAGGGATGAGCAAGGAAAAAGAAAAGAAACCGCAGGCCCGGGGCACCCGGGCCCGGCAGGAATTCGTCTCCGAGGCCGAAGAGGTCATCGAGAAGATTTTCCAGAACCTGATCGTACTCGAGGACGGCGCCAAGAGCAGGGAGATCAACCCGGATACCCTGAACGAAATCTTCCGGGGCGCCCACTCCCTGAAAGGCATCGCCGGGATGTTTGGCCTGGAGGGGGTTTCCCAGCTGTCCCACAGCCTGGAAGATCTTCTCGACCGGCTCCGGATGGGCAAGGTGGAACTCTCCCCGGAGCTGCTCGAGCATCTTTACCAGGGCATGAATACCCTGAAAACCCTGGTCGATGGGATCGGCAAAGGCCAGGAGGAAGACAAGCTCGCGGCCGAAAAAATGGTGGCCCGGATCAACCAGCTCCTGCGCTCCCAGAGCCAGGCTTCCGCGGCTTCCCCCTTCTCGAGCGTGGGCCTCGACCCCAACCTCTTCAAGAGCCTGACCGAATACGAGGAACATCGCCTGGCGGAGAACGTCCGGAAGGGCGTCCCCCTCTTCCGGATCCACACCGTTTTCCCCATCACCACCTTCGACCAGGATCTCACCGCCGTCAACCAGGATCTCAAGAAGGTCGGGGAAATCATCACCACTCTCCCGAGCAGCCAGCCCGGGCGGGAGGACGAAATCGTCTTCGACTTGATTGTCGGCTGTCAGAAGGGCGTCGAGAGTATCCTGGCGGCGGCGGGTGATCGTGCGGGCGTGACCGTCGAGCCGATCCCGGCGGGGGGAAAAACCGAGGCCCCGGCCCCCGGCCCGGCCCCCGGCCCGGCCCCGGAGGAACCCAAGCCCCGGGAAGGGGAAGGGGCGGAGGAAAGTTTAAAAAGCGTCAGCCAGACGGTCCGGGTGGATATCAGCAAACTGGACCGGATCATCGCCATCGTCGGCGAGCTGGTGCTTTCCCAGGCCGAGATCCAGCGTCTGGCCGAACACCTCCGGGGCCAGAAAGGCCTGGAGGAACTCGCCCGGGAGCTTTTCCGGGCCAACCGCCTCCTGGAACGGAAAGTCTCCGAGCTCCAGCAGGGCATTATGGAGGCCCGGATGGTTCCGCTCCGGCAGCTCTTTGACCGCCTGGCCCGGGTGGTGCGGCAGATCTGCCGGCAGGCCCACAAGGAGGTCGACCTGGAGATCTTCGGGGCGGACACCGAACTCGACAAGCTGATCGTCGAGGAACTCGGTGACCCCCTGATGCACATCATCCGGAATTCCCTGGACCATGGGATCGAATCCCCGGAGGAGCGGGAAAAGGCCGGGAAAAACCCCCGGGGCCGGATCACCCTGAATGCCTTCTCCGTCGGGAGTCACGTGGTGGTGGAGGTGGAGGACGACGGCCGCGGAATCAACTGGAAGCGGGTGAAGGAAAAGGCCCACGAGTTAAAGCTCCTGGAACCCGGGATCGAGCTTTCCCCCGAAGACGCCACCAGCCTCCTTTTCCTGCCGGGGTTCAGCACCAGCACCAAGGTCACCTCCCTTTCCGGCCGGGGGGTCGGGCTGGACGTGGTCAAGCGCAATATCACCCGGATCTCCGGGATGATCGAGCTCGAGAGCGAAGCCGGGATGGGAACCCTGTTCCAAATCACCCTGCCCATCACCCTGGCTATCATCCGGGTGCTCCTGGTCGAAATCTCCGGCCGGATCTACGCCATTCCCCTGACCTCGATCCAGGAAAACCTGGCTATTCTGCAGAACGAGATCCGCACCGTGGAAGGGAAAGAAGTGATCCCGCTCCGGGACAAGACCCTGCCCCTGATCCGCCTGGAACGGCTTTTCCGGCTCCCGGCCCCGGCCGCCCCGAGTGAAAACGGGAACCGGCTCTACGTGGTGGTGGTGGGATTGGCCGAGCGCCGGATCGGAATTCTCGCCGGAAACCTCGTCGGCCAGCAGGACGTGGTCATCAAGCCCCTGGGCAAACTGGCCGAAATCGTCCCCGGGATTGCCGGGGCGGCGGACCTGGGCAGTCATAAAACCATTTTGATCCTGGATGTAGGCGCCTTGATCGAGGAATCCACCCGGGCCAGCGGCACGGTGGGGATCAAATAAACATGTACCGCGAATTCTACCAGCTCCGGGAGAAACCCTTCGGCAAAACGCCCGACCCCCGTTTCCTTTACCTTTCCCAACAGCACGAGGAAGCCCTGGCCCGACTCCGGTTCGCGGTCGAGGAGCGGGAGTTCATGGTTCTGACCGGCGAAATCGGGAGCGGTAAAACCACCCTCTCCCGGGCGCTGATCGACTCGGTGGGACCGGAAGTCAAGCTCGTGCTCCTCTACAACCCGCGCCTTTCCCCCACCCAGCTCCTCCGCTCCCTCATCCAGAGCCTGGGCGGCCAACCCCGTTCGAACCGGAACGACCTCTGGGAGGAACTCTCCGATCTGCTCTTCGAGCTTTTCGAAGCCGGGAAGCAGGCGGTCCTGATCGTGGACGAGGCCCAGTTGATCCCCGAGAAAGCCACCCTGGATGAACTGCGCCTGATCACCAATTTTCAGCTGGATGACTTGAACCTCCTGACCCTGATCCTGCTCGGACAGCCGGAGCTCCGGGAGCGCCTGCGCCGTCCCGGCTATCGGGCCCTCTTCCAGCGGGTGGGTCTCCGCTACCACCTCGGGCCCCTGAATCAGGAGGAAACCGGAAAATATCTGCGCCATCGCCTTCGGGTGGCCGGTCGGGAGCAGGAACTCTTTAACCCCGGGGCGGTAGAAAGGATTTATGCCTACTCCCAGGGCCTGCCTCGCCTGATCAATAACCTGGCGGCCAGCGCCCTCCTCGAGGGCTTCGGCCGGGAGCAGGACCAGATCGGGCCGGAGATCGTGACCGACATCGCCCGGGAGCTGGAACTTAAGGAGGAATAACCGTGGATCTTGTCCGAGCCCGGGAAAAGGCCAAAGCCGCGCGAAAAAAAATCTCCGAGACCCCGGCGCCGGCACCGGAGACCTTGACCCCGCCGGCGCCCGCGGCCCCCGCCGCTCCCCCGGAGGAAACCCCCGCCCAAGGCGGGGCGGCCCCGGCCGGCGCCCCCGCCGCCGAGGCGGAAAAACCACCCCGGGAAATCCAGGTGACGGTGGAAACGCCGGCCCTGACCGCCCCCCCGACCCCCACGGAGGAGAAACCGGCCGAGCCCGAAGAAATCTACGAGCTCCTCGGCTTCACCCTCGGCCGCGAGGAATACGGGATTGAGATCCAGTGGGTAGAGGAAATCATCAAACCGCGCCCCCTGACCGAGGTGCCCCGGGCCCCGGATTATGTCCCCGGGATCATTTCCCTCCGGGGCAAAATCATCCCCATCCTCGAGCTGGGGCGCCGCCTCCGCCTGCCCGCGGCGGGCGAACCCCGCCCGGGGAAGTCGGCCGCCCCGGACCCCGCCCGGGTCATCGTGGTCTCCGACCCCGAATCCAAACAGCCTTTCGGCCTCGCGGTCGGGGAGGTCACCGAGGTGATCCGCTTGCCCCTCAAGGAGCTCGAGCCCCCGCCGCCGACGGTGGGAGGGGAAGCCAGCTTCATCACCGGGGTCGGCTGGGTGGGGGGAAAAATGATCATCATGCTCAACCTGGCTGAGCTTTTGAAACTGGAATCCGCCGGGAGGGTTTCGGAATGAAACGCAAGGAAAAATCCGGGGCGCTGCGCCAGAAGTTCCGGCCCGCCGGGGAAGATCTCGCCCAGCTCGCCCACCTGAAGGTGGAGGGGGAAAACTTCGCCCTGAATATCATGATGATCAAGGAAATCTCCCGCCTGCCCGAGATCACCCGGATCCCGAAGGCCCCCGATTTTTTCGAGGGGTTCATCAGCCTCCGGGGCGCGGTCATCCCGCTGATCAATTTAAGCCGGCGGCTCGGCCTGGGCGAAGGCGCCCTTCGGCCGAAATCCCGGGTGGTGATCGTGAAGCTCGAGGGAGAGAATTTCGGCTTGATGGTGGACGAGATCCTGGGGGTGATCCGGATCCCCGCCGCGGAGATCCTGCCCCCGCCCCGGATGATTCGGGGGAAAATCCCGGATTTTCTGGGCGGGGTGATTCGCCAGGCAGGGGAACTGATCCTGCTCCTCGACCTGGAAAAGGTCCTGAGCCTGGAAGAAATCAAGGAAATGAAAAAAATGGGAATACCTTTAGGGGGAAAAGATGAAAAAGCCAAGCATCCGGTCCTTTAATCTTAACCTGAAATTAATGCTTTACTTTACCCTTTTGATTATTATCGCGGGAGGGCTTCTCTCCTGGTATTTCCAGGTCCGCTCCCGGGCTATCATGATCAATGACATGAAAAAACGCGGCTTCAGCCTGGCGGGAAACCTGGCCTACAACGCCCGTTTCGGGGTGGTGGCCGAGGACCGGATCGTGCTTAAACAGCTGATCGAGGGGGTACTCGAGGATGAGGATATCCTCCTCGTCGAGATCGCCAACCGGGAAGGCCTGCTGTTGGCCTCCATCTCGAAAATCGAAGGGATGAAAGATTCCCTGCCCCCCCCGAGCGAGGAATCTTTCCTGGAAGAGGGGGAGAGGCCCCTCACGCTGGCGCACCGGAAAGTCTTTGAAATTTTCGCCCCGGTGGTGATCGTCCGGGCCCACGCCGCGGCGTCGGCCTTCACCGATGAACTATCCGGGATGGGGCTGATGGAAAAAACCGGCCCGGGCGCCGGCTCCGCCTCTTCCGCCCCGGCCGAGGAAAAACCCCAAGCCCAGGCCCCCCAGCACGAGACGGTCTCCCAGGGGCTGGTCCGGATCATCATGACCCCGGAGGGGGTGGAAAAGAAGCTCCACAAAATTTTCGCCTCCGGAGCGCTTTTTACCATCGGACTGATCCTGGTGCAGCTACTCGTTACCTACCTCTTCATTAATTTCCTCTTTCAACCCTTGAAATCCCTGGTCGAACTGGCCGAGGAGGTGGCCCAGGGGAACCTGACCCGGAGGGTCGAGGTCCGCTCCAGCGACGAGATCGGGGTGCTGGCCCGGAGTTTCAACCAGATGATCGAGAGCCTGAACCAGATGGTGCAGAAAATCCGCGCCGCCACCACCCGGGCCACCGAGGTCAGCCGGGAGGTGGGCCGGCTGACCGCGAGCATCGCCGAGGGCTCCAACACCCAGTCGCAGGGAGTGGAAGAAACCAGCGCCTCCACCAGCGAGATGGAAACCGCCATTCGGGAGATTTCCCAGAACACCACCATCCTGGCCTCCACCGCGGAGGAAGGGGCGAGTTCGATCCTGGAGATGAGCACCACCATCGAGGAAGTGGCCCAGTCCATCGAACATCTCTTCCGGGTGGTGGAGGAAACCTCGGGGTCGATCACCCAGATGGACCTCTCGATCAAGCAGGTAGCCGAGAGCTCTCGCTCGCTTTCCCGGCTGGCCGAGGAAACCGCCACCGCGATCGAAGAGATGGACAGCTCGATCCGGCAGGTGAAGGAGAGCGTGGGGGAAACCCACCAGGTTTCCGAGCAGATGAGCCACCACGCCGAGAAGGGCATGAAGGCGGTCCAATCCACCATTGAGGGCATGATGATCATCCGGGAGAGTTCGCAGGGGGCCGCCACCGTCATTTATCAGCTGGGCGAGCGGGTGCAGGAGATCGGGAAGATCCTGAACGTGATCGAGGAAGTGGCGGACCAGACCAACCTTCTAGCCTTGAACGCCGCGATCATCGCGGCCCAGGCCGGGGAATACGGTAAGGGATTTGCCGTGGTGGCGGACCAGATCAAATCGCTGGCCGATCGCACCCGGGGTTCCACCAAGGAGATCGCCACCTTGATCAAAGCGGTCCAGCACGAGGGGAATCGGGCGGTGAAAGCGATCGAGGCCGGAGAAAGCAACGTTGAACGCGGGGTGACGCTCTCCCACGAGGCCGGCGAAGTGCTGAAGATGATCCTCTCCAGCAGCCAGGCCACGGTGGACATGGCCCGCCGGATCGCCGAGGCCACCGCCGAACAGGCCCGGGGGTCGCGGCAGGTCGCCGAGGCGGCCGAGCGGATCACCTCGATGTCGGAGGCGATCACCAAGGCCACCCAGGAGCAGAGCCAAGGCAGCGCCCAGGTGATCCGGGCCGCCGAGAGCTCCCGGGAGGTGGCCCAGATGGTAAAGAAAACCACCCAGGAACAGGCCAAAGGCAGCCGGACCATTACCGAGGCGGTGGAAAGGATCACCGAGATGGTCCGCTATATTGACCGGGCCACCCAGGAGCAAAACCAGGGCACCGAGCGGGTGGCCCAGGTGATCCAGCGCATCCGTGAGGTGGTCAGCCAGAACCTGACCCGCATCGCCGAGATGCAGAACGCGGTCAAGGGCCTGGATCGAGAAATGGAAAGTCTCCACCAGGAAGTGGAAAGATTCCAGCTTTAAAAAGGAGGGAATGATGATTGTTGAATGCAGCCAATGTAAAAAACGTTATCGCATAGAGGAGGACAAGATCCCGGCCTCCGGGGCGAAAATCAAATGTAAAAGCTGTGGCACATTGATCATCGTTCCTCCCCCGGGCCGGCCGGCTCCGCCTCCGCCCCGGGCCGATGCGGCCGCCCCGCCCCCGGGCGCCCCCGCGTTGCCGATTCCCCCGGGGCTCAAGGTTCTCCTCGCCCTTGCCGATGAGCCCCTCCGGGCCGAACTCCAGCCCCAGCTGGCCGCCCGCAAACTCGAGATCCGGGAAGTACGGGACGGCATTGAGGCCCTGTTGGAACTCGACCGCAACCCGACCGACCTCGCCCTGATCGGGATCGAACTGCCCCGGATGTTCGGCTTCGAGATTTCCCAGGTCATTCGCCGCGACCCGCGCCAGGAAGCCCTGAAAATCATCCTGATCGGGGCGGAGCGCGGACCGAAGAAATACCAGCGCCCGGCCGAATCCCTCTCGGGGGCCGATGTCTTCCTGGAAAGGGATGAGGCCTCCAAGGAATTGATCCCCGCGATTATCAAGCTCTGGGAGAAAAAATCGGGCGTGACCCCGCGTCCGGCTGAAGTCCCCCGCCCTCCCGCCACTCCGCCTCCACCGAAAGCCGCGCCGGCCCCGGCTCTACCGCCCCCGCCGCCCCTGGTCGAAACCCCCGCGCCCCCGCCTCCGCCTCCCATCGCCGCCCCCGCTCCCCCCAAGGTCCCGACTCCACCGCCCCCGCCGCCACCCCCTCCACCCCTGGCTGCGCCCCCGGTGGCCGCCCCGGCTCCACCCAAGCCGGCCCCGGCCCCGCCGGCCGCCAAGCCCCCGGAAGCGCCCGCCGCGGCGGGTTCCCCGGAAGAGGAGAAAGCCAAGCGCCTGGCCCGGATCATCGTTTCCGACATTGCCCTTTACAACGCGGACTCGATTAAGGAAGGACTCGAAAAGGGTAATTTCTACGAGCTCCTGAAACGGGACATCGAGGAAAGTTACAAGCTCTTCAAGGAGAGGGTCCCGGCTCCGGTGCGGGAAGCGCATGATTACCTGAAAGACGCCCTGGAGCAATTGGTCGCAAACAAGAAAAAAGAACTGGGAATACCGTGATGAGTTCCGCCCTGGAAACCAACGGCAAAAGCCGTCCCGGGTTCGCCGATCTTCCGGAAGAAGAGCGCCGGAAGAAAATTGAAAGCCTGACCGGGACTTTCGCTAACCTCGACGCCTTCCGGTTCCCGGAAATCCTGTCCCTGCTTTCCGAGGGGATCGGGGATTCCTCCTGGCGGGTCCGCAAGGCCGCGGTCGAGGTCTTTTTAAGCTTCCCGGAACCGTCTTCCCGGGACCGGGCCCTCGGGCAGGCGCTCCGCTCGGAAGATAACGCCGGGAAACGCAACTCGGCCATCGAGATCTTCGTCCGCCTGGGCCGGAAGGCCCTGCCCGAAATCGAGAAGCTCTCCCGGGATCAGGACCCGGAGGTGCGGAAATTCGCGATGGAGATCCTGGGAGAGATCGGGGGCAAAGATGTTTTCCCCCTGCTCGTCTCCTCCCTCTCCGATCCGGACGAAAACAGCCGGATGGCGGCGGTGGAAGCCCTGGGCAAGATCGGAACGGAAACGGCGGTCGCGCCCCTGATCAAAAGCCTGGGGTCCTCGCCCGGGGTGAACTTCCTGATCTTCCAGTCCCTGAAGGAACTGGGGGTCCGCGGGGCCTGCCTGCCGGTCGAACCGCTTTCCCCCCGCTTGGAAGACCCCACCCTGCGCGAGGTGGCGCTGGCCACCCTGGGCGCGAGCCGCAACCCGGAGGCCCTGCCGGTCCTGATCCGGAAAATCCGGGAGGGGAGCTCCCGGCACAAAGAAAAGGCCCTCCTGGCCATTTCGGAACTCCTGAATTCCCAGTCCGAGCTCGAGCTTTCCCCCTCCGACCTGAGCGCGGGGGAAATCATCCCGCTCCTCCAAAGTCCCAAGGACCAGACCCGCCTGGCCGCCATCCGGATTATCTCCCGGGTCCGCGCCCCCGAGGTTCTGGAAACCCTTTTTCCCCTGTTCGTCTCCGGCTCCGAGGAGGAGCAGCGCCTGGCCCGCGCCGGAATCTCCCGGCTCGGGGCGGAGTCCCTGGCCAGCCTGATCCGCCGCTATCCGAAGCTGAAAGAGGAAGAACGGTCCCGGGTCCTGGAGCTCCTGGGCCATTTTGACAGCGGGGGCAACTCCGCCTTCGATGCCCAGCGGGAGAAACTGATCCGGAACACCCTCACCGCTCCCGGCCTGGGCGGGAAGGAAAAAATCGAGGCCGCCCTGGCCGCCGGACGCCTGGGACTCGCCGGGATGATCCCGGAGCTCACCCATCTGCTCGACGAGATCGAAAGCGAGCTTTCCGCTGCGGCCCTTTCCGCCCTGAGGCTGCTTTCGGAAAGGAATAAAGCCAAAGTGGTCCAGGAGGTTTTATGCCGGCTCAAGGACGGCTCGGAATGCGTCCAGCGCAACTCGATTATCCTGATGGGCGAGATCCAGGCCGGGGAAGCCCTGGGAGAGGTGATCCTGGCCCTCAAGGCCGAATCGCCGGCGGTGCGGGAAGCCGCCGCCATCACCCTGGCGGAGCTGCAGGCCCCCGCAGCCGCGGAAAACCTGATTCTCTCCCTGGCCGATGAGGATTCCCGGGTCCGGGTCGCCGCGGCCCGGGCTCTGGGCCAGCTCGGCCAGGAAAATTCCCTCGAGCCGCTTCTCCACGCCCTCCGGGACGAGGATCTCTGGGCGCGGACCAGCGTGGTCGAGGCCCTGGGTCGGATCGGCCGGGGCGATGCGCGGGTCATCGCGGCCCTCTCCCAGGAACTGGAAAAGGGCGAAGGCCCGGTCGCGGAAGCCGCCGTCCGGGCCCTGGCCGGGAGCGGGGATAAAAATGTTCGGCCCGCGCTGTTGCAGGCTCTCCGCGCCGCTGACCCCGAGGTGATCGTGGCGGCGGTGGAATCCCTCACCCCGTTCCGGGAGGGGGAGGTCTCCCGGGAGTTGCTGCTCCACCTGCTCTCCCATCCAGCGTTCAACGTCCGGCTGCGCCTGGTCCAGGCCTTGAAAGAGCTGGCCATCCGCAAGGATCCTTCCATCTCCCGGGCCCTGCAGGAAAGACTCGAGGTCGAGGAAGATCCCCTGGTGCGGGAGACCGTCCTGGCCCTCCTCCGGGGATCCAAGGGGGAGGCCCGGTTTCCGGACCAGCTCCAGCTCTAGTCAGAGAACCCATGACCCGGATTACCCGGATTTTCAGGGATTTTGCTCGGATCTGTCCGTGGAAATCCTGGCAGAAAAAGGAATTTCTAAAAATTATTAGAGGGTGTTACAAGTAACGACTTAACGATTTAAAACACAAGGAATAAATGGAAATATCTGACCGGGTCTAATCTCGTTCTTTTATGGAGTGCATTAGCCCTGTCCTCGAGCGAAGCGAAGGATTGCTAATGCAATGCATCGGCAAGCCGATGCAGTCCATATAAAAAACTTGATGAAAATTTTCGTAACGCCCTCTAATAATTGATGGAAATCGGCTAAGTAACTTGGAAAACCTGCCGGAGAACATCAAACCGGGAAGGGAGTCGATTCTGGAACCCCCGCTCCAGATGAGCGACGAGGACTTCCGGAGCCTCCGGGATTTCATCAACCGCTACTGCGGGATTTACTTCGACGTGCAGGCCAAGTTCCTGCTCGAACGCCGGTTGACCCAGCAGCTCCGGCATCACCGGATCCGGAATTTCCGGGATTATTACTTCTTCCTCAAGTACGATCCCCGCCGGGAGGAAGAGCTCAACACCCTGGCCGAAATCCTGACCACCAATGAGACCTACTTCTTCCGGGAAGATTACCAGCTCAAGGCCCTGACCGAGGAAATCCTCCCGGAGATTGCCGAAACCAAAAAACCCGAGATTCTCCTCCCCTCCGAAAAATGCCTGAGGATCTGGAGCGCCGGCTGCAGCTCGGGGGAGGAAGCCTATACCCTGGCGATCCTGACCCACGATCACCCCCTGCTGAAAAAATGGACGGTGGAAATCTTCGCCAGCGATATCTCCAACCAGGTCCTGACCCTGGCCCGGAAAGGGGTTTACCGGGAATCGGCCTTCCGGGTGACCCAGGACGTCTACCGGCGGCGCTATTTTGAGCCCGCGGAGGACGGGTTCCGGGTCCGGAACGAGATCCGGCGGCTCGTGACTTTCGGGCACCTGAATCTTCTCGACGAGGAACGCATCAAGATGCTCAAGCCCCAGGATATCATCATGTGCCGGAACGTGATCATTTACTTCGACCGGGAGTCCCGCCGCCGGGTGATCAAAAGCTTCTTCGAGCGCCTCCGGCCGGGCGGGTTCCTCCTGCTCGGGCATTCCGAATCCCTGATGAACCTCTCTACCGACTTCATCCTCCGGCACTTTAAGAACGACATGGTCTACCAGAAACCGGGCCCCGGGGCCCCGCCGGGGGGCGCCAAATGAAGAAAATCCGCGTCCTGGTGATCGACGACTCCGCCTTCAACCGGAAGGCCATCCGGGAGATGCTCAGCCAGGCCCCCGACATCGAGGTGGCCGGGATGGCCGGGAACGGGGAGGAAGGCCTGCGGCAGCTCCGCAAGCTTAAGCCCGATCTGGTCACGCTCGACCTGGAAATGCCCGGGATGGACGGCTTCACCTTCCTCCGGATCGTGATGAACCAATCCCCCCTCCCGATCCTGGTGGTCAGTTCCCGGCGGGAGGCGGAAAGCGTTTTCCAGGCCCTGGAGCTCGGGGCGGTGGACTTCCTGCCCAAGCCCACCCGGACCATTTCCCCGGAGCTCTACAACGTCAAGAACGAGCTGATTCGCAAGATCCGGGCCGCCCGGGATTTCCGCCTCGAGGGGATCCGGGAACGCCCCCTCCCGGTTCCCCGGCCCGCGGCACCCCGGCCCGTCGCCCCCCCGCACCGGCCCGAGCCCGAAGTCGGCGGGCTTCGCCTGGTGGTGATCGGGGCCTCCACCGGAGGCCCGGCCGCCATTTCCCAGATTCTCGCCACCCTCCGGCCCGGCCTGCCCATCGGGATTGCCATCACCCAGCACATGCCCCCGGGGTTTACCAAGGCTTTCGCGGAAAGGCTCGACCGTTTCTCCGCCTACCCGATCAAGGAAGCCGGGGACGGGGACCCGCTGCTGCCCCAGCAGGGGTACATCTCCCCGGGCGGAAAAAATCTTTATCTGGACCGCCGGGGCAAAAACCTGGTCCTCAAGCTCTCCAGCCGGGGCCGGGAGAAATACCTCCCCTCGGTGGATATGCTGTTCGAGAGCGCGTCCGAGGCCGCCGGCCGGAACTGCCTGGGCGTGGTCTTGACCGGGATGGGCAATGACGGCAAGGACGGGGTGATCCGGATCAAGCAAAAAGGAGGCACGGTCATCGCCCAGTCCGAGGAAAGCTCGGTGGTTTTCGGGATGCCCCGGGAGGCCATCGCCACCGGGAAGGTGGACCGGGTTTTGTCCACCGAGATGATCCCGCGCTATATCAGCACCTGGGCCAAGACGGGGGAATTAGAGTAAAAACCAGTTTCTGGTTTCGGGTTTCGGGTTTAAAGTAAGAAAAAAAACATAATAAACAATGAATTGTTTTCCCTTTTTATTGTTATCTTTTTAACTCGAAACTAGAAACTCGAAACTATAGAATTAAAAGAGGGGAGGAAATAAAATGGGAACGATCAAAGCGGGGTTTTGGGTCCTGGTGATCTGTATCGCCTTTATCTTCTTTTTCCAGAATTACAATGAGCTCCAGCACCCGGTGGTGGTGAGCCTGGACTTTTATTTAAAAACCTGGACCTCGAGCCCGATCCACCTCTGGATGCTCCTCATCCTCTTTTTCCTGCTCGGCTTCATCATCTCCTCGCTTCACAGCGCCTACGAGCGGCTTGCCCTGAAGCGCGAGCTCAAGGTCCTCCGCGCCGCCAAGCCCGCCGCTTCCGAAGCCAAGCAGTAGCCGGAAACAGGTCATGGGTTAGAGGTCATGGGTAGAGACCCCGGGTCTTCGCTCGGGGTGGGCCTGTAACAATAAACCAGCTCGGTAGCCGCAGCCTTTAGGCTGCGACATGGTTATGTTAGCCCCTAATTTCATTCCCATCTTTGTTGAAAAAATGGCAAGGCCCTGAATGTTGGCTCTAAGCCATCCTTGAAAATCACCCGTTAGCCTGGTGATTTTCAAGGATACATAGCAATCATATCCGGGGGGAAAATAATTATTTTTTAGTAGGGGAGCCCTTCTATGGGCTCCTTCCCCGGCGCCAGAAGGTTTCCCCTCGCGCCCGGGATCGAAGCCCTGCCACTTAATAATTTTAAGGATGATTTGAAAATCTTCGATCGCCGGTAAAATCTTGAAATTCTTGCCAGAAAGTAAAAAGAATATTCAAGACTCACAAGGCAACAAGTAACCTACGTTCCTTATAACGTCCCTTATAATCCCTTATAATTTAAACAAGATTCGAAAACTAGATTTAGTCAACTGAGGCTGATTAATCTACACACAGCTTGATCGGCTGGTCCAAAATTTTCAGATAATTCGCTTCGATCCCTTCTTGGTAGTTCTTGATGAAGTACATAACCGCATAGACATAAAACGTTCCCTTAGCTAAGTCCTGCACGCCGTCCATCCAATACCCGATTTGGGGGGATTCGCCCGGAACCGACTCCGGGGGATCAAGCCTGGTGTCGTCATCCATGTAGTATAGGCTGGCTTTAAGGGGCGATTCCTGAAAGGATCCATCCGGCCTCCGGTCGAGAACCGCCCTGATTATAAAAGCGCCCTCGGGCCCCTTAGCCAGAAACCAGTTAAATCCCTCTCCCTTGACCCCCATTTCAGTTTCGTCCATTTTGCCGTCAACCTGGAGCCAGCGGGGGTCAACATTGGTCAAGACCTGCCAGCCGTGCATATTCTGGAAGTCCGCCCCCACCCGCGTCTTTACCCGGAGAATCTTCTTGAACCACTTCATGGACACCAACACTTTGATCCGAACGGGGACGATAGAAACATTATTGTAAAGGATACTTTCAATCGCCGCCGAAGGTGTCCGGAATGTCTTGGTCAGCTGGATGGCACTGCGAATCCGCCGGATAACTCGAATTGGCCCGTCTTTATAAAGGGATAATTCACCCGAAAAATTGTTTTCGTCCAAGGAGAAGGGAATCCCCAAGATCTTTATTTGCAGACGGAACTTCATCCGATCGAGGATATTTTTGCTCCCCCGAATGCTCATAGAGCTCGGGCTGTTGGACAACCCGGGGGAGTAGATGATTTTGAAATTGCTGCTGGTAATCTGCTCCGTCTTGTCCAAAAGAGTCTGGTAAATCACGTAGTCCACATCGGAGAGCGGAGGTTTTCCGGAAAAGGAGCATAAATAAACCCAGGCTAAAGCCCCATCAATGGGATCCTCAAGCCTGATTTCATCCACCGCTACCGCCCCCGGGGGGTAATGGTCCGGCGCCAGCCGGTCCCCCGAGTCCCGAACCATAAAAACCAGCTCATCATTTTCATCGAGGTGCCCGTCGTCGTCATCTCGATCCGGCTCAATGGGGCGGTCTTTGAAGCTGGGGGAAATCATGGGCAATACCCACTCACCCTCTGGATTAACCTCGTCAACCTGAAAGGGGATGGGATTTATCTCTCCCGCAATCGAGGAAAAAAGGGAGAGATTGCTTATTTTTTCATTGCGGGTCTTCCGCAGTTCCCGGCCCCGAACAATGATATAATCTTCCTGCCGGGTTAGGGTTTTCTTTTTTTGAGCTGAGGGGCAGGCGGCTCTTGCTTGATCTTCTTTCGCTCCGGAATCTACGGAGGGAAGGAGCATAAGGGCAAAGGCAATAACTATTGAAATTGCCCAGCCACCCGGCCGACTCTTCCGCTTTCTGCCTATTCTTCTGGAGATGAGCCGATCCTCTGTTTAGGAAAAATATTTTCCTTATCAGCGCGGGGTTTCTTCCTTAGAGAATCTCAGAAAAGAGGAGCGAACAATTGACGGATTTATCAATATCAATCTCCATAAAATGAGAGTGTCAAGCCCAGGTTCCAAACGTTCCCGCTGGCGGTTACCGAGGAAGCTCCCCCCTCTTTTACCGTGGTTCGCTCAATCAGCATCCGGTACTGACCGTGAATGCCTGCCGAGATCGAATCGGAAATCTTGAGGCCCGCCCCCACCGATAAGGCATGGGTATCGAGGTCGATAACCGTGGTGGCGTGCACCTGGTCGGGCACCGCGCTGGGCCGGAAGAAATACCCGCCCCGGAGCTTGAGGAAGGAGAGCAAATCGTACTCCACCCCCACCCGGGGGACCCAGATATCCTTGAACTTTTCAACTTCAATGGGGACGCCGCCCAATAAATCCGATCCCATATAGGGTGGGGTGTAATCAGACCAGGCGTATCGGGTGGCGGCCAAACCCACGTTTAATTTTTTCATCGGATTTAAACCGAGCCCCAATCCCCACTGCCCGACATGAAAGAGATCATAGCCGTTGCTATCACCGGATATGGCTTCGGTCAGATTCAAACCCAAAGCAAATTGCATCGACATGGTTTGGCTGTAGGAAACTCCGAGCTTGATACTCTTTAAGATGTCGTTATCGAAGTCCTCGAAAGGTTTAATCAGAGCCCCGGCCACCGGCGCCTGGTCTAAGGGCATTTCCATGTTAAATCTCGCGCTCTGGGACGGCTCAATATTCATGCCTCCCTGTCCGTCAAAGAATCCATCGAGCCCGACTCCCACTGAAATCCCGGGGATATCCAAATCGAAAAACCGGTCCGCCATCCCGGAAAGATTGAAACCGCCGGCGAAGATCATGTTGAGTTTATTCGGATAGTTGGTATATTCCAGAAACAACGGATCGGCCGGGTCGACGAACATAAAGCGAACGCAATATTGCACTCCAAAGCTGGCCATCAACCCAAAGCTGAATAAATTTTCTCCCGCGGGGGTTTGCACAATCGGCATGACGGCACTAAACCCCACGTGCTCGATTTCATCCACGTTCGCATACCATTTCCCCAACTGATCGGCACTTAATTTCCGCAAGCCTTCCAGGGCGCTCCAGTCTCCCAATAGATCTAAATCCAAATTAATGAAATTTGTTATTGCGAAGAATTCGATATTCATCCTTTTACTTTCGGTGAGAGCGCCGACGTTATAATAGACCGCGCTCGAGTCGTTGGCGGCCGCGGTGCAAGCTCCTCCCATCCCGACACACCGGGATCCGACGCCGTAGATGTCGAAGTAGCCTTGCGGCCAGGCATTCCGGGGGACCCCTCCAGTCAGAAGCAACAGGCTGAGGAAGAGCAGCGCCGCTCCCCCGAACCTTCTTCTCCCTCGCTTTTGGGGGGGTTGATGTTCTCTGAGCAAGCTTCTCATCTCCTTAAAAAAATTTATCAAGGCTCCCGAACCTCCACAATCAATTCCAGGCCGGTGTACCACCCACTGCCGCTTCCGGCTATCGTTCCGGTGAGGGCAGGATCGCTGCCAATCTTCTCCATCGTCCGCTTCGGCATGATTCGGTTTTGCGCGAAGGTTGCGACCGTAAGTTTCTCGAGAACCCGATAGCTCACTCCCAAGGAAACCACGTGAGTATTGCAATCAATAAAATTCGTGTCGCCCGACTGACTCGGCACCGCGCTGGGCCGGAAGAAATACCCGCCCCGGAGATTGAGGGAAGAATTGAATAGCCGGTACTCCACCCCGATCCGATTCACCCAGATGTCATTGAAAGGGGTAAATTCGAAATCCTGAGCCAACAAACCCTTTACAGAGCCCTCCGCCGTCCAGAAAGGCGGCCGATACTCGGACCACAAGACTCTATCCAGCTCGTAACCCACGGTTAAGTTCTCCACGGGGTCAAAACCCACGCCCAACCTCCAGAGCCCGATCGAATAGCTGTCCGGAGCGGTCATCCTCCCTGTCATTCCCATCAGGCTCATCTGCTTAAAATTAAATACCAGGTTCATCCCGCCATTATAGGAAACGCCCAGCTTGAGGCTTTTCAGGCGGTTATCATCGAAATCTTCGAAGGGTTTGATCAGGATCCCGGCGATCGGGGCAAAATCCCAGGGCAACTTAATCGCCGTATAGGATGGCATCATCTCCAGGGTGCCGACCCCGAGGAAGAAAGTGTTGGCTCCTACCCCCAGGGAAATCCCGGGGATTTCGACATCAAAGACCTTTTTGAGAATACCGGAAACATTAAAACCGGTCCCAAAGAGGATACTGAACTTATTGGGATAGTTCGTATACTCGAGAAAGATCGGGTCGTTGGGATCCTGGAAAAAGAACCGATTGAACCAAGGCTTCAAGGGCGCGTTTAAGAGAAACCCCATACTGAACAGGGGCTTCTTCGCCGCATCCTTCCACAGGGCCATCGCCGTGCCTATGTTCATATAAAGGACTTCCTTAAGGTCATCCTGAAACAGCGCCTCGATATCCTTGGTACTGTTGAAACCTAATTCCGAAAGTTTCTTGGTCCAATAATCCCCCGCGACCGATACTTTCAGGTTATAGAAGTTTCGCGACACCCCCATCTCGGTGCGGTACGGGCCGGCTTCCACAAGGGCGGCGGGGTTATAGTAGACCGCCACCGCGTCATTGGCCAGGGCCGCATAGGCCCCTCCCATGGCCACCGCGCGGGAACCCAGGCCGTACACGTTATAATAACTGGCGGAGGCGGAGACCGGCAGTCCGGCCGCCACGACGAAGAAAGCCAGGCAATAAAATGCTCTCCTTTTTAAAGACACTTAAACCCTACCCCCAAAAAGATCAACCCCGAGATCTATTTGCCCCAAGAATAAGGGGTCAGCCATTGATATTGGATATAATTGCTTCATTTTCTTCCCCAGCTTCCGATCCTCCGCCCACGAATTCCAGAGCTTGGTCTTTATCTTGGCGTTTGAAGTCCATTACATCTTCCGCGTTCTGTTAAAACACCGTCGGGTAGAATATTTACCTGCCTTCTCCCCCTCACTCTCCCCTCTCCCCTGAGGGGAGAGGAAGAAGTAGTAAGGATAGTGAAAAAAATGAGGATATCACAATTTGTGATATCCTTCCGATCTCCTCGAAACCAGCTTTAATTCTCATGGCTATTACGCTTATTTATAAACATTTATATTACAAATTATTTGAATGTCAAGGAAAATTTAATAAACGCTAGGGCGCGAGGACGCTGCCCAGACTTCGCTCATCCTACTACGCTGAAGCTCCGAAGGACGGGAGCTACGTCGGGCTCGCAGAGCTCGGAAGCTGGAAATACCAATGGAAATCAAGATGAAACGACTGGATTCCCGGTCAAGCCGGGAATGACGGCAATGAGAAATGCGGAATGCCGATTTCGGAATTCGGAATGGGAGGAAAAAAACAGAGATTCTTCGCGGAGTTTACACTGAACGAAGTGAATGTGCTCAGAATGACAGCACAGATTGAAAATCCCCCTCAAACTTCTTTTCACCCTCCCCCCCCACCCCCTCTCCTCAAGGGAGGGGGAAAATAGATATAGGGGAGTGGGATTATAGATTTAAGGGGGAAGATAAATCCTTCCCTCGCAAAAAGGGGAGGAAATTGGCCTCGAAAAACCGTATACTAAAATCCAGTGGTTAGTCTGATCCAAATCCTCGGGGGCCTGGCGGTTTTCCTTTACGGGCTCAACCTGTCCCGCGAGGGCCTCTCCCTCTTCGGGGGCGAAAAGCTCCGGAAGGCCATCTACTCCCTGACCGACAAGCCCGTCCGCGGGCTCGTGGTCGGGGTCATCATCACCATTTTCCTCCAGACTTCGAGCGCCACCACCGTCATGCTCGTGGGCTTCGCCTCGAGCGGGATGATCAGCCTTTTCCAGAGCGTCGGGGTAATCCTGGGGGCGGACGTGGGCAGCACCCTGACCGTCCAGCTGATCTCCTTCCGGGTCATGGACTACGCCCTCCTCCCCGTGGCCGTGGGCTTCTTCATGGGCTTCTTCATCCGCCGCCGGAACCTCCGCTACCTGGGCCGGATCATCATGGGCTTCGGCCTGCTTTTCTACGGGATCAAGCTCATGTCCGACGGCGCGGCTCCCCTGGCCCACTCCCGGATCTTTCTCGACCTGCTCAAAACCCTGGGCGAAAACCCCCTGGGCGGCCTGTTCATCTCCGCCCTCCTGACCGCCCTGGTCCAGGCCTCGGCCGCGACCATCGGCCTGGTTATCTCCTTCGGCCTCTCCGGGGCCATCACCCTGCAGGCGGCCCTCCCCATGATCCTGGGGGCCAACATCGGCACCTGCGTGACCGCCTTCCTAGCCGCGATGGGATCGACCAGCGACGGGAAGCAGGTGGCCTGGGCCCATTTCTCGATCAAGATCCTGGGGGTGATCCTGGTCTGGCCCTTCCTCCCGGAGCTGGAGCGGCTCAC